>JACPAH010000002.1 GCA_016180925.1 Candidatus Aenigmatarchaeota archaeon
CTGCGGAAGACAAAGTCTTCCGAGATGCCAAAAAGCTTCGCTTTTTGAGCATATGTGAAGCAAATAAGCATATCGGGATTCTTTATTTGCTTCACTATAAAGAAAAGTCTTGGTGTCTGCAAAGAGCAAAGCTCTTTGAGACCTCAAAAACCCTTAAAGAGGTTTTTGCAGGAACCCCAAAGAAATAAATTAATTACTTCGTCTTCCTTCCCATGTACACCGTCTTGACCTTCTGGTGTTTTCCGGGGATGGTCCTGCGGTTCCGGCTGTTTGCATGCTTCCATCTCCAGCTTTCCTTCCTCATCTTAGGCCTGGGAAAACCGCACGCGCTGCACTTCTCCAGGCGCTTGTGGTAGGAATGCCGGCCGCACCTTCGGCAGCGTATATGGACTACCTTGTTGTGCTTTCCGAATGAAGGAGTACCCTTTGACATCTCTACTCACTTTTCTCAGGAGAAACATAAAGTATGTTGTCGCCGCGGACAAGCAGGGTGCCGAGCCTGGTCTTCTCGCCGTCGCTGTTCTGCTCGGCGCTCTCAAGCCACATGTTGAGATGCAGGTCCATTGCCTGTAATATACCTGATATCTCGGCCCCTTTCTTGAGCTTTATCAGGACCCTCTTCCCTTTTGCATTGTTCAATACGTCTATCGGTCGTTCCATTGAAAACCCTCCAAATTCCTTCAAAGACTGAAATAGTCTTATTAGAACGCATACTTTTATATACGCAATTCCGAGCCCGCCAATGGTTTTTTAAACATGCATGCGACAAGAAGATGAGGGAAACAGATGACGAAATGGCAGATAAAGTCCGGAAGAAAGGTCACGGGAGGCCTCCTGAGGAGGCACATGAAGAAGAAGCGATACCAGCGCGGGATGGACTTCGTACCCGTGCATGTGGCCGAGACGAGGAAGCGCAAGCTGCGGACCATGGGC
This sequence comes from Candidatus Aenigmatarchaeota archaeon, assembly GCA_016180925.1. Lineage (GTDB taxonomy): Archaea > Aenigmatarchaeota > Aenigmatarchaeia > GW2011-AR5 > GW2011-AR5 > JACPAH01. Next base: position 934 of record JACPAH010000002.1, read on the forward strand.
GGCAACATGAAGATATCGCTTATAGCGGCCAACGTCGCGAATGTCCTTGATTCCGGGAAATACAAGAAGGCGAAGATAGTGACGGTTCTCGAGAACAAGGCCGACCCCCAGTATGTGAGGCGTAACATAATAACCAAGGGCGCGGTAATACAGACCGAGCTGGGGAATGCGCGCGTTACATCGAGGCCGGGCCAGGACGGCGTCATAAACGCAATTCTTCTGAAGAAATAAGGTGTCATGATGAGACTTGTCATGCACGATGAAACAGGGCCGAAGGAGATAAAGACAGAGCATGGCGACTCCGTGTGGGTGTGCATGTGCGGCATCAGCAGGAACAAGCCCCTTTGTGACGGCTCCCACAAGAAAACGAAGGACGAAGTTCCGGGCAAAACGTACATATACGAAGGCGATGCGAGAAAGGAAGTTTGATTCTCTGCAAAGAGTATAATTATGACTAAAACTGATGCTTTTTAGGGCCAAAGTATTCCGCCGAGGATGTTATGATTGTACCAAAAACTGTATTTATAGGGCATACCCACTTCTTATCATGCGGTGCATAGTGTGCAATTCCGCCCCTGCCATGACAAAGTGCATGGGGGATGTGTGCGCCTCGTTCTGTTCCGACCACTGGGAAAAACTTAAATCCTTCGGAAACGATTGATTATCAGGTGAGTCAATGAAAAATCTTATCCCGATATACTCATCTCGACACTGTCCTTCAACAGAAGAAAGAGCCAGAAGCTTTTCATGGTCTCCATGGCATTCTTCATATTCACCCTGAAAAGCGTGTCCGACGTGATTTTCAACCACTTCATAGGAGGCTATTATCTTCTGGGCGTGCTGACCCAGGGAATGGAGCTTCTGGTCCTCCTGATATTCTCGTCCGTTCTTCTTTTCAGGAACGAGCCTGCGGCGGAGCAGGGGGCGGCCAGGAAAAAGAAGTGAGTTGCGTGAAATGGAAAATCCAGAAAGGTTCCTTAACCTGGAGATAAGGAGAAGGATATACGACTGCATAGACGGCTCCCCTGGCATCCATTTTCGCGAGATACAGAGGAGAGTCGTCATCGCCACGGGTTCCCTCGACTACCATCTCCATTTCCTCCACAAGAACGGGCTCCTGAGGACCGAAAAGGAGGGGAAGTATCTCAGGTATTACCCCGTTACGAAGAACTTTGACGCCGAGGAGAAGCAGATACTATCCCTCCTGAGAAACGACAAGATAAGGCACATACTCATCTATCTCATAGAGAACAAGAGGTCGCTCCCGACCAGGATGGCGGAATACCTCGGCGTGTCAAACTCGACGCTTTCATGGTACCTGAAAAACCTCGAGGAAAAGGGCGTGATAGCCCAGACGAAGAAGGGGAGATTCCGCATATACCGCGTGAAAGAGCCGGAAAAAATCGTCAAGTACATAATAATCCACAAGAACAGCTTCCTTGACGAGATAGTCGACAGGTTCGCCGACGCATGGGAGTCCGTGTGAAAACTTTTTATTCCTGCCCGTGCAGAAAGTAATAATGCCGCCGAAGAAAACCAAGAAGAAAAAGAACGTTTGCGAGTTCTGCTGAATCTCTAACGTATATATACCGTTTCCGTGAAGTATCTTTATAATGAAATACTTTATGCTGGCGCTTGTGTTTCTGGCAGCCGTTTCCTTTGCCCATCTCGGCGAAGAAGTGGAAGAGCATGAGGAATGCTACGGCGATTCATGCTTTGTGCACGAATCGGTGGACTACAACATAATTGCCGCGGAAGCGGGACTTGGCCTTCTGGTAGCATCTTCTGTCCTGTCCGTGGCTGCGGGAAAGAGGCTGAAAAGGCTCCACAGGAAGGCGATATTCGTTTTCATGGCCGGCGTAATAATAGCGGCCACCGGATTCATAGCTGTCAATACCATAAGCGCCAATTATCTTTCTGCGACAGGCGGGCCTGTCCACTGGCACGCGGACTATGAGATATGGATATGCGGGGAGAGGATGGAACTGCAGGAATCTGAAGGCCTTGAGAATAAAGTCGGAACTTCGGCTTTCCATCACCACAACGACGACAGGATACACGTAGAGGGAGTGGTGATGAAGCTGGAGGACGTGTCCCTCGGCAGGTTCTTCGAGGCGACAGGAGGCAGCCTGACGAACGAATATATGAAAATAGCGCTGGCCGATGATTCAGCAGTGGAGGCAAGGAACGGGGACCTGTGCAACGGCGCGCCGGGAAGGCTGAGGCTCTTCATTGACGGCGAGGAGAACTTCGATTTCGACAAATTCATACTGGCGCCTTACAGCACGGTGCCGCCGGGGAATTTCATAAACATAACGTTTGGTGATTAGATGAAAAGGTGTTTTGAAAATGGCAGTTGAAGCAGCTTTGCCGGCGATAGGAACCGTACTGTTTACTGCGGCAATCGATTCCATAAACCCCTGCGCCATAGGGGTGCTCATACTTCTCATATCCACGATGGTCGCCAATTCCAAGAGAAGGGGCAGGATGCTTGTCCTCGGGTTTGCATACGTATTCGCGGTGTTCATCACTTATCTTGTTGCAGGCCTCGGCCTGATAACTTTCCTGACCGCAATACCCCTCGTGGTGACGCAATACATATCAATAATAGTGGGTGTCCTGATAGCCGGCATGGGGATAGTGGAAATAAAGGAGTATTTCTGGTATGGCAGAGGATTCAGCCTTGCCATATCGCCCAAGATGGCCAAGGCGATACACAAGAGGCTGCAGAACATAAGCGTGGCCGGTGTCATGCTCCTGGGCGCTTTCGTGTCAGCCGTGGAGCTTCCGTGCACAGGAGGCCCTTACCTGGCGATAACTCTTATGCTCGCCCAGAACTTCAACCTCATGGCATTTGCCCTGCTGGTGGTGTACAACATTATCTTTGTCCTGCCGCTCATCGTCATACTGCTCCTGGTGGCCGGAGGGATGAAGATAACCACGATAAAGAAGTGGAAGCATGCAAACAGGTCGTATATGAGGCTGGCCACGGGCATACTGCTCGTGTTCCTGTCATGGCTCCTTATACTGATGGCGAACGGCTCGATAAACCTGGGATGATATTATGAAAATTATGAAATGCGTTGTGAAAAGAAAGGGACATGAAGAGAGGTTCAGCGAGAGGAAGCTCTACAGGAGCTGCTACTGCGCGTGCAAGAGCGCGCACCTGAAGACGAAGGAATGCGCGAAGATAGCCAGGAGCGTGACGTCAGAGGTGAAAAAGAGCGCGGGCTCCAGGAAATGCGTCACCTCAGCCTACATACACAAGGCGGCTTCGAAGGCATTGAAGAGACGCAACAGGGACGCCGGCTTCATGTACGAGACCCACAGGGACATCAGCTAAAAATTTATACCTTCCGGAGCAATAATTACGCATGGCCACGTTCGACGATGCCAGGAAAAAGTACCTTGACGTGCTGTACCTCTTCGACAAGAAGCGCGGCACTTCCCACCACAAGCTCTCTCTGGACATGATATCCGATGAGCTGGAGGTCGCGAAGAACAATTCCAATCTCGTGGACTTCGACGGGATAATGAAGAGGCTTGAGGAGATAGAATCCGGCCTGAATTAACTTTATATATCGCCTTCTGACATTGATTTATAATGCGTGCTGCATACGTAATTCTTGCAGTTGCAATACTTACATCTATTGCCGTTGCCCAGGACAACGGAACGCAGCAACCCTATTGCCCGACAGCAAGCTGTGGTCAAAGCTCGCAGACGTGCGCCGACGGCTTCGTCGCGACATGCCAGCAGAGCTGCGACGAGGCTTCGCGTTCATGCCAGGCGTGCACGCCTTCATGCGCCGGCCATGAACAGGTTCAGGCATGTTCAACGACTTCGGACGGCGTCTGCCCGTCAGGATGCGCAGCTGGCTCTGACGCTGACTGCTGCACGAATGCCGGCAAGAAGTGGTATTCAGGATACGGATGTTATGACGCCAGCGCTCCTGCTCCAGCGACATGTTCTGTGACATCCGATGGCATATGCCCAGGAAACTGCGCAGCCGGTTCCGATTATGATTGCTGCACCAATTCAGGAAAATACTGGTATGACAATGGATGCTTCAGCACGCCAAAACAGACTTCAACTTCCACAGGCTCCTCATCGAATACATCAACTGCGACGACTTCGTGCCCCGCAGCGCCTTCGGCTCCTGCATGCGGAAAGGAGCAGTTTTTAGATACAAAATACGATTCGAACAGGTGTATAACAGGTTATGAATGCAAAGATTCTTCACGACCCCAGACCTCATGTCCTGCAGCCCCTTCACCCCCGGCATGCAATGGCTTCCTGGAAAACAGGTTTGACAACAACGGCTGCGTTGTCGGCTACGAATGCAGGACATCTACCAACGTAAACCAGCAATGCGTTCCAGGGACGATATCTGCCAGGGACGGGGCCGGAAACTGCCAGAATTTCCCCAATTCATGCCTGCCTCCGGGATGGAGCCGCGTTGACAGCTGCGACAGGTTCCAGGCGCCGTTCTGCGGCGACGGCAGGTGCGACATAGGCGAGAACCCGAATACATGCTCTTCCGACTGCAGCGGCAGCGTGCAGACGCGAACGACACAGACATGCCCCGACGGCTCGCAGATACAGTGCAAGCAGGATGCCGACGGGCGCACGTTCTGCGACCAGTGCCCTGTCCAGAACCTGCCTCAGGGATGCCATCAGGAAAAAGATGACAAAGGCTTCGTGAGAGTCGTGTGCGAATCCAAGAGGACATGCCCAGAAATTTCGCAGGAAGTGAGGCTCAAATGCGTCGACCAGAAAGGCATTCCGGTCTTCAAGAAAGACCCTTCCGGGTGCGAACAATTCTCGTGTCAGTTTGGCAACGAAGTATCGAACCCGTTCAGCGGCTACAACCAGTGCCCTCAGAAGGAGCAGATAGATGCTGAAATGAACAAGTGCGGTTCCCTCGGCCTGAGAGGCGCGATAGTGTTCGAAGGAGGATGCCAGATTGCGAGGTGCGTCGAGGAAAGGAGAGAGGAGCAGTGCCCGCATGTTTCATCGCAGGAAAAGGAAAAGATAAACAGCGAATGCCTGGCAAAGGGATTCCAGGGAATAAGAAACCGCTTCGAGGGATGCCGGGAAATCATAGAATGTGCTTCAAGCGACCAAGGCCAATATTCATGCCCAAGGGACGTGCCGCCTGAGGCTTACCAGATGTGCGGCGAGAAGGGCGGCGAGCTTATAGTGCAGAGAAACCAGAATGGCTGCGTACAGTTCTCAAGGTGCGTAGCTCCCGGAGATGCGTCCAACGTTTATGTTGAAAGATCTTCAAGGATACTTGAAAGCTCCGAGCTTCTTTCCCTTGCGTTCAAGCTTGAGTCCCTCAATGTGGAGCTTGACAAGCTTGCAAAGCAGACCAATGACATAGCCGAATACTACAAATCAACGGGCTCTGCGGACGAAGGGAGATTCAGGCGCGTCTCGGACATGTTTGTTTCTGCAAAGGAAGAGTCTAGTGGAATAAAGGACAAGATACGAAGCAAAATTGACTCGCTCACTGAAGACGACATGCTCGAGATAAAACGCGACCTGAAATACCTCAAAGATGTGATGATAAAGGACATACTCTACGTTATGCTCAGCAGCAATGAAGACGTTGAAGGCTTCTCAGCCACATCTGAAAAATCCGAAAATGACTGCGGCACAGACGGCGGGTGCTTTGATGAGGCGTTCAGGTTGTGCAAACCAATAACATTCGAGCCCGACAGAGAGGTCACGGTCAGTATAGCCGGTCTTGATGGCGACAACTGCATACTGAAGGCAAGGATGAAGGAAGGGAAAGGGCCTCCAGCGGGCGTGATACAGGGAGTGAATCCGCCTTATGAAATGACATGCAAGATAAAGAATTACGCCCTTGGCATGAAAGGTCCTGAGGACATAATGCCTTTCTGTGAGGGCTCCATGGTCAAGCTCATGGAACAATTCGGGCCGAACGGCGAGAATGCACCGGGAGTTCCTGGCAAGTGCAGCGGCGATGAGTGCAGGGATTACTGCGGCAGAGGACAGACGGAAGCGAAGGAATGCCTCGAGAATCTCGGGCAATACCTGCCGCCTGAGGCGAAGCAGGGCCTTGAGATGCTTGCTTCGGGCAAAGGCGGTTTCGGACAGCAAAGGTTTGACCAGGGATTTGAAGGCCAGAGCTTCCAGCAGCAGGGCTACAGGCCGCAACAGACGATACGTCCAGAGCAGTGCGAATTTACGGACATGAGCGACGAAGAATGTGTTGACTACATACAAAAAAATCTCGGGCCCCCTTCAGAATGCAAGGGCCTCACGGACGCGCAGTGCAGGAAATTCCTGCTGAGGAAATGGGAAAACCAGAAGCAGCAGCCCGTCCAATCATATGGAGGGCCGCAGCAATTCCAGCAGAGAGGACAGCAATTTGACCAAGGCGGCTTCCAGGGACAGCAACAGTTTAAAGGACAACAGGATTTTAACCAGCCGGTTCAGCAATATGGCCAGCAGCAATTTGGAGGGCAGCAGGACTTCGGACAACAACAGTTTCCACAGCAGCAGTATGGGCATGGCGGATTCAACCAGCCTGTCCAGCAGTTTATTGAACAAGACTATGGAAGATATGAAGGCGGGGCCCAGGGACAGCAGCAGTATGGTGGTCAGCCTCAGCAGTATTATGGCGGCGCACAGCCGATCCAACAGACTGAGCCCACATCCCAGCAAACAGTGGCTTCAGGCGGCGGACAGGGGTAGGTGAAATATATGAACAAGAAAGCGATGATATTGGTATTCTTGGTTATGGCGTCGATGGTCTTTGTCAGCGGCTGCACTTCGCAGACACAGCTTGGCGACGTGAAGTCGCAGGAAGACGTGCAGAAGACCGTGACGGATGTCAGCACCAGCATTGACAACGTTGAATCAACGCTGAAGGACATAGACTCGAAGCTTGGATAGGTTTTTTTCCTTTTCCACTAAATAATGTCATGCAGAAAGACGAGCTTTTCAGGGAACTGCTCCTGCAGGGCGTCCGTGAAGGAGTAATAAACGCCATGAAGAAGGTGCCCAGGGAGGACTTCGTCCTGCCCGAGGACGCCGACAAGGCATACTGCAACTACCCCCTTCTTCTCCATGAAGGCCAGACCATATCACAACCATTAACTGTCGCGCTGATGACAGAATGGCTGGACGTAAGAGCGGGCCACAAAGTGCTTGAGGTCGGCGCCGGAAGCGGCTACCAGGCTGCAATATTATCCGTCCTTGCCGGCCCGGAAGGCGGTGTCGTCACGTGCGAAGTCCGGAAAAGGCTTTACGAATTCGCAAGAAAGAATCTTGAAAGATACGGAAATGTCAAGGTAGTCCATGCGGACGGCTCGAAAGGCTATGTTGAGAGGAATTCTTTGACTTCCTCTAACATCTCAAAGGAACTCCGTTCCTTTGCAGATGACGGCAAGTTCGACAGGATAATTCTCACAGCCTCGGCAAAAAAGATGCCTGAAGCCCTCCTCGGCCACCTGAAGGAAGGCGGCATGGCCGTGCTGCCCGTAGGCGACGAGATGTATCTTGTGGAAAGACGCAACAAAAACAAATTCCTAAAGGAGATGAAAGGTTACTTCGCTTTCGTGCCGCTCGTGGAATAGGTCACTTATAGATATTCTTCCTGTGACCAATCTCTATGATCAATATCGTCATTATTTCGTTATTTATGTCTATAATAATCCTGTAATCCCCGACACGAAGCCTGAAATATTTATAACCAGAAAGCTTTTTCACAAAATCATACGGCCTTGTTTTGACCCTCTCCAAAACGACCAGTATGCGTTCTTGAACACTTCTATCGAGTTTTTTTAATTGGTCTTCTGATTTTGAGGTAAATTGTATCTTATACATCATAAGCCGAGTTCCTTCTTTATTTGTTCAAGGGATTTTGTTTTACCTTCTTTGGCCTGTTTTTCTGAATCTAGTATGTTTCTTTTTGTCTCTTCGGAAAGCTCCATAGAATCCTCTATCAAGTCCCATATCACCTCTTCATAGCTTTCGTTTTCGTATAGCTTTCTTTTCTTCAGGCTCTGCTGAAGATTTTCACTTATTTGTATAGACGTTACCATAGTATTCTATAGATAGCTATAGTATTTAAAGCCGACGCCTGAAGAACCTGACTTCGTTCCCGTATATTGACGGCACGCTTCCCAAATCATGTTCATAGACGTGGCCGAAGCCCCACTTCAGCCTCACTCTCCCGTCGCCGACATAAATCCCGACATTCTGCCCGGTCGCCATGTTCACATATATCACTACATCGCCTTCCTCGGGCTCGGCGGCCTCTTCATGCCCTTCAAGCCCTTTCACCGGTCCGTACCTTTCCCAGAATTCCGCTTCAAAGAAGTACCTGTCGCCGAAAAAGCAGTTTCTCGCGTCCGCCTCCACATCCCTTTTTTCATACAGCATAACGCCCGGCAAATCCCCTATCCTGTCGAATTCTCCGCCGTGAAACAGCCTGTCTATATCCCTTCGGGTGGGAGTGGATGGGATTTGCATGGATAAATGAGAGCGCCAACTTTTATAAACTGTTCTATGATTCATTAGATATGCACGGAATGGACTCCCACTGCCACCTGGAGAAGATGCCGGACGGAACGGCGGAAGAGGCGAAGAAGCACATCAACGGCATCGTCACGATATGCGCCGACATAGAGGATGCGAAGAAAACGCTCGGCTTGATAGACGGCAAGTTCGTCTTCGGAGCCCTTGGCCTGCATCCGGAAAGCGCGGATAAATATCCGCCGAAGGCGCTCGACGACTACATACAGTTCATATTTTCCAGCAGGAAAAAACTCTCTGCGATAGGCGAGGTCGGCGTCGACTACATATGGCATAAGAAGAAGGAGGAGCAGGAAAATGACGAGGAAATATTCCGACAGTTCATAGAATTGTCAAAAGAGCTGAAGCTGCCACTTGTCGTGCACAGCAGGGGTGACAATGCAGTCCATGACGTGATAAGAATTCTGACAGGAGAGGACTGCAGAGGCTCTATATTACATTTCTTCTCGGGCACCGAGCAGGAACTGAAAGACGCCTTGGAGCTTGGTTATTGGATAGCCTACAACACAGTGATATGCAAGAGCAAGAAATATGAAATGCTGATACAGAAAACGCCTATTGGAAGCGTGCTTCTTGAGACGGACGCGCCGTGGTGCAGTCCGTTCCCTGACGAAAAAGGGCAGGAGAATGTCCCGTGGAACATCCACGAGAGCGCGAAGAAGATTGGCGGGATACTTGGGATGCCGAAGGAAGACGTCCTGAAAAAGACAGAGGAGAACGCGAGAAAGGCTTACAGAATATAGCATTTTAACCATAGCTGCACATTTCTTATAATGAAGTACCACAGGCAGGAAACGAAGGACACATGCGGCCCCGCGTGCATGAGGATGGTGCTGGGACTTCTTGGAATAAAAAAACCCGAGAAAAGTCTGGCGAGGCTCCTGAAAACGGACAACGTACATGGAACGCTTAACAAGAACTTCCCTCTCGTTGCAAAAAAATACAAATTGCGCTACAAGTCTGCCGGCGAGGCTTCAGTAAAGGAACTGAGAAATCTCATAAAACAGGGATACGTGGTCATAGTCTGCTATTTCATCAGAAAGGAGAGGGAATACCACTACGCTGTCGTGAGGAAGATAGGAGCAAGGCATATACATCTTTACGATCCGTGGTTCGGACCAGGGCATTCGTATACCACACGGCATTTCACGAAAATATGGAAGGGCAACCGCAGCCTGAAGGAGGCCGACAGGTGGCTCTTTGCGGTGAAGAAATGAACAGGATGCCTAGCCCCTTATGGACTGCCCGAATCTTTTCTGGTATCCCCAGTAAGGCAGCTTGAATTTGTTCGGGAGACTATTGACGTGTTTTGTCCTGAACGTCAAGAACTGCCATTTATGCTGCTGGAAGCACCCAATGCAGCCGACATCCCATATTGGCGGCACTAGCAATGTGACATTCCTTGACACCCTTCTTAGTTCTTCATAAAATTTATCAGGATCTTCTGTATGCTCCATTGTGTGAGAGCATATGACGTTTTCAAATTCCTTGTCCTTGAACAGCAGTTTGTATATATCCTTGAGCAGAACAAAATTCGGCACGTTTCTTCCGACTATGTCAGCATTGATGCGGCCGCCATCTGTGTTGCCGCAGCAAATATTAAGGCCCCATTTGCGCTTCCTACAATAGTATCTCTTCAAAATCCTGTAGTCAATGATATTTGCTATCGCAACGTATACGAGAAGCGGCAGGTACAGAATTCCAATGATTATTATGACAACTGACTCTTGCAAACCAGGAACATAATCTCTGGGCTTCATTAAACTTATCACTCATCAGATATTATACCTCAACAACGCGCCGACGCCGCCCAGATATAAGAACTGCTGGCCCTCACGGGTGTCGGATGACACGGTTTCGAGCCTGGTGCCGAATCCCTTCACCTTTTCCTCGAAGGACTCTATAACCTCGCGCTCGCCCAGCACCTTCATCGTCTGCTGGCACTGCTCGCACTTCTGCGCCTTCCTGTCGGAGAAGACGAACTTCTTCTGGAGGCCGTGCTGGGAGCATTCGTATTCAACTTCCTTCATGTCGAGGCCCTCGCTTACAATGACGGTATCGACGGCCCCCATCTCCAATGCGTTTATGACTTCCCTCACACCGTAGGCGACGAGGCCGTGCGGCTTGTGCAGCTCGTCAAAGAACCTCTGGAGAAGCTTCTTCTCCTTTATTACAGAGCTTTCCTTCAGGAGGTCCCCGCTTTTCTCCACCGTTTCATGGAGGCCGAATTCGCCCGTATAGCTGGTGTCGACAGTCCCGATGACGCGTTGGCTCACTTCGGCATGCATGTAATTGTCACGGATGAAAAATTCTTTCACCGGCCCGGAGCCTGATATTATTATGCCTATGACTTCCTTGTGCTCCCCGAAGAGCTTGTTCGCAGCCTCGGCCACCTTCTTGAGCCAGTCCTGGAGCATGCCCTCGCGGACGCGGGCGAAACGAAGACTGCTCTGTCCTCCAGCACGACTTTTCCCCGGCACTATGGAATCGAAATGGACCATCGGCAGGATTTTCTTCCCGCTGAGTATTGCTATGTCGGCCTCGCTCTTGTCGAGGCATATTATGCCGTAGACCTCCTTCTCCTTTATCATCTCCTCGAGCGGCTCAAGGACGAACTTCTGGTCGCACCAGTAAAGTTTTGTCTTTATGGGCTCGGGCGGCTCAACGGGAAAAAGCTGTATGTCGGCGGCGCCTTCCTTCTCCGACACGTTGCCGCAGAAAAGCGCCAGGCCGTGCTCAGGCGTCTTCTTGTACAGCTGAATGTGCCTTATTATCTTCTCAAGCGACGAAACGACATTTTTGCGGACGGGTTTCGACTTGATGTTCTCGGCCGTGCCCTGCTCGCTCTTCAGCTGGGTGCTTACCTCATGGAGGCTGTAGCCGGCCGGCACATACACCGTGACGAGCTCGGTATGCCTGCCCCTGATGCTTCCAAGCTGCTTAACGAGTTTTTTCAGCGCGATTTCGCTCATTTCAACACCTATTCAAGTCCAAGAACCAGATTGTCACAACTTTAGGGACATTAATGAATAATTGGAAAGGAGCGAATTTAAAGCTCTATACCGAAATTCTTTCGAGAATTTTTCTAATCAAACCAGCCTTACCCCACGCGAAATCATCCGGAACGCTGTCTTTGCCGAATGTTACGACTTCGCTGACAGGGCTCCCGCGGTTTCCGGGTTCCGGAATCTTATCGACTTCAGCAATAATAAAAGGGATGACAGACCACTGTCTTATCTTCTTCCCGCCAGACTCTTCCATGAGAACCGTTCTCAAATCCACTACCTTATAGTCCGTGACATTTACCTCTGACTGCTCCTTGACGATTCTTTTTACGCACTGCTCCACGGATTCGCCGTATCTGATAAGGTTATGACAAAGAAAAAGAAGACCTTCCGGATGATCTTTTATTTCAGGCGGGTTCTCATGGCCCGGGATGTTTTTCCTTCTTAATGCGATATATTTGTTCCCTTTCTTCAGCAGAATGTCAAAGGTGATGTGCGTTCCGCCGTCCGTTTCCTTGTTCACAGGACGCCCGAAATTTGCTTCACTGTCTTGCCATCTGTATTCAAATCCCATTATGCTTCACAGCTCCACCTTCAACTCGCCGTAATCCGGCCTTTCCACGCCATGCGTGTACACTATGTCCTTCTCCACGCCCTTCAGGTTCTCTGGCATGACGAGCCTGCTAACCTTGGCTTTCAGCGAAAGTCCCGCATCTTTCTTCGCCTTCCACACGGCGCTGTTCAGCTCTTCCACGTCCTTGGATGAGAACGGCACTTCATACAGCACATTCGGCTCCGGGAACTTCTCTTTGTGGATGTCGTCACCCCTCATTTTCAGATAAAGCTCGTATGTGACGAAAGGCACTATCGGGGCAAGGAGCTTCAGGAGCACGTCGACGCAGTAGTGTAATGTATAGAGCGCCGATTCCTGCTGCTTCCTGGTGAAGGCCCCGGCCTGGTTGTATGCCCGGTTCTTCACGAGCTCAATATAATGCGAGGCGAAGGTCTCCCACAGGAAATGCTTCAGCCTCGTTGCAGGCTCATGAAAATCGTATATTTCGTACCTCTGCCGGCAGAAATCGGCCAGCAGGTTGAGCTCGTTCAGTATCCACTTGTCGAGCTCCTCAAGATGCGATGCCGTCTCTGTCCTCTCGAACATCGACACGAAGCGGCATACATTCCACAGCTTCGTTATCGTCTTCGAAGCGCCCTCTATGCGCTCGAACGAGCATTTCAGGTCCCCTTCGGAAATATTTCCTTCCGTGGCGCACCACAGCCTGAACGGCTCGGCGCCGTATTTTTCCAGGATTTTGTGAGGGTCTATTACGTTGCCGACGCTCTTTGACATCTTCTTTCCGGCCTCGTCGACTATGTGGTGATGTATCCAGACATCGTCAAATATTATCCTGTCCGTCAGCACGTAAGACTTCAGAAGCGTGTAGTAAAGCCATGTCCGCACTATCTCCTTCCCCTGCGGCCTCAAAGTGCACGAATGCTGCCTGTTGAAGAACTCCCTGTCCGAATGCCATTTTAGTATGTAGAGCGGCGACGAAGAGGAGTCGAACCACGTGTCGAAGACCCGCTCCTCGCCCCTAAAGTCAGCGGAACCGCACTCGGGGCACCTGCCGACCGGGCATTTTTCCTTCCATGGCGTGTAGTACCTGCCTTTCTCCGGCACGAGCACGTGGCCGTTGCTGCAGTACCACAGCGGAATCTCGGTCGCATAGTAGCGCCTTCTGGAAATCGGCCAGTCTATGCTCACGCTGTCGAGCCAGTCAAGGAGGATTTGCCTGCTCTTTGGCGAATAGAAGCTTATGGCGTCCGAAGCGCTCCTCAAGGTTTCCTTCAGTTCGGTCTGCTTCATGTAGAATTCCTTCATCTCTATGAACTCGACCGGATGCTTTGAGCGCTCGCATATCGGCGTCCTGTGGACGACTTCTTTGCTGGAGGCGAGAAGCCCGTTCTTTTTCAATTCTTCAATCATCTTTGTCCTTGCCTCTTCCACTTTCAAGCTCCGGAGGAATCCGGCGTTGTCGTTCATCCTTCCGTCGGTTCCTATGCTTATCACGGGCTCAAGATGCATCTCCCTGAAGAACCTTATGTCCGTCTGGTCGCCTGCCGAGCACATCATGGCAAGGCCCGTGCCCTTCCCCATGTCAGCGAAAGGATGGGCCTTGAGCGGGACTTCCTTCCCGAACAGCGGCGTAATTGCGGTCTTTCCGTCGAGTTCCGCATACCTTTTGTCCTCCGGGTTGAATATCACCATGCCGCATGAAGGGATGAGTTCGGGCCGTGTCGTCCCTATCACGATATTCTCGCCGGTTTCCTTGACCCTGAACTTGACTTCGTTGAACAGGGTATTCATGTCCTTGTAATCGATTTCGGCATCCGCTATGCTCGTCCTGCAGCCGGGGCAGTAGTTGTTGATTCGCGTGTCCTCGTAGATGTATCCCATGTGCCACAGCTCTATGAACGTCTCCTGCGTCATGGCCCTGTACTCATACGAATCCGTGAAATAAACGCTTCCCGGCTTTTCGCCGGGTTCCCATGAGTTGAAGCTTATGCCAAGGCGCAGGAAGGAATCCATGCTTTCAGTGCTGCTTTCCTCCAGGACCTGCCTGCACATCCTGACGAACTCCTCCCTTGGGACGTCTGACATGCGCTTGCTGAACTTCTTCTCCGCCGCCATCTCTATAGGAAGCCCGTTCCTGTCGAGCCCCAGAGGGAACAGGACGTTGTATCCCGTCATCCTCCGGAAGCGGGCGAACATGTCCATGAGCGTGTACGTCGCGGCATGGCCTATGTGAACAGGAGTGTTGACGTAAGGGGGCGGCGTGTCTATGCTGAACGTCGGTTTCGGGGATTTTGCATCAAAACCGTATTCGCCCGAGAGCTTCCATTTCTGGCGGATTTCCTTCTCCATCTCCTTGTCCCATCTTGATGGCATGTCCATGAATATAACAATGGATTTCAGGTTTTAATAATTATAGTGAAACCAGAAAAGAATCCGAACATGAATTCTGGTTTCACATATCTGCAGAAAGCATAGCTTTCTGACATCTCAAAAGACTCTGTCTTTTGCAGATAGTGCACAAGGAAAATAATATCTTATTTCTTTCCTTGTAGCACTATAGATGCGACACGACAGTAAAACCCGAACGACATAAATCTTGAAGTCTATTATAGGTCGTCCTGAGTGGCATTCCCTGAAAGAATCTTGTCGATGTCGACCTGCATGAAGTCGTCGGCGTGTATCACCTGGACGCCTGTGGCATCCTTCATTATCTTCTCCTGCTTCCACAGGTTCGCCCTGAGCATCCACAGGGAGAAATGCTGCAGTATGACGAGCTTCGGCTTCTTCTTCATGCCCCGTATGAATTTTATGGCCTCGTCGACGCTCATGTGCTTTTTCTCCTCGGGCTCCACTCCTTTCGGCACCAGAACGTTCATTATGAGGATATTGCAGCCCTCGTACCGGCTTTCCTGGCCCGGATAATGCCTTCCGTCCGACGTGCAGCCTATCCTGAATTTGTCGGTTGAAATTATGAAGCCCACCGTGGGCCCGTAGTGCTCTGACTTCACAGCCTCGAACCTTATGCCTTTCATCTTCACGACGCCCCTGTCCCTGACCGCATGGAGCTTCCCGACTCTTTTCCTCTGGTAGGGGCTTACGCACGGATAATAATCGTAATCTTTCTCCCCGAGCTCTGCCTTGTCCATGACGCAGTGTTCCTCGGCTATCAGAAAAGGCTTTTCAAGGCCGTCAAGCCACACGTTCGCGTCGGTGGAATGGTCTATGTGGTGGTGCGACAGGACGACGCCCTCCACGCCCTCCGCCTTTAGCTTCGCGCTCCTTGCGTTCACCAGAGAACCTGGCCCGGGGTCCATGACGAATTTGAGGCCGTTCTTATCATCACCGAGCTCGAAGTACATGCCGCCGGTCTTCCGGAGCTGGGAGAACATCATGTGGCGGCCGCCTCCTGTCCCGAGAAAAACAATCCTGTTCATTTAATCACTCACTCATGAATATCATTTCCTTAACCATAAAAGGCTTTCCCTCAATGTGCCCACCTTCTCGCTCCTGTTCTCCAGCGCGAACCTCTTGTTGAGCACGATTATCTTTTCCAGGGAAAACCCGAGCTGCTCCGCCATATACGCAAGGACGACGTCGCTGTCCACGACTCCACTCACGTCTGTGGAGAACGTGCGTTCTCCAAGATCTCCGGGAAGCCTCCGGCTACCCGGCAGATAGCCGTTGCCGACGACAAGCGCGACATTGGCGCCGGGGACGCAGACGCGATACAGTTCGCCAAGGACCTTTTCCATGTCCTTGAAATACGATACCGCGGCTTGGGGCAGCCCCAGGAACCCATCCTCCGATATCCTTGAGCCGATATAAGAGCGCATTGGAGGCAGTCCCTTCGGGCGTATGAAGAACTCCTCTATCGCATAAACTTTCGTGTAGTCTATGTTGTTCAGGTAGGGGGGAGATGTTATGATGGAACCCACACTTTCGTCCTCCAGCTCGAGCCTCCTTGCGTCGCACAGTGCGACGCCAGTCCTGCAGTCCCTGAAGCTGAGCCTCTTCACGTCCTTCGCCATCTTCTTCACGACGTTCCTGAACATTATCCTCAGCGGGGCCGCCTGGCGCTTCCTTATCTTCAGCGAGCCGCCGTCTTTCCTGGCATAGCTGCACCTGATGGAGGCGTTTATCAGGGCGAGGATGAAGAAGTCCCTGTACTTCTCGTCTTCTATTTTCATTATGTCCCTCATGAGAAATGCGATGTCCTCGAGGGCGAATTTGCTGAAAGCCCGCTTCATAAGCGGCGGATATTCGGAAGGCAGCTTTTCGAACTTCCTCCTGAACCCGGAATATATCTCCCTTACCGTTGCCGTGTCGTAGTCCTTCGCCTTGACCGAGGACGCAAAAATCGAGACAGGCAGCACGTCAAGGCCCACGGAGTCTATCCCAAGCTCCCTGCATGCAAGGAGAGTCGTGCCGGAACCACAGAACGGGTCAAGGACAGGCAGCGAGACGTCATGCTGAAACATGTCCAGTATCTTGAGCACGAGTTCCCTCGAGAAGCCTTCCTTGTAGTAGAACCAGTTGTATACCGGCGTCTTCTTGTTGGGCACGAACGTCGCAAGCTCCGCCCATTCCAGCTTTTCCTCTATCTTTCCTATAATACTATGCGCATATTCCTTGAACATAATCAGATTCTGCCGAAACAGTTAAAAGATGAGAGCCCCTTATAAGCCTTTTTTCAACTGTGAATAGCAGAGAAAGATACCCTGAATTCTACAGAAGGCTTGACAGAAACCATGACGGCTCGGTGAGCCAGCACGAAATCGCGGAATACCAAAAAACATTCAGTGACGCAACCGGAAAATATCCCGAGGGCGACATGGATTCAGTTGTGAGGGAGTTCCTGAGAAGGACGGAAGACAAATTCGGCCCTTTCAGGTAAAGGCGATAACTTACTTGCAGCCAATAAAAAAGTATATATACTAGGACAAAACATGAAATAATAATGGATGGTTCTCTGAAGAGTTCTCATGCTAGGAAAAATTTCTTACTTATTGGGTTGCTCTTTGCATTCGTCTTCGCGATGGCGGCGCCTTCGCAGGCAGCTTTGATGAATATCACGGTGGTGCAGGAAATAAGAAACCTCAGTTATTATACCATAAGCGACCCGGTAAACGCTTCCAATATCACATTTGTCCAGCCTGAACTCAAGATAAATGTCACGGGCAACATAACCACCGTCTATAATTTCACGCTCACCGTTGATGGTGTCGAGGGACAATCATACAACATCACGAACAACACTGCTGTATATGTTAATATTTCAACCAGGCTTGCCAACGGGACGCACACCGTCTGTCATAAACGTGAGCGCCGGCACCGGAGCAACCACGAACGCCACCAATACAACGGACACCACGCCTGAAATACTGTTCAACCTGACTGACAATGCTGAAACGGACCAGATAAACGTCAGCGTATACGTGGGATTCACAGGAGGAACCCTAAGCTATGACGGCAGCAAATTAATCACTAACAATACTATCGGCAGGTTCAATCTCTCGGCAAGGGCAAATGGCACTTTCCTAGTGAGATTTGAGGCAAATGATTCAGCGCGCAACCTTGCAAACGCCTCCCTGCTTACTATAACTGTCGACGACACAGCGCCGGTTTTTCAGGCGTTCACAGGCTCCGGCGGCACAGGAGCCACCCTCAATGCCACCAACACGACGGATACGACGCCTGAAGTACTTTTCAACCTCACCGACAACGCCGAGACTGACCAGATAAATGTCAGTGTCTATATTGGCGGCACTTATGACAACTCATTTCTCTTCACTAATAACACGATAGGAAGATACAACCTGTCGGCAAGGGCAAACGGCACTTTCAGCGTTCGATTCGAGGCAAATGATTCCGCAGGAAACCTCGCCAATGCCTCCCTGTTCACAATATATGTTGACGACACGAAGCCTTCATTCCAGTCGTTTAACTCGACTACTGGAACTACCAACAATGCCACAAACTTCACTGACACGACACCTGAAATAATAGTTAATTTCACTGACGCCGGCGGCAGCTTCACCTTGATAAATGTTAGCCTCTATATCGGCAGCACGTTTGACCATACAGAGCTTCTCGCAAACAACACCCTTGCGAGAATAAACGTGACTTCAGCAAGGGCTAACGGGACATTTATCTTAAGGCTGGAATCCAATGATTCTGCGGGCAATTTAGCAAACGCTTCACTGCTCACGATAACAGTTGACGACACCAAGCCTGTATTCCAGCCGTTCAATCCTGGCAACAGCACCTCTACGAATGCCACAAATACCACGGATACAACCCCCGAGATAGCAGTCAACCTGACAGATAACGGCTTCACCACGATAAACGTCAGCGTTTATATTGACAGCACGTTCATGCAGACGTTCCTGTTCACGAATAACACGATAAACAGGGTCAACCTTACAGCTAGGGCAAACGGCACGTTCTGGATAAGGTTTGAAGCCAATGACTCTTCAGCGAATCTTGCCAATGCAAGCCTCCTGACAATAACTGTCGACGACACGAAGCCCGCATTCAATACATTCGACGCGTCAAATGGCGCCACTGACAATGCCACAAATACCACGGACACGACGCCGGAAATTCTGGTCAACCTGACAGACAACGGATTTACCTCGATAAACATCAGCGCTTACATAGACGGCACATTTACCCAGACTTACCTGATAACGAACAACACTATCACGCGCATAAATCTCTCAATGGCTGGAAACAACACACCTGCAAACGGCACCCATATCGTGCGCTTCGAGGCAAATGACTCCTCCGGGAACCTGGCAAACGCGTCGCTGTTCACGATAACCACCGATGCCGAGGCGCCTTACATAACGATATCCTCGCCTGTGAACAACACCAACACGACGGACCTCACCCCGGCATTCCAGTTCACGCTCATTGACAATTCGTCTGCGTTCCTCAACGTGCTGAACTGGACGATATGGGTGGACGGCGCAGTCAACGGCCAGACGGGTCTTGCGGCCAACAACACACTGGTTAACGTTTCGCTCAATGTGCTTTCAAATGTCACGCATAATATTACTATACAGGTCGGCGACTTCCTCAACAACACGAGAAACCTCACAAGATGGCATGTTTCAACAGATGCCGTTGCACCTGTCCTCACGATATCACATTCGCCTACAACTATCTATCAGGGCAATGTGGTCACGGTCTCATGCACCATAGCCGAGAACCTGCTTACAGTTGCATCCAAGTTGACTGTAACGAAGCCGAACAGCCAGGTCACGACTCTCTCTGGCTGCGGTGCTGAATTCGGCGACACGACTGCCGTCGGCACATATACAATCACGCTCACAGCAAATGACACAGCGGGCAATGGCGCCACGTCAACCAAGACATTTGCCGTAAGCGACTCCGGCGGCTCTTCCTCCAGCAGCAGCGGGGGCGGCGGAAGCAGCAGCGCAGCGGCGTCCACGCCAAGCACGACAGCCTCGAAGACCCTGATAGTCGATTCATTCGTTCCTGACAAGCCGAACGTGGTCAAGCTTACGAGCGAGAACATAGGCTTCAAGGAAATAAGCGTTGACATCACAAACAAGGTCAATGCCGTCGAGATAAAGGTGGTGAAGACGGACTCAGCGCCTGCTGAAGTGACAAAGGCTGTTGAAGGCAAAGTCTACCAGTACATAGAAATAAAGCACGACAAGCTGAAGGATGATAATATAAAGAGTGCAAAAGTCAAGTTCACTGTTACAAACAAATGGGCAACTGACAACGGCGTTGCAAAGGAAAATGTAGTCCTGAAGAGGTTCAAGGAAGGCTCGTGGACGGACATGAAAACAACGCTTTCAAGCGAAAGCTCAACAGAGACAACTTACGAGGCCGAGCTTCCAGGTCTTTCGGTGTTCGCAATAGGCGAAGCCGTGCCGACTGCCGCAGCCCAGCAGCCTGCCGAACAGCCTTCACAACAAACTGGACAGCAGCCTGCGCAACAACCTGCAACGCCTTCAGCTCCGGAGCAGCCTTCGGCGCAACAACCAACTGCGGCATATTCAAATGAAACGATGTACTACGTTGCCGGCGGCGTCATACTGGTCCTTATAATCGCTTACTTCTGGGTGAAAGCCAGGAAGATAGGCAAGACTAAGAAGAAATAAGGCGGATTTTTTCCATTTTAAATCCCTGAACTTAAGTATTACTTCTGTCAATATTTGAGAAAGGGCTGGTAGATCAACTGGAAGATCGCTTGCATGGCATATCTTGCGAGCCAAGGCAAGAGGCTACGGGTTCGAGTCCCGTCCAGTCCATAAGCCCCTTTTCTTTTCAAAAAAGAAAAGGCCCTTGGGTTCAAAAGAAAATAATATATTTTAAGAGAAGAGGAGGTTGATAAGTCTGCAACGGAATAAGATTCCGTTGAGATGCTAATGGCATTGAAGAATGCCATTCAGCAGATGAGAACTCTGCAAAGAATTCTCTCAGAATTCTTTGAGATCTCAGAGAGCCGTGGGTTCTGTTCAAATCCCCCCGTGTCCACTTTTCATCTTCTTGATTATCATATCGACGATTTGCTCCGGCTCCTTGTCCGACGTGTCCACCACGATATCGGCCTCGTTCTCCTGCGAGAAAGTGTCGAAGCCGTATATATGGAGGAAGCTCTGCCTCTCTATCCTGTCCCTCTCCTTCACGGCTCTCAGTGCGTCCTTTTCAGGCATGCCGTCCCTGCCGGAGATGCGCCTGGCCCTGACCTCGTCCGGCGCCTTGAGCCATACAGATACGCTGTACAAGCCCGAAAGAAGGCGTATGGAAAGCTTGCCGTCTATGACTATATTCCCGGCTCTTGCAAGCTCTTTCTGAAGGTCGTCGATGTTGACGTGAAAATCCCTCCTGGAGCCCTTCTTTGTAAGGAGGAACTCAGTTGCCCGCCTTGTTTCACCCTCATTTACGCCGCTCTCAATGGCTTTTTGCTTGAAGAAATCCCCGGCCGAGAAATGCTTCAGCCCCAGACGCTTTGCCAGAAGCTTGGCGACGGTCGACGAGCCCGCTCCCGGCATTCCGGAAACGACTATGACTGTCATAGAAGTGTATTGCTAGTCAAATAGATAAATATGACGTATTTGGCAGCAATGTACAAAAGACAAAGCCTTTTGACATGCCAAAGAACTTTCAGTTCTTTGCGCATATGCTAACCAACGTATTAATGTCTTGAATATTAAGTTGGTTAACTATTTTGCAGGAACAATGTTAAATACCCTTCGCCACCTATTCTGTTATGGCAATCTGCAAATGTGCGAAAACCGAAGGATTTCGACATCCCAAAGGAATTCTATTCCTTTGCGGAAAGCTTCGCTCTTTGAGATCTCAAAGGAGGGACCTCCTTTGAAGATACGGAAACGCCGAAAAAAGAAGAATTATCCCCGGGTGCTTCTAGTCGCGAAGCAGAACAAGGCTGGCTTAAGGCACATAAAGAAGCTGGAGAAGATGCTGCGCAAATACACCGACGAAATACACTTCGACCACTCGACCGCGATAAGGCTCAGGAAACGCGGTTATTCCATAAGAAAATTCACCGGCGATTTCATAATAACTGTCGGCGGCGACGGCACCTTCCTGTGGACGGCCCACAAGGCCAACGTTCCCATACTTCCGGTGAGGATAGAGGGACAGGGTTTTTTGTGCACAATAGACTTCAGGCATCTCGAGAAGCACATAAAAGACCTGGTGCGCAAGAACTACAAGATAATGGAGAGGATGAGGCTCGTATGCACGAGGGCCAAGACCCGCCGCATAGAGAAATACATGGAGAAGATACTGAGCAACGAGTACCCCCTTGCGCTGAATGAGATAGCTTTCGGCAGGAAAAGGCCGTCCAAGGTCCTTTACGTATCCTTCGTCATAGACGGCGTCAGGTTTGAATCCGTCGGCGACGGTGTGATGTTTTCCACCCCCTCCGGAAGCACCGCATACAACTCGTCAGCCGGCGGCTCCATAATAGACCCGAAGCTCAATGCGATAAGCATAACCCCATTATACCCATTCTACTCCAAGGTCAAGCCGATGGTGATATCTGGCGACAAGAAGATACTCGTGGAAGTGAGCGGCGGCGAATGTGCGGTCGTCATCGACGGGCATGGCGGCGAATACGTCAAATCCGGAACAAAGTTCGTCATAGAAAAGGCGAGGCCGGCCAAGGTGATAACATTCAGCGAGCAAAACGTCTTCGAGAAGCTGAAGAGCAACCTCATCGACTGATTCTTTATATTGTCTGCAATGGCATTATGAATAAATGGCGCTGAGATGATAAAGATGGCGGCAAATGCTATCTTTAATCATTTTGCCGAATCTAATAGAAACATGGGCAGGTAGCTTAGCCTGGTAGAGCACCTGACTGATATCGCAGAAAGCGCAGCTTTCTGGGAGCTTGGAAAGAAGGAAACACTGAAGTTCTTTCCCAATCATCAGGAGGTCGAGAGTTCAAATCTCTTCCTGCCCATTGCACATGCATTTACCGTCTTTTCTTGTCTTTACAGTTTCAAATTTGTTGCCGAAGAAATCAAAACTCGCCAGCCCTTCCAGAGGCTTCTCCCCAACCAGATATTTTATGGCTTCTATCGCCGACAACGTTCCGACGAAGGCGGCAACAGGCGACAGGATGCCGTCTTTTTCGCATGAGTCGTTTGCAGCCTTTCCTGAAAAGACGCATCGCAGGCACGGCCTTCCCGGCAGCCAGAACATGAATGAGGATTCGGCGCGTATGGCCGCGGCGTACGTGAACGGCTTTTTCTTTTTTATACAATAATCATTGACAACAAAACGCGCCTCGAAATTGTCCGTCCCGTCCAGGATTATACCGGCTTTCTGCAGGAATTTGTCTATATTATATGAAGAAAGCATTTCAGCGTGCGTTTCCACATTCACGAAAGGGGAAAGCCTTTCCTTCATGACAACCACCTTCAGACGGCCTATATCATCAATCCCGTATGCCTGCCTGCCAAGATTGCATCTTTCGACGACGTCATTGTCCACTAGTATGAGCTTTATGCCTGCGCGCGCAAGATATTCGGCAGCCGCATGACCGGTGCCGCCGAGGCCGACTACGGCAATGGTGCTTTTTTCCAGGATTTCCTGTTTTTCCTTTCCTATGAAGGCCTGCTGGCGGGAGCGCATGTTTTACATCAGTATGGTTTTCTTTTAAATATGCGGACCGGCTGCAGCGGCACTGTTGGGCAAAACTATAAATACTATAATGATTATAGATATTATAGGTGTTATAGATGGCAACGACGATAGCGGTAAGCGATGAAACAAAAGAAATGCTTAAAACCCTCGGGACAAAGGACGAGACATACGACGATATAATCAGGAACATGATGATAGCATATGAAGAATTCCTGAACAGACAGTACAAAAGGCTTGAAGAAAGAAATAAATTCAAAAAGATGGTTTTCTAGATGGATGTATTTCTGCACAATCAGGCAGAAAAATTTCTGAACACTCTTGATAGAAAAATACAACCATCGATAAAAGAGCATCTGAAAACCCTCTCAAAAGAGCCGTATTCAAAGCTGCTTGACATAAAAAAACTGAAAGGCATGGGCAGAAAACCTGACATTTTTCGGCTTCGTGTCGGGGAATACAGGATAATATACTTTATTCAAGGAAATGAAATACTTGTTACCGACATAATCAGAAGAGAAGCCGGATATAATCTGTGAAAACCGGACTTCGACTTCAAATTCAGATTTAAATAGCTTATCACCGAATTAAAGTAAGCTCTCACGTACTCGGAAAGGCATAGTTTTGTCTTTCGCCGCGTTCTACGTACAGGCAATTGACGCCTCCGGCGCCGGTCTGGTTGGGCGAGGGCCAGTCCTCAGAGAGAACTGGTTCGCTGACAAAGGAATTTCATATTTACTCAAATAACATCCCAAAGGAATAGAATTCCTTTGCGGAGAGGAATGGAGAATGCCGCACAGAAACAGACCGAGACGGGGAACACTGCAGTACTGGCCTAGAAAGAGAGCCAAGAGAATATATCCCAGGACGAGCTTCTGGCCCGAATCCGCCGAAACGAAGCCGCTCGGCTTTGCCGGATGGAAGGCCGGGATGACGCACGTCCAGGCGGTCGACAATAATTCCAAGTCACCAACGTACGGCAAAATCATCTCAAGGCCTGTCACGGTCATTGATGCTCCTTCTCTGTTCGTTTGCGGTTTCCGCGCTTATAAAAAAACCGGCTCCGGCATGAAATGCATCGGCGAAAAATGGTCCGGCAGCATACCAAAGGAAGTTCATATTGAAAAAAAGACCGTCCCCGGAAAGAAGGCGCCGGAGATGAAAGATTTCTCCGACATAAGGCTGATAGTTGCAACCCAGCCGGCCAAGAGCGGCATGCACAAGTCGAAGCCTGAAGTCTTCGAGATAGGCATAGGCGGCGGCAAGAAGCTGGAATATGCTGAAAGCGTCCTGGGCAGGGAGATAGGAATGAAGGACGCCTTCAAGCCCGGCGAGTTTGTCGACGTTTCCGCAGTCACCCAGGGCTACGGATACACAGGCCCGGTGAAGAGGTTCAACATACGCATACAGACCAGGAAGGACAAGCAGATGCACCGCCACGTCGGCAGCATAGGCTCCACAACCCCAAGGAAAGTCGACTGGCGTGTGCCGCAGGCAGGGCAGCACGGCTTCCATGCCAGGACGGAGTTCACGAAGAGGATAATGATGTTTGACGATGACGCCACCAAGGTGATACCCGATGGGGGGTTTGTCGGCTACGGCATTCCAAAATCTTTCATACTGATTGAAGGCTCGGTGCCGGGCCCGAGGAAGCGCCTGATAAGGCTCAGGAAGGCAGTGAGGAAGAACAGCCCCGTCCCGGTGGAGATAAAATTCATATCAAGGGAGAGCAAGCAGGGCAGGTAATGATGAAAGCAAAAGTCTATGACATGTCGGGCAAGGAAGCCGGCAGCGTAGAGCTGCCGCGAGTCTTTTCAACGCCTTACAGGCCGGACGTCATACGGAGAGCTGTCCTGTCGCAGCAGAGCAAGGGAAGGCAGAAATACGGGACAGACCCGCTGGCAGGAAAGCGCACTTCAGCGCACTACCACGGCCGCCGGAAATACAGGTTCACCATGATGAACAAGGAGCTCTCAAGGATACCCAGGATACACGGGAAGGGCGCGGGCATGTACGCCTACCGGGCGCGGTTCGCGCCGCATGCGGTAAAAGGCAGGATGGCGCATCCCCCGAAGGCCGACAAGAACTGGGCCCAGGGAATAAACGACAAGGAGCGCAGGCTTGCCATAAAGTCCGGCATAGCCGCGTCCGCGGTCAAGGAGCTCCTGGAAAGAAGAAGCCATCTGGCGCTCCAGTCGCCTTATATTTTCACGGACGAGTTCGAGGGGCTCAAGAAATCGAAGCAGGTGAAGGAGCTCCTGGAAAAGGTCATGCCAGAGGAGCTTGAAAGGTCGGAGAAGAAAAAGCTCAGGGCAGGCCGCGGGAAGATGCGCAACAGGAAGTACGCCAAGAGGAAAGGGCCGCTCGTGGTCGTTTCATCCAACAGCGACGTGATAAAGGCCGCGAGGAACGTTCCCGGCATTGACGCCGTGTCGGTGCAGAACCTGAACGCAGAGCTTCTCGCGCCAGGGACGCATGCCGGAAGGGTGATGGTAATCACGAAGGCCGGGCTTTTGAAGATGAAGGAGATATTCGGTGAATAAAATGGCTGAAGAAAAGAAAAGCGCCGCGAAATCCGTGAAACAGGTGACGAAAAAGCCGAAGAAGGAAGAGAAGAAAGGGGAATTCAAGTTTGACGGCCAGCCTTACGAGACGATAAAGTTCGTCCTCATGACGGAAAAGGCCGTGCGCTTCATAGAGACGCAGAACAGGCTGATTTTCGTCGTGGACAGGAAAGCCGGAAAGGACGAAATAAAGGGAGCGGTGCAGGCGGCATTCCAGTCGAAGGTCAGCGACGTCAACGTGCTGATAGACCAGAAAGGACGGAAGAGGGCTTTCGTGAAGTTCGAAAAGCCCGGAGAGGCGGGGGAAATAGCAATACGCCTCGGAATCATATGATGGTGTTCAAATGGGAAAAAATCTAAGGCAGCAGAGGAGAGGGAAGGCGAATCCCAGGTACACGTCGCCGGGCCACAGGTACATGGGAGACGTGAGCTACAGGAAGTTCTCTCTTGGCGAGGTCGTGGACATAGTCCATGCTCCAGGAAGAAGGTCGCCCCTGGCTGTCGTTGATTCCGGCGGGCAGAAGTCCCTTTTCCTTGCGACGGACGGGATGCAGGTGGGCCAGAAAATAGGACACGACTTCGCGCAGGGAAACCTGGTCGAACTTTCCAATATACCGGAAGGCACGAAGATATGCAATATTGAGCTTAATCCCGGAGACGGCGGAAAATTATGCAGGGCGTCAGGCGCATTCGCGATGCTGGTGACGAAGGACGGCAACAGGTGCACCCTTCTTATGCCTTCGAAGAAGAAGAAGGTTGTTTCGGCAAGATGCCGCGCCACAGTCGGCACTGTAGCGTCTTCCGGACGGACAGAGAAGCCCTTCATGAAGGCGGGCACGAAGCACCATGCCATGATGGCTCTCGGAAGAGTGTACCCGCACACGGCCGGGGTGAGCATGAACGCGGTGGACCATCCATTCGGCGGCCAGACAAGGCCCGGCAAGGTCAAGACCGTTTCGAGGAACATGCCGCCCGGTAAGAAGGTAGGAAGCATATCTCCTTCGAGGACGGGAAAGAAGAAGAGGAAGTAAAATGGCAAATGAAACAAATTTCATTTCAATTGCTCAAAGACCGAAGGTCTTTGGCATCTCAAAAGGGCAAAGCTCTTTTGCAGATTCAAAAACAGAAATCTGTGTGGTGTCTTAGAAATGGCAAAGAAATTCATGCTGCGAGGCAAGACGCTTGAGGAGCTCAACGAGATGAACCTCGAGGAGCTGTCAAAGCTCTTCACCGCGCGCGAAAGGCGCGCCCTCAAGAGGGGAATGCCGGAAATCCACAAGAAGCTCCTTGAAAAGATACGCAGCTCAAGGGGCAAGGACAAGCTCATAAGGACGCACGCAAGGGACATGGTAATCCTGCCGGAAATGGTGGGAGCCAAGCTCGGCATCCACAGCGGCGGCGAGTTCCAGATGGTAATAGTAAACGAGAGCATGATAGGGCACAGGCTCGGCGAGTTCGTGATGACACGAAAGCGCGTCAAGCACTCGTCGCCCGGGCTCGGAGCAACCAGGTCCAGCAAGTTCGTGCCTCTCAAGTGATGTGCTCTTAATATGAACGACGTAAGAATCGAAAGAACCGGAAAGGATTCATTCAGGGTAGGCGACAGGGAAGTCAGGACGCTGAAAGTAGGCTCGGACATATTTCCCGTGAGGACATATGTCTTTGACATGAAAACAGAGGAGTATCTGGGAGAATTTTACGGAAGCCCGCTACCGTCATTTCCGGAGCTGGATATGGAGTTCAGAGAAGGCTTGATAAGAGTAGTATACGGAAGAGAGTGACAATATGCCATACACGTTCAATCCCGAGGAAAAGCACGCGAAAGCGTACAGCACCCTCCCGATATCGGTCAAGTCGGCCGAGCTGTTGTGCAGGGTGATACGCAAGAAGCCTCTCAGGAGGGTGAAAAGGCTGCTTTCCGATCTGGAGTCGCGGAGAAGGAGCCTGGGAGGCAAGTACCACTCCAACGCAGTGTCCAACATCAAGAAGCTCGTGGAGAGCTGCGAAAAGAACGCCGAGTTCCTCGGCCTTGACAACGAGAGGCTCATGGTGCACGCGTCCGCCCACGAAGGCATGAGGATAAGGAGAAGGAGGAGAAAAGGGAAGTTCGGAAACAGGATGAAGCGGGCCAACATCGAGGTCATGCTGATAGAAAGCGGCAGGAGCGACAGGGTGCCCAGGGAGAAGCTCAAGAAACAGATGGAAGCGAAGAAAGAGGATGAGAAGAAATGAGAAACGGAATAATATTCCATTTCATTGCCCAGAGAACTCCTGTTCTCTGGCATCTCAAAAGAGACACCTCTTTTGCAGATTTCGAAACGAAAGACTCGAAGGTGTTTCAAAAATGAAGGAACGGATATTCATACAGAAAGCGAAGGAGCAGATAGAACTTGAGGAGTTCATACGCTCCCAGTTCAGGCAGGCGAAGGTCGGGGACATCGAGATACAGCACACGCCTGTCGTCACCAGGATAGTGCTCTACACCACGACTCCCGGCCTCATCATAGGCAGCGGCGGGGAGCGCATAAAGGAAATGGCGGAAACCATAAAGAGCAAATACAAGATAGACAACCCGCAGATAGATGTCCAGAAGATAGAGGACGCCGACCTGGACCCGGTGATATCCGCTCAGTCCATAGCAAACCAGATAGAGGGCGGCGTCAACTACAAGAGGCTGGGAAATTATTATCTCGACAGGATAATGCAGGCAGGGGCCACTGGATGCGAAATCATAATAACAGGAAAGCTTTCCGGCGAGAGGTCCAGAAGGGAGAGGTTCTACGCCGGATACCTGAAGAAGTGCGGCGAGCCCGCAAGAAGGGAGGTCATGAAGGGCTTCGCCCTCGCCAACCCCAAACTGGGGAATATAGGGATAACGGTGAAGATAATGACGACGCGCCCGGACAATATCATGAGCATAAGAGAGCCGCAGCCTCGCAACGAAGAGGCCAGACAACAGGAGAAGACGAAAGATGGCAATACTCAGGATGAAGAAAATAAGGGAAATGAGTGAGAAAGAACTCGAAGAGAAGAGAGGGGAACTGATGCTGGAGAAGTCAAAGGAGACAGCGTCGGCAGAGATAGGCGGCACCGTGAAGAATCCGGGCAGGATACGCGAGATAAAGAGGACAATTGCCAGGATGAAGACACACGCCTCCGCGAAAGCCGGCGAAAAGCCAAGAGGTGAGCGCAAGTAATGGTATGCCCCAAGTGCGGCCTCCCGGAGGAACTTTGCGTTTGCGAGGTCATAGCAAAGGAAGTCCAGAAAATAAAGATAACCTTCACGCAGAAAAGGTACGGAAAGTACGTTACCATCATAAGGGGCATCGACCCGAAAAAGATAGACCTGAAGGAGCTCATGAGGAAGCTGAAGTCGAAGCTTGCATGCGGAGGCACATACAAGAACGGCGAAATAGAGCTCCAGGGCGACCACAGGGAAAGGGTGAAGAAAATACTGATAGAGGAAGGCTTCCAGAAGGACATAATCGAGGTGGCATGATGAGGACGCCCGAGAACATACTGATGCACGAGCTCATAGGGCTCAGGTGCGAGGTCGTGGCGTCCCTCAACAGGTCCCAGACCGGGATTTCCGGAAGCATCGTCGACGAGACGATGAAAAGCATCGTCATCGAGACCGCGGCCGGGAGGAAGACGGTGCTGAAAAGCGGCACGATATTCCGCGTCTCGTCGGGCTCATGGAAGGCCGACATCGACGGCAGCGCGATATTGGCAAGAAGCGAGGACAGGATAAAGAAAAGGATTTCAAGATGGTGAAGAAAATTGCAAATGGAATACAATTCCATTTGATTTTTGAAAAAGAAATTTAAGAGGTTTTCAGAAATGAAAAAGAAAAAAGTCAATGATATCGGGCTCGAGGCCAAGGCTCCGGCCGGCGTCTGCGACGGCGAGAAGTGCCCGTGGCACGGGCGGCTGAAGATACGCGGCAGGATATTCGAGGGAAAAATCGTCTCAAGCAAGCCGGCCAACACCGCCATAATCTCGTGGAACTACTACAAGTACGTGCCGAAATACGAGAGATACGAGAGGAGAAAGACGAAGATAGAGTCCCACAACCCGAAGTGCATAGACGCCAGGGCCGGCGACATGGTGAGGATAGGGGAATGCAGGCCGATTTCCAAGTCGAAAAGATTCGTGGTATTTGAAAAATTGTGATAGAAATGACAATAAATTTTTCGAATATACAGGATGAAAACATCCTGAAAATACCTGAGAAGGTGCCGGAAGAATGAAAGCGATAACATCGAATATTGTGAAAGGAATACCCCTAGGGTCAAGGCTGGTATGCGCCGACAATTCCGGAGCAAAGGAGCTCGAGCTGATAGCCGTAAAAGGATACAAGGGAAGGCTGCGAAGGCTCCCGAAGGCCGGGGTGGGCGACGTCATAATATGCAGCGTCAAGAAGGGCAAGGAAAAGATAAGGAAGACTGTCGTTTATGCCGTCGTAGTAAGGCAGAAAAAGGAGTACATGCGCATGGACGGCTCGAGGGTGAAATTCGAGGACAACGCGGCGATACTCGTGAACCCCAAGACATTCGAGCCGCAGGGCACTGAAATAAGGACGGTCATAGCGAAGGAGGCAGTTGAAAGGTTCTCTGCCATAGGGAAGATAGCCAGCGTGGTGCTGTGATAATCATGAAGAAAAAATACTCTCCTGCATGGAAGAGCAGCGTCCAGAGAAGGAAGCAGAGGAAATACAGGTACAACGCCCCGCTCCATGCAAGGCACAAGATGCTGTCGGCACATCTCAGCAGGGAACTGCGCAAGGATTTCGGCTTCCGCTCAATGGCACTGAGGAAGGGCGATGAAGTGACAGTGATGAACGGCGAGAACAGGAAAATGAAGGGGAGCGTGACAAGGGTCGACATGAAGAGCCTGAAGGTTTATGTTGATGGAATAAAGAAAAGGAAGGTTTCGGGGCAGGAAGTCGAGATTCCCATCGACCCCAGCAACCTCAAGATAACGAAGCTCAACCTCGAGGACCCGAAAAGGAAGAAGATTGCCGAGAGGAAAAAAGGAGCGGCCAAATAGAGGTGTTTGAATGGTTCAGCTAAAAATTCAAGACGAAAAGGGTTCCGCTTTATGTGCAACGGCATTGAAAACCTCTGTCTTTAGACAGAGAATGAAACACAATGCCGTTGACATGACAAAGATGTTAGAAACCGGCATCTTTAGATGCCGGAGATATAAACATCTTTGCTCATTTTTAGCTTTGCATGAGGTGCTAGAATGACTCAGCTAAAAAGGCTAAAGGCGCCAAGCTTCTGGCCTGTGGAGAGAAAGAACAGGAAATACATAGTCCCGCCCGTGCCGGGCGCCCATTCCGTCCAGAACTCCATGCCGCTCGGGGTCGTCCTGAGGGACGTGCTCAAATGCGCAAAGACGATGAAGGAGGCAAGATACATACTCAACAGGGGGCTTGTCAGCATAGACGGCGCCAGGAAGAAGGACAAGAACTTCGGCGCCGGCGTCATGGACGTCCTGAAGGTCGGTGACGACTCTTACAGGATAATACCCGGCAAGGCCGGATTCAGGTTCCAGAAAGTGAGCGGCGGCGAGGCCACGTTCAAGCTCATGAGGGTAAGGAACAAGAAAACCCTGCGAAAGGGCAGGACGCAGATAAACTTCCATGACGGCAGGAACATGATAGTCAGCAAAGACGAATTCAGGACCGGCGACGTCGTCGTCTTCGACTTCCAGAAGAAGGAGATAAAGCAAAAAATAAAATTCGAGGAAGGCTCGACCATAGTCGTCATGAAGGGACGCAGCCGCGGGGCCGTCGGGAAGATAGACGGGATAAAAACAACGAAAGGCTCCAAGCCGAACGAGGTCACGGTGAGCATAGGCTCCGGCAGCATAGTGCTCCCGAAGGATTACGTCTTCGTAATAGGGCCCGACAAGCCCGTCATCACGATGGGTGAGTAAGGAATGAACAAAATGATCGATATAAGGATAGAGAAAATAACGCTGAACATAGGCTGCGGAACGGACACTCCGGTGAACGTCGCCAGGCAGGTCCTCGAGAGGATAACGGGGAAAAAGGTCGTGATAACGAGAACCAAGAAGAGGACGACCTTCAATGTCCCGAAGGACAAGGACATAGGCTGCAAGACGACGATACGCAGCGGCTCCGAGGAGTTCCTCAGAAGGATGCTGGATGCAGTGGACAACAGGCTGAAGGAGAACAGCTTCGACAGCACGGGAAACTTCTCCTTCGGCATAAAGGGCTACATAGACATACCGCAGATGGAATACGACCCCAAGATAGGCGTACTGGGGCTGGACGTATGCGTGACGCTGGAGAGGCCCGGCTACAGGGTGAAGAGGAAGAAGCTGTCGAAGAAACTAGGGAAATCCCACGTCATAAAAAAGCCTGACGCGGTTGACTACATGAGGAACAAATTCGGGGTTGCAATAACGTGACGGTGATGGAATGGTCAGAACGAAAGCGATAAAAAGAAAGTATGGAAAAGGCTCAAAGAAGTGCGTGAAGTGTGGGAGCATGAAGGGCATAATACGCAAGTATAACCTCGCATACTGCAGGCGGTGCTTCAGGGAGGTCGCGCCGCAAATCGGGTTCAGGAAATACAGGTGACGAAAAATGGCAAAGATAATGGTCGTAGAGGATGAGGAACGATATATGGCGCAGATAGCGGAGATAGCGGAACGTGCAGGACACAGCGTTGTGAAATGTTATTATGGAGGAAGTGCGGCTGATGTTTACGACAGAGAAGTCCCGGATATGGTAGTCACTGATTTTTCATGCGGAATTACAACAGGCGTTGATGTAACAAGGCAAATAAGAGAAAGAGGAAGTGAAGTTCCTGTTTATATCCAGTCCATGCGGTCTATACCGGGTGGGCTCGTTGCAAGAAGCGGTGCAAACGGTTTCATCTTAAAGGGTAATCTTGATGCAGAACTCCCCCCTGTAATAAGAAAGCATTTTGGTGGTAGAGAATGAGGCATGACATACTTTCGGACGTGCTGTACGTGATGAACAATGCGGAAAAGATAGGCAGGGCTACCTGCACCATTCCGGCGTCGAACCTGGTGAAGAACGTCCTGAAAGTGCTGCAGAAGGAGAACTACATAGGGAGCTTCGAGTTTGCCGACGACGGCAAGTCCGGCCATTTTGCTGTCGAGCTCATAGGGAAGATAAACTTCTCGAGGTCCATAAAGCCCAGGTTCTTCGTCAAGAAGGACGACTACGAGAAGTGGGAGAAGAGGTACCTCCCTGCAAAGGGCTACGGCGTCATGATAGTCTCGACGTCGAAGGGCGTGATGAGCCAGAAGGAGGCGGAAAAGCTCGGCATAGGAGGCCGCCTGCTCGGGTGTGTTTATTAAATCAAAATGGAGAGACGAATAAAAATGGAGTACACAGCGCAGATTCCGGACGGAGTACAGGTTTCAGTCAGCGGAACCGCTGTCTCGGTGAAGGGGCCGCGCGGCGGTCTGGACAGGGATTTCGGCGACCCCAGGTACGACACGGAGCTGGTGATGTCGGTTTCCGG
Source organism: Candidatus Aenigmatarchaeota archaeon (assembly GCA_016180925.1). Taxonomy (GTDB): domain Archaea; phylum Aenigmatarchaeota; class Aenigmatarchaeia; order GW2011-AR5; family GW2011-AR5; genus JACPAH01. The sequence continues at coordinate 34,329 of JACPAH010000002.1, forward strand.
GGACAAGTTCTCCGTGAAGACCGATTCCAAGAAGAGGAAGATATTCGCAATGGCAGGCACCATAGCGGGCCACGTCAAGAATATGTGCATTGGCGTCACGAAGGGATACATGTACACGATGAAAATAGTCTACACCCACTTCCCGATAACGCTGTCCCTGAAGGACGGGCATGTCGAGGTGAAGAACTTCCTCAGCGAGAAGGGCGTGAGGAGGGGGAAGATAATGGGCGACTGCGAAGTGAAGTTCGACAAGGAGTCCGTGACAGTGACGGGAAACGACCTGGAGAACGTCAGCCAGACGGCCGCCAACATAGAGCAGTCCTGCAGGCTGTCAGGGCGGGACAGGAGAATCTTCATAGACGGCATATATGTGTCCGGAAAGATGCTGGCCACGGGCGAGAAAATATAGGGTGATTATAATGAGCAAAAGATTCAAGTCGCAGGATTATTTCAGGTATCCTCGCCTCGGCATCAAATGGAGAAGGCCGAAAGGCCTCCAGAGCAAGCTCCGGCTGAAGATAGGCGGCGCCGGAAAGCTCGTTGCTGTAGGATACGGCACCAGCAGAGAGAGGAGGAATACGATAAACGGCGTCAGGTATGCCGTGGTTTCAAATGCGGAGCAGCTCGGACAGACCGATTCCAGGACCGTCATAATATCATCCGCGACCGGCTCAAAGAAGGCCCTTGAGATATCCGAGAAGGCTGCGGGCCTCGGGATAAAGATACTCAACATGAAAAAAGTCAGGAAGTCGCGCGCCATACTGAAGAAGCTCCGGGACAAAAAGACGGCGCCTTCAAAGGACGCGGGGAAAAAGGAGGACGCCAAAAAGAAAGAAGAGGCCCTCCCAGAAGAAGAAAAGCCGCGCGAGAAGACAAAAGCGCCTGCGGAGGCAAAGAAATAATGTTCATAGTGTTCGGAAGCGGAAAATGCCCGCTGTGCGGGGACTTCGGGACTGAAATCTCGGAAGAAATATACAAATGCGAGAAGTGCCTTGTCGCGTTCAACAACTTCGGCATATCCTCGCAGTCCGGGGCAAGGCAGGCGGAAACGAAATACTGGAACTGAGATGTGGAACGACATGGACCTGAAATCACAGAAAAACATGGCATCAAAAGTCATGAAATGCGGGAAAAGCAGGGTATGGATAGACCCGGCCAGGATAGCCGACGCCTCGGACGCCATAACACTTGCCGACATAAGGAAGCTGATATCCGACGGCGTCATAAAAAAGCTTCCTGAAAAGGGGCAGGGCAGTTTCAGGGCGAAGAAGACGGCGTCCCAGAAGAAGAAAGGCAGGCGGAAGGGCAGGGGCTCCAGAAAAGGTTCCGCGAAGACCAGGCTCCCAAAGAAAAAGACATGGATGAAGAAGATACGGGCCATCAGAAAACTCATAAAGCACCTGAAGAGCGAAGGAAAAATCGACAACAGGAGCTACAGGGATGTGTATGTCAAATCGAAGAGCGGCTTTTTCAGGAGCAAGTCGCACGTCATGATTTATCTTGAAAGGAACAACCTGCTGAAAGACCCGGGCAAGAAAGAGGAGAAATAAATGAACCAATACATAATGTTCAGGCGCAGAAGGGAGAAAAAGACCGACTACAGGCAGAGGCTGGCCCTCCTGAAGTCGAAGAAGACCAGGATGATAATAAGGCGCTCCCTGAAAGGGGTAAGGATACAGTTCACCAACTCCGGCCCTTCGGGCGATGTCGTCGTTGTCGAGAGGACATCGAAGAACCTTTCGGAGCTGGGGTGGAGCTGCCACAGCGCGAATCTTCCGGCATCCTATCTCACGGGATTTCTGGCCGGCGCTGAAGCCCTCTCGAAAGGCGTCAAGGATGCCATAGTCGACATAGGGCTCCAGAATTCAGCCAGGTCATCCGGCCTTTATTGCGCCGCCGCCGGTGCCAGGGACGCAGGGGTCGCCGTAAACATCGGAGAGGAAGCGATACCGCCGAAGGACAGGATAAGCGGGAAGCACATAGCAGATTACGCGGCGAAGATAAAAAACAGCCCCGCATACCAGAGGCAATTCTCGTCATATTTAAAGAAAGGAATCAATCCTGAAAAAATAAACGAGATATTCAGCCACGTAAAGACCGAAATCGCCGCCAAATACGGCATAAAGGAAAGATGATAATGACAGAGTGGAAACCAAGAACCGAGCTGGGCAAGCAGGTCGCGGCCGGGACAATAACCCTGGAAGAAATATTCAGCACCGGGAAGAAGATAAAGGAGTCGGAGATAATAGACATGCTTCTCCCGGCTTTGCAGAGCGAGATAATCTTCATAGGAGGCTCTCCGGGGAAGGGCGGGGGCATAAAGAGGACGCCCACGAAAAGGACCGCGAGGATGCACCGCTCCGGAAGGCGGTACAGGGTGTCAGCCCTTGCGGTCGTGGGCGACGGCAACGGATACATAGGAGTCGGCGCCTCGCATTCAAAGGAGCACAAGGATGCCGTTGACAAGGCCATACATAATGCCAAATTAAATGTCATAACGGTCAAGAGGGGCTGCGGCTCGTGGGAATGCAGCTGCGGCGGTAACCATTCCATACCCATAAGGATAACAGGCGGTGAGGGCTCCAACCGCGTCATGCTCATACCTGCGCCGAAGGGCATCGGACTCTGCATAAACGACGAAGCGAAAAAGGTACTGAAGCTTGCCGGCATCCGCGACGTATGGTCCAAGTCGTTCGGGGAGAGCAGGACCAGGTCAAATTACACGCTCTCCATATTCGACGCGTTCAGGCAAATGAACAGGATGAAGACGGAGGCCGTCGTGAAAAGGCCGAAGCCGGACGGCTCGCATGATTATCCGGACGAGGACGAAAAGTCCCGAAGAAAAAAGAAGGGCGATGACGAATGATGGCAGCCATAAGATTGCGCGGTTCGATAAAGGTCGGGAAGGCCATACTTGACACCATGAGGATACTGAAGCTTGACAGGGTGAATACGCTGAGCATTGTGGACGACAGCCCTTCCGTAAAAGGGATGATAAAGAAAGTGGAGAATTTCATAACTTGGGGGGAAATTTCCGAGGACGCCGCGAAGAAGCTCGGCGGGAAGAAAGTTGTCCGCCTCCATCCGCTCAGGGGCGGGATGAGGTCGGTAAAGAAGAAGTATCCGAAAGGCGACCTCGGCTACAGAGGAGCCGGAATAAACGAGCTGATAGAGAAGATGATACAATGAGCGTAAGATTCAGGAAAAAGATAACGAGGCAGCGCGGAAGCAGCACGCACGGCTGGGGCTCCAAGAAAAAGCACCGCGGCGGCGGCTCCCTTGGCGGACGCGGCATGTCCGGATACCACAAGCACAAATTCTCTTTCGTTGTCAGCAAGGATCCGGAGCATTTCGGCTACAAGGGCTTCACTTCAATCGAAAAAAAGGACAAAACAATCAACATCGATGACATGAAAAGGCTTATGAATAAATCCGCGATTCCTTCAGGCTCTCAGAAGATTTCATCCTCTGCAGAGCTTATGAAGGACGGCGCTGTAGACCTGGTTTCCATGGGATACGGAAAGCTTCTGTCGAGGGGAAAAATAGACAAGGCCGTCACGGTCAGGGTAAGAAAGTTTTCGGCCAAAGCCAAGGAAAAGATAGAAGCAGCCGGCGGAAACATAGTATCCGAATAGCTTCAAGAGGAAAGGGTGAAAATGAATTTTGTTTCGATTGCGTCAAGGCTTCCGGGCATAGAGGAGCCCAAGGTCCATCTCAATTTCAAGGCGAGGCTTAAGTGGACCGTTATAATACTCCTGCTTTTCATAATACTCTCGCACATAACTCTTTTCGGCGTGTCGCCAGAGGAGCGCCAGAGGTTCCAGTTCTTCGAGCTCATACTTGGCTCCTCCATCGGCACTCTGATGACGCTGGGCATAGGGCCTATCGTGACGGCATCCATAATACTCCAGCTTCTGGTCGGTTCCAAGATAATACCGTGGAACCTCAGGGACCCGGAAGGCAAGAGGAAGTTCCAGTCGGCGCAAAAACTCATGGTCATATTCTTCTGCGTGTTCGAGGCCTTCGCTTATGTGAGCTTCGGCGCGATAAAATCGTCTTCACCCGACTTCACACTGGTGCTTATAGCGCAGATAGCCTTCGGCGGCTACCTCGTGCTGCTCATGGACGAGGTGATTTCCAAGTGGGGCATAGGCTCCGGCGTCTCGCTCTTCATAGCGGAGAACGTGTCGAGGACGATATTCGTCCGCGCATTGAATCCCCTGACACCGCTTGGCGAAACCATACCGTCCGGCCTCATACCGCAGTCCATCTCGTTCATAGGGCTGGGCGACATGTTCCAGGCCGCGATAGCATGGGTTCCGATAATCGCAACCGTGATAGTATTCCTGACTGTCGTCTACATACAGGCCATGAAGGTGGAGATACCGCTCGCGTTCGGCAGCATACGCGGCTTCAGCCGGAGATGGCCCCTTAACATGATATACACGAGCAACATGCCCGTCATTCTTATCGCCGCTTTGCTTGCAAACCTCCAGCTCGTGGGCACGATGGTTGCAAGGCAGACCGAGGAAGGCCTCCGCTGCGGATTCCTCGGATGCTTCGACAGCAACAACATCGCCATAAGCGGGATAGTGCAGTTCTTCCAGCCTGTCGCCTCGCTTCCGGTGCAGATATTCTTCCTCACGATACTTTCCATAGTGTTCATAACGGCTTTCGCTTCGTTCTACTTCAAGTTCAGGCACGGCCCCAGGATGGTACTGGCGGCAGGGACTGCCAGCGTCATGCTGGCTATTCTCATATCATCAGCTACGGTAGGCATGCCGACATGGGATGAATTCCTCCGCGCCGGCGTTTATTCTCTCCTGCTCATAGCCGGCTCTGTCATGTTCTCCGTTTTCTGGGTGTCGACAAGCGGAATGGACGCCAGGAGCGTCGCCGAGCAGATAGAAGGCCTCGGCATGCAGATACCTGGATTCCGCCGCGACCCAAGGATAATCGAGCAGGTCCTCAACCGCTACATACCGACGCTTGCCATAATATCCGGCCTGTTCATCGGCACGCTGGCGGCAGTGGCCGACTTCACCGGCGCCCTCGGCACCGGCACAGGAATACTGCTCATGGTGATGATAATCTACAATCTCTACGAGAATATAGCCAACAGGTACATGGAAGACATGCACCCGGCCATGAGGAAGTTCTTCAGGTAGAACTTCCTCATCGAAAACAGCGCCCGCAAGAACATAACAATCAGATTATTTTTTGCCTTTGGCTTTGTTTCTTATAACCTCTTTCGTTTCAGTGTCGAGCACCATTTTGACGTGATTCACGCCTCTTCCGGGTTTTTCGTAATCAGCCACCTTGTAGATGAATACAGGATTGTCATCGGGGTTGTACAGATAAGTGCCCGCATAACTTCCTACGCGCACTTCAATCACCTTGAAACTCAATTTCCAGTCCTCGATGCGGCCGTAGCCATTATCTATCCGCGCCTCAAACATCATGGCCATGCAGAAGGTTTTCCTGAAAATTATTTATACCAATGACTTCATGTAATAGGAATGCGCCGGATGTACAAACTCGGCATATCCATGTCGACATTCGTTTTCATCATACTTCTGGGCACCATCGCTTACCATAATCTCGAGAGATGGAATTACGTGGACTCGTTTTATTTTTCGGGAATAACGGTGATGACGGTGGGATACGGCGACCTGCATCCGACAACGCCGGAGTCAAAAATATTCACTGTGTTCTTTGCGGCTGCGGGCATCGCCGTCGGCCTTGTTACCCTGACTTTTCTCGGCCAGCTCATAATAGAAGGCAGGCGGCGCGCCGGAAGAAGATTCAATACCGCAGTCAGGAACCATCACAGGAGAATCAGAAAGTCGAAACGTGAAATCATCAAGGGCAGCAGGTTCTAATACCGGCAGGATAATTATCATACTTATGTACGACTTCCAGTACATCATAAGCACGCTGGCATTTTCCTTTGACGTCGTGGGCGCCATAATACTGACGCTTGCCGGCATAATCATCCTTTTCAGGATTTTCGACGCCGAGTTCATCTCGAGAAAAAGGAACTCGCACCGGGCATTGAGAAGGAATTTCACGCACCACATAAACTTCGCGCTTGAATTCTTCATCGCGGGCGACATACTGCGCACCGTGATAGCCCCCGACATCCAGAGCATAATGAAGCTAGGCGCCATAGTGGCGATAAGGGTTGTCCTCGGATACGTTCTTTCAAGGGAGTCAGAATAGGCCGATTGCCGTAATGGATAACCTTAAATAGATATCAAAATAATATCAAACTGATATGGGTGATAATTAAGGGTAAGGAAGTGACCTATACTTATCATCTTTATGAGAGGCTTTACAGAGTAAAGGACATTGACGTTGTGAATGAGACATTGCTGACGGGCGAATGGAACGCCTTCGGCAAAGACATGTTCAAGGTGTCAAGGAAATTCAAGAAAAGAAAAATAACTCTGGTGGTCAAGGAACTGCCGGACAGATTTAAAGTGATAACAGTAGAAGGCGATAAACATGAAATGTGAATGCGGGAGCGAAATGAAAATAGAAAAAGTGGAGGTTTTTCCCGGCTTGTTTAGCGAGGGGTACAAATGCCAGAAATGCGGCGAAATAGAGTTCAATGAGGAGCAGATGAGGAAAGCCTTGCTTGTGAAAGAAAAGGCAATAAAAATCATGGTCAAAAGAAAGCTTGGAAAGCTTGGCGAATCACTGATTCTTAGAATACCGAAATCCGTCGAAGAGTCATTGAACCTGAAATCGGGCGAGGACGTGAAGATAATTGTCGAGAGAAATAAAATGATAATAGAATCCGACTAATGGAAATTTTCTTATCCTACATCATATCCAAAGCGCCTAAGCATCGGCGTGGCAATTCCCGCTGATTTTGTCAGAATAGCCTGACCACAATGAACGCAAAAAGCAGCATGCTTGCGAAGTCGGCGAGCGACGTCGTTATCGGCACGAGGAAGTTGTTCGGGTCCTCCTTCTTCCTGTATATGTAGATGCCGGCCGCGAGCGATGCCAGGAATATTATTCCAACGAGTATCATGGTGCACAAAACCGAGACAGCCATGACCTTCAGGAACACTGACGGGTCGAACGGGAAGCCGCCGTAATATGCCATGCCATATGATACCGCCCCGATGTACAGCGACGTTATCAGGGCGACGGCAAGAAGCGTCGCCATAAGCTTCCTAAGCCCAGGAGATTTCATCACGCCTGCCCTGATGCTTATCTTCCCTGTATAGAGCATGGCAGTGAACTTCGACGAGACTATGGTGCCGTAATCCCCTATCATGTCGTTCAGTGCCGGGAGCATTATCAGCAGCGGAATTATGGTGACGAGCTTTTCCTTCACGTTCTCAAGGCCCACGCCGCCTACCGAGCTTATGATGGCCGCTATTATAAGGATTTTCATGCTTTCCTTCATGATGACGGAAGCGATATGTGACCTCGTCCCGTATTCCTTCATGTAGAAGAGCGTCATGTAGGATATCCTGTGTTTCTTGTGCATTGAATGGATGACAGGGTGGTGCTTATGGCGCTTTATGCCGTGCAGCTTCGCGAATTTCTTGTCAATCTTCAAAGGAGGCACCTCCTTTGATATCTCAAAAAACTTCGTTCTTTGCAGAGCTTCATGCGACCACCACTATTGCTATCATGAACGACACGACGCTCATGACGTCTCCCAGGGTAGTTATATAGGGCCCCATGATGTTGTTCGGGTCGTGCCCTTTCCTGAACACCCAGAACGTCGTATACACTGTCAACGGCGCCATGAGTATCGAAACCATGCCTGCGATGACTGAAATGAAAATTATCTTCATATTTTCAATCCCGAAGAACCAGCTGCTGGCGAGATAGGCGAAGATGCCCAGTATGACGCTTGATATCATTATAAGGGAAGCCGTGGCCAGCATGTTGCTCTTGGCCGTCCTGTCGTTCATCTTCGGCCTGACGACACCAAGGAAAAGGCCTGAGCTGAGGCGTGCCGCCATGGAGCCGCCAAGGCTGCCGCGCATCTCGAGGAAGCCCGGTATAAGTATGAACAGGCCTGGTATGAGATATATCTGGTTTGTCATGGAAGCGAGAACCACGCCGGCGAGCAGCCCGCCCGACACCGATATGAGCTCCACGGCGAGGATTTCCCTGAAGTCATTTCCCATTATAAGATATTGGTTTGGGGTTAAAAAAGAGTTTTTTATAAGCTTATACAGCAATTTCTCAATAAAGCGCCTGTAGTCTAATGGTAGCTTGACGCTAAAGACGTCGTGCCAGTAAAGGACCACAGCCTTCCAAGCTGTTGACTGTAGCTAATAATTTGGCTCAGGCAGAAATCCGGGTTCGAATCCCGGCGGGCGCATTGATGACGTGCAAAAAATATCTTCTGATAGCTGTCTTCCTGGCGGCTGCATCCGGATGTGTTTCTGAAAGCACCAGCATACCTACTGCACCTGATGCAGGAGAGGCGATTGCGGAAACGTTTTCTTATTCGGCAGCCGGTTACCCTGAAATGAGCGAAATTTCCATGGAGGCGGCAGGCTATCCGCTGCTTCTTGAAAATCCCATAATGGCACTTCCGATAAAATACTACATAAACGAAAGCACTATAAACTACAGCTACGCGGTCTTTTACCCTGAAATGGTTAACGACACCATAGAAGGCCTGAAGGAATGGGAGCGTGCCACGGGCGGTGCCGTGAGATTTGCAGAAGCCAGAGAGATGTCCGATGCCAGTGTCGTAATAAACTTCGTCAAGTTCTACAACATAACGTCCGTGACGTCCAGCGAATACGGCCTGTCGTGGACGAGCCAGCTCGGCGAAGGCGGACCCACGTCCATCGTCTCATACAGAGGGTTCAACCTCATAAACAGCTCGGTGATGTTCATCTTCCCGAACAGGAATGACAGGTGCGAGACGGTGCAGACAGCGGAGCACGAGTTCGGGCACGCGACAGGCCTCGACCACGACGGCATCCCGGACAGCATAATGTTTTCAAGCGCCAGAGGCACATGCCTGCAGAAATTCAAGCAGCCCACAACGGATGCCATAAAAAGCCTTTACAGTAACGCCAAACCGGACCTCAGGTTCGCCTATGTAAGGACGTCAGAGTCAAACGGGACTTTCGACATCGACATGAAAATCGAGAACGTCGGCCTCGCATATTCCGGCAGCGTGAGCCTGAAGCTCTACGACGGCTCGTTCTTCAGATGGGAAAGCACGACAAGGCCGCTGGGCCCGGGCGGCTCCGAAGTGTTCCTGATGAAAGGACTCAGAATGTCGCCCGCGAACGGTTCCATCCAGGCTTTCATCGATATAGAATCGTCCCAGGAAGAGATATCCAGGGAAGACAACGAGATAACACTGAGAAAACGGTAATCATTTCCTCAGCTCGTTCAGCATCATGGCGAGAAGCGAGAGAATGGAAACCGTGAGAAGGCCTGCGGCAATAGTGTACTGCTGCGCGTAGAATGCCAGGTCCATCAGTATAACCATAAGAAGGATGAATGACGGGAGCTTGTTTTTCATGACGGCGTTCTTCAGGTTCATTTTATCACCACGTTGTCCCATGTTTCTATCTTCATGAACGGGCGTGCTTCCGACAGGTTCTTCCCCTCAAGCTGGAATTTTATGATGCCTTCCGCATCACCTTCCGATATCACGCCTTCCTTCAGGCCTTTCAGCTGCTCCTCCCTACCGAGGCATTTTATTGAAAAGCCGTTGCCGGCCGCGGCCGTAAATTCCACGAGGTCTGAATTCTTCTTCAATGCCGATATCTCCATGCCGACAAGAGACAGATAGTCATTGGGATATCGCAGCCTTTCCGAATCAAGCTCTACCATAGAGAAGAAATGGAAGAAAACTTTATATTCATTTAAATTCCGTCTTTACCGAAAGCGTCCTGCCGTCTATCTCCCTCCGGACGAAGCTGCCGTCAAGCCTGATTGGAGCGTCCTCGGAATCGAGCTCATGGAGCTGGAAGTATCTGGAGGCCGGGACGTACCTTGAGGCGAAGACCGAATTCAGAACTGCGTCCTTCACGCCGCGGAGCGAATCGACGACTTCTATGTCGCTTCCAAGGCGGATGTTCCGCTCGAAGACTGCCCGGTGCTTCCTGTCCTTTGTTATGAGCTTGTTTATGAGGAGCTTCTTCGTGTAGAAGGAGCTGCGCCCGCCGACAGACGACAGATACGCCCTTGAAAGTATCATCTTCTTCGACGAAAGGTAATCCGCCGGGACCTCGTGGAAATTCCCCGATACTGACATGTTGCCCTTCTGGACAGACGCCGAGCAGTCGCCAAGCCATCCCGAAGTTATTATCCTGCCGCCGTCAACAGCCGAAATGCCCGAATCGACAAGCGATTTCCCTTTTGAAAAGACCTGGAAGACGCCGCCTTTCTTCATGTTGGCCGTGAAATAATAATCTCTCTTCGCGGCAACCATCCCGGATTCCGGAAAGTATTTTTCGAAGGGCTTCCCGTCGCACGGCAACACAGCCTTCGGCCTTTTCCTCGAGAAGTCCAGGTATGAGAGGAGGAATTCTATGACAAGATTGGGGAGGTATTTCTGGTCGACTGCCGCGGGCGACAATGCGTAACCGTTGCTCAGGCCCTTCAGCGTCCTGTCGGACATGGCCGCAGCCTCCCTGACATGCCCTGCAAGAAGCTCATATCCATGCGGGTGGAAATGTGTTGTATGGCGGCTTCCTATGACGCCGCCGTAGAAGCCGTTCGGGTAAATGAAGTATGATGAGAATTCTATGGCCTTCCTCGCACTCTCGAGGAACCTGGAATCCTTCGTGTCGCGGAAGGCCTTCGCAAGGAAGCTTATTGTCGTCGTAAGGTATCCCAGGTCGCACCCGTCATACTCAAGGAACCACCCCTCGCCGGACTGCCTGTCCAGCGTTATCCTGAACTTCCTGTCGGCTGCCTTGAGGAGGCTTTCGTCCCCTGTCATGGAATGGAGTTTCTGCAGGCAGTATCCTGCTATGACCTGGTGATTCGTTATCTTTCCCGGCTCGTCACCTGCTGCGAGGAATCCGGCGGCCTTGGTTATCGACTCGAATATCCTGTCCTTTTCCCTCCCGTTCATTTCATCCTTGAGAAGCTCGTATGATTCGATAACTGCGTAGAGGGTCCAGGCGGCGGCGCCGAAGCTGTGCTCGTTTGGGTAGTGCTCGTCGAAGGAGCCGTCTTTCTTCTGTATGTCGCACCAGAAATCCATCCCTGCAACGGCCCAGTCAAGAATCTTTTTCCTTCCATGATAAGGACTTCCAGGGAACTTGTGCCTGTATACAAGCGCAAGAGGGAGGACGCACATCTGAGGATGCGCCGACGCGATGTCCGTTGCCTTGTCGTGCCAGAAAGGCCTGTAGAAGCATCCATATGTTGCTGAAGGCATGTTCCTGTCCATAACGCTGAGGATGCGCGGCACCTGCGATACGGCTTCGCGTGAGTAGATGTCCCTCATTTCTTGTCGACCCTGTTCTTTATCTCTATCATTATGCTGAGCATGAACCCGAAGAAGAACAGCAGCACGCCGAGGAGTATTAGAAGCGCCGTGAGGATGAGAGCGGGTATGTGGTTGAATGTCCTGATTATGTTGAAGTTCTCTATCGCGAGCACGGAAAGCCCCACAATGAAGCCTGCCACGGTCAGAAGTATGCCGAGAAAAGTGAACAGCATGGTGTGCCATCCTGCCCTGAGGAGGAGTATGGGCAGCGTCCACGCAAAATAGCGCTTCGCCGACGCAACGACCTTCGACCTGCCGAAGCTGCGCCTTTTCCACGCCGACGGCACTTCCTTTATGCGGAAGCCCTTCTTCGCGGCGTCTATGATGGTCTCCTGGACGTAGGTGTGAGTGCCTATCATCTCAAGGCTCTCGGCGACCTCGCGGCGCATTGCGCGGAATCCGGCCTGCGCGTCGGTTATCGGCAGCCTGGTTATCCTCCTGACCATCCACGAAAGGGACTTGTTGCCGAGCCTGTTCATCAGAGGCATGCGGTATTCCATCAGGGACTTGTCAAGAAACCGCGAACCTATGACCAGGTCGGCTTCCCCGCTCAGGACAGGGCTGACGACGTTCGGTATTTCCTCCGGCTCTGTCTGCCCGTCGGCGTCTATGCTGACTATTATATCGGCATCCATCTCAGCGGCGGCCTTGAGGCCCCTGAACATGGCCGCTCCGAGCCCTTTCCCGTCGCCCCTCACCGCCCTGGCGCCCGCCTTTTCCGCCACTTCCATCGTTTTATCGCGGGAGTCGCTCACTACAAGGACCTTGAAATCAAGCTTGTGCTTCTTTCCGACGTCCTGTATCCGCTTCACCATGCCGCCTATGGTGTCCTGCTCGTTCTTCGCGGGTATGACAACAACTATCTTTTTGGCCATAGTCCTAATCTCGCGGATAGATATAAAAAGTCAGAACTGGAGGTCGTAATTCTCGTGCCTTATGACGGCACATCTGCCGTAATCGTCCTCTGACGCCACCATGACGCCCAATTTGCTGGCGAGCTTCCCGAGCTGCGCTGATGGGATGTTGGGGTCATATATCTTTATTTCACAACCCTTCTCCTTCAGGAGCATTATGACGTCGATTACGGGCGAATCCCTGGTGTCGTGTATTTTTTCCTCGATAGGCTTCGAGGTGACGCCGTGGAAAAGCAGCGCCTTTCCCGGATGCTTCTCCGTGATGCGCTTCGCGCGGGCTTTGGCAAGCTGCATCCTCACATGCTCCGTCGCCTGAAGCAGGTGCGGCTCATGTCCTTTATCCTTTGCATGGCTTATCAACATCTTCGTGTCCTTCGGCAGGCAGTATCCGCCCCATATGCCGGGCTTCTTTATCCTCCTGTGAGGGTCGCCTTCGTTCGTTATGCGGAATATCTCTTCAGGCTCGAAGCCGTGCAGGCGGGCGATTTCCCCGAGCTCGCCTGCGAGCGCGAATTCGGCCTGGCGGAACGCGTTGGAAAAGAGCTTGGCAAGCTCGGCCTTCTCAGGCGGCACGGCTTTTACGGTCCTGCATCCAAGCGACTCGAATATGGAAGAAATTCTGCGGAATAATTCTTCATCAAACGCCCCTATTATGTGCGGAAATTCATGGAACTGCCTCACGACCTTCCCCTCGAACGTCCTGACAGGCACGAATGACAGCCTGATATTCCTGAACTTCTCCTGCATCCTTCGGGTGAAGCCCGGATAGACCGTTGACATTATGACGACATCCCCAGTGTAAAACCCGTCAAGGCTTTCAAGCGAGCTCTCTATGGCAGAAAAATCGCCTTGAGTGCTCGGAAGGGAGATGAAGACAATGCTGCAGCCTTTGAGCTCCCTTATATCAGAGGTCGCCGACATCTTTGCATTCCGGGACATCTCTTCAATGCCCTCCTCGGTGCACGAATAAGCGCCCCTGTTTATCGCGCCGACCTTGTCCTCATTGATGTCAACCCCCGTCACGTCGAACTTCTGCGCGAACATGACGGCGAGAGGATATCCGGCGAAGCCCAAACCTATGAAGCCCAATTTCATCATGATACTCTTGAAAAAGTCTTTATAAATATAAATTAGAAGTACGTTTAGCATGATGAAAAAGGATGAAATTAACCGATATCCGGATATTCCAGGCTGGCTTGCTGACGAGGAAGGCGAACTGCTGTACAGGCTTGCCATGGAATGCAAGGATGGCGAGATAGTGGAGATAGGCTCGTGGAAAGGCAAGTCCACCGTCTGGCTTGCTGAAGGCTCGAGAGCTGGAAGGGGCCTGAAGATACACGCGATAGACCCTCACAAAGGCTATGACGGCAAGTCCACGCTGAAAGAATTCAAGGACAATATCGCCAGGGCCGGTGTCGGCGGCATGATAATTCCGGTAGTGAAAACGTCAGAGGAAGCCGCAAAAGGATTCAGCAAGCCTGTCGGCCTCATATTCATCGACGGCTCGCACGAATACAATGACGTGAAGAAGGATTTTGAACTGTGGTTCCCCAGGCTCGTCGACGGGGGCGTGATGGCGTTCCACGACACTCTCGGCTACGACGGGCCCAGGAGGCTAGTGAACGAGCTCGTCTACAAATCGCGCAGCTTCAGGAATGTCAGGCTTGTGAACAACATAACATACGCGGTGAAGGCGGAGAACACCTTTCCAGACAGGCTCCGGAACAGGCTGTCGCTTCTTATCAAGAGGCTCCGCGAAATGGCGATAAGGAAGAAGGGCTGACGCATGAAAGAAATAGGCATTTAAGAACATTGAGAATACAACTATAATTAATATGCTCCCCGGTCTTGTACTTTCTTCGGAAAGGCAACACCGGGTCTAATATTTATTTCTTCATGAGATTCTTAACAATTTCATCAAGCAGGACAGACGAATCACACACGCTTCTCAGGAAGTCAGACCTGCTAACCGAGAAATACGCATTTTCGACCTTTTTGCCAAGCTTCTGGACCTTCTTTATGGCCGGTACAAAATCACCGTCTCCGCTTACAAGTATAGCAGTATCGTATACATTTTCATAGGCAAAGGAAAGCATATCAGTGGCCAGATATATGTCATCACCTTTCACGGCAAATTCAAACTTTCCGTCAGGCTTCTTTATTTTTCTCATGTCGCACAATACAACATGAAAGCCGGGTATCTTCCTCAATTCGGAGAAAAACTTCTGTTGTTTCCGGTAAATTTCGAAATTATAACCCCTGTCAAGCGGGGCGTTGTAATAATAAACACCGATAAGTAAACGCTTGTTTTTCAGAACTTCTATCAGTTTCGCAAAATCCACCTGATTATCATGTATCTGGAAAGTGCCTTTTACGCTGTGATAAAAATTGCTCCCGTCTATGAAGATTGCCGCGCGCTCAGTGCTCGGCATAAAGATATGATGGGACTATATTGTTATTAAAGGATTGTTATCTTCGTAGTCAAAAGGTGAAACCTAATGCAAAGATATACACCTGAGGAAAAAGAGGCATTTGACAGTGCGCTCCTTGATTTGTTTTCCGACAACAGGCCGCGCTCGACAGCTGGAATTGGTATCGGCTTGTTGAGGGCAACACGTTATCAATACTCGGCGACTGCAGTTTCTTCATATGTTCATGATATGATTGATAGTAGAGTGCTGGAAGATAAAGGATTCGGAACTTATGCTATTTCTTGAAGGTATATGCCTAATCATTTGATTCCTTTGTATGCGTCTATTATCATGTCCACGTTGCCGTATTCCGGCTTCCACTTGAGGAGGCGCTTGGCCTTCGAGTTGTCCAGGATGAACGTCTTGTCCATGAGGAGGTAATGCTCCGGCGTCAGCGGCGACACGTGAAGGAAGTGGCCTGCGCGGAAAATATTCCTGAAAAGCGTTGTGTTGAGAGTTATGAGCCTTGACTTTGAGCCTGTCATGGAGAACACGGCTTCGAACATTTCCCTGAGCTCGGGCACGTTGTCGGAGCCGATGTTCATTATTTCGCCTGCGGCCTTGCACTTTTCGGCCTTCATGCACGCATCAGCCATGTCATGCACGCTTATCATCTGCATGCGGTTCTTTCCGGAGCCCAGTATCGGTATGGGACGGCCCTTCTTTATCCATCGGAGGCACATGTCGAATATCCCGTATATGCCGGGGCCGACCATCGTCATCGGCCTGAGCCCGACGACATCGAGCCCCTTGGCATGATATTGGAGCATGAGCTCTTCAGCCTCAAGCTTGCTCTTTCCGTACATCCCCAGCGGGGCTTTCGGGTCATCCTCGGCATAAGGGACTTTCTTCGGCTGCCCGAAGACCGACGAGCTTGATACGTGGACGACCTTTGTCCCTGCACCGAGAGCGCACGAAAATACGTTCCCGGAGCCTGCAACTATCACGTCCCGGACGTCTTTGCCTGAGGCGCCTGACTGCGGCAGAAGGGAAGCAAGATGGAAGACGGTGTCGCATCCTTTCAGGGCTTTTTTCACGTCGTCCACGGCCCTTACATCGCCTTTTACGAATTCCGCATCCCCGGCTTTGGGCTCCTTTATGTCAAGTACCCTGACGTCATCCTTCTTGAGGAGTTCCTCCACCAGGAACGAGCCGAAAAAGCCTGAGCCGCCTGTCACGAGCTTCATCGTTAGACTATGGGAGAAACCTTTTTTAGCTTAGTAATTTCACTACATATATGCCTCTTGGAAAGCACTATGCGGCAATCCTATGCCTCCTTCTTGCATCTGTATCCGTCATATATTACTTCAACACACAGTACCTGCACCCTCCCGGAAAAGTGCCGGTGATAGGCTCCGACGAAGTCGTATGGATGGATTCTGCAAAGGCCGTTTTATGGGATTTCAGGAACCCGTTCTTCTTCAACGAAGGCCGCATATTCCACGACCCGTTCCCGGGCTCGCCGTATATAATGGCGTTCATAGGCGTCGTCTTTTACGTGACTGCCGTGGACCCGGCAACAATACTTATCGCGCTGAAATTCGTGTTCCTGTTCCTGCTATTCGCGGCCGCCTACGAAATCATGCGCCATTTCTTTCCCGAGAGTGGCCAGAGAAACGCCGCTTTCCTGCTCTACGCCACGCTTGGCGGGATAGGAGGGCTTGCATATATCATATTCTTCGCGGTGAACGGGAGCGTTCCAGGCCTGTACGAGGGCGTCATGCTGTTTACAGGCATAACGAAACCCGATTCGGCTATATACCATGTCGTGTCGCTCTTCTTCGGCTTCGCTTCGGTGCTCATGATGCTCAAAAGGAAGCATTTCATCCTCATAGGCCTCGGCCTCGGGATGTCTGCGCTCATATACCCAATATTCGGCGCGGCGTTCTTTCTCGCGGCGCTTATTCACGGCGCAATTATCAAGGACAGGAAATGCGTTCCGGCACTCATTACCGGCCTCCTTGTGGCATTGCCGTGGGCGATAAGCTACATCCAGTATCCTGATATTATAGAGAGCATCGGGGCGCAGAAAAACTACATCAACCCCGCCGCGCTCCTGCTGCAGGGATTCTTTATAATAACGCTGTCCGCCGCTTACCTGATAAAGCGCCCGAAGATGGACTCCAGCACCCGCTTCATGGCGATTTTCGCCGTTCTGCTGGCACTCGCATCGATGATACCGCCCCAAGTGAACCCTGTCACGAACGCGCAGAGATTCATATGGATAATCTTCCTACCCTTCGCGATACTGGGGACGAAGGGCATGTACTCCCTCTTCAAGAAGGACACCGCGAGGAAAATTTCCGCCGCAATAATCATAATATCCTCGCTCACGTTTTTCGCGGGAAATGCAAGGATAATAACCGCAGAGCCGCTCCGCATCCAGCAGAACGAGTATGACGCGGTAAAATTCCTGAGAATGCAGGAATTCGGCAACGTCCTCACAACAGAAAGCCTTGGCGATTACGTGCCTTACATCGCGGAAAAGCGCTCGCACCACACCCTTTTCTACAGGGAAAACGGCTTCTTCCCTAAACTCAGGCAGGCAAGGGACGGCATGGATGCCTCGCTCATGGCGGACATGGTGGCGGAATACGATATAGCGTACATAATTGCACCCGAAGGCGATGCCCTGGACTCGATGGCATTCAGCATGGGTTACAAAATTATTTATGACGAAGGCGGGTTCAGAATTTTTTCAACGGCCTGAGGCCCCCGCTTTCGATGAATGTCCTGTGCCACAGCTCGAACGTTATGAGAGCCCAGAGCTGCCTCTCGCGGATGAGCTTCGAGTTCCTGTAGTCGCCGAGCATTTTTTCTATAAAGGATTTCCTGAAAAACTCGCTCTCATGCAGTATGCTGCACATGTCGAGCAGCTGCCTTTCGCCCCAGAAGTGCACAGGCGTGATAAAAGTTCTTTTCTTTCGATTCACTATCTGCGGAGGCAGCATCCCGCGAAGGGCTCTTCTCAGCACGTACTTGTCGCCTGTCCTGAGGCCTGGCGGCAGCTTGGATGCAAATTCCACCAGTCTGTAGTCAAGGAACGGCGCCCTTCCTTCGATTGAATTCGCCATCGTCATCCTGTCAAGGCGCGGCAGGATGTAATTGGGCAGCCACACGTTCGCGTCGACGAGAAGCATTTTGTTCGACAGGTTTGTGCCGGCGCCGAAAAAAGGCCTGAACAGGCTTTCCGCCGGACTGCCGGAGAATTTGCAAAGCTCCTTTTTCTCGCCGTCATCGAAGGCGCTCACGAGGCTTGAGTACATCGCGGGCTCGTTTCCCATGTTCCTTACGTATTCGGCAAGCCTTTCCCTCCCCTTGCCGCCCATCGACGCAGGATACTCGAAGAACCTGTTTAGTAGCGGGAGAGGAAGCCGCTTCACGGCCCCTGACGCAAGCCTCCTTGAAAACATGATATTTTTCATCCTTTGCGTCGCCAGCATCGCCTTTTCGTGCGCATATCCAGAGAAGAGCTCGTCGCTCCCCTCCCCCGTGAGGACTACGGTGACATGCTTCCTGGCGAGCTGCGAGATGAGGTAAGTCGGGACGTTTGTTATGTCCGCGAGCGGCTCGTCAAGGTGCCACACGAGTTTCGGGAGGAGCTTCGTCAGGTCAGTGCCTTCAACCACGAACTCCCTGTGGTTTGTGCCGTAGAATCCCGAGGCAATGCGGGCGTAGCCGGTTTCGTCGGATTCGAGCCCGAAGCCTATCGAGAAGGTGTTGATATCCGGAGCGCTCTCTTTCATGAGGGCAACAATTGCGGTTGAGTCAAGGCCGCCCGAAAGGTAGACGCCGAGCGGAACCTCGCTTATGAGCCTTTTCCTGACGGAATCCTGCAGGAGGGACTTCAGGCCTTCAAGATAGAAATCCCTGCCTTCGGCATTTTCATCGCGGAACTTGACGTCCCAGTATCTCTTTATCGAGGACTTGCCCCTGCTGTATGCCATCACGCGGCCCGGCAGCAGCTTGTAAATCCCGCTGAGCATCGTCTCGCCGCCGGGGCAGTACCTGAGTGAAAGGTAGTTGTGCAGGGCTTTTTTGTTCACGCTTCGCTTCACCCCGTCGTGGAGCAGGAGAGCCTTCATCTCCGAAGCAAACAAGAGATTTCTTCCGAGCATCGTGTAATAAAGCGGCTTCTTCCCCAGCCTATCCCTTGCCAGGACAAGCGTTTTCTTCCCCGAATCCCACAGGGCTATCGCGAACATGCCGTTCAGCTTTTCCGGGAAGCGAAGGCCGTACTCCTCGTAGGCATGGACGATGCACTCCGTGTCGCTGCTTGTATAGAACTTGTGCCCCTTCTTCTCCAGCTCCTGCCGAAGCTCCCTGTAGTTGTATATCTCGCCGTTGAAGACCGCCAGCACGTCGCGTTTTTCGTTGTGAACCGGCTGCTTCCCGCCCTTCACGTCTATTATGCTGAGCCTCCTCATCCCGAGCCCTATTCCATCGTCGGTGAAGTAGCCGTCGTCATCAGGACCCCTGTAGCTGAGCAGGCGCCCCATCTTCCTGAGAAGGGCCCTGTCGGAGAAGCCCGCCATGCCAAATATCCCGCACATGATAATTTTTCTTTACACAACGGTTAAATGCCTAAAAAACCCCCAAAACACGAAGGATTGCCATGAGGCTTACAACGCCTATTATGTCGGCAGAGCTTGCGATAAGGGGCAGCGTGGTGTTGTCCGGGTCGAGGTTGAACCTGAAGGACATTATTGACATGAAAAATGCTATCGCTATCACGGCAGTCGTCAGAACAATGCCCGATATTATAATGGATTCCGTTATGATGACGAGGTCTATCCCTCCTATCCCGATAACGGAGCCTGCCGCGAATGTCAGCAGAGCCAGGAGCGGGAACAATATGAAAGAGAATATGTACGAGTTGATAATATCCTCCCTGGAGCCTTCGATGGAAAATTTCGGCTCCATGGCTCCCAGGTGAAGCTTCGTCGAGAGCCTTGATGCCAGTATGTTGCCTATGTTCCCGCCCTGCTCAAGGAAGCCAGGAATCAGAAGCAGCACCACAGGGAGCATGGCAATATTCTCCATGTTCGACTGGAGTATCATGCCGGCGAAGGAGTCCAGCAGGATGCCTGCAAAAAGGATTGGCGAGCTCTGCCTCACTATCTCGGCAAAATACGCCTTCCCGGCTTTTGCCATTCGGAAGGCGCATGCAATGAAAATAACAAGGATGATTATTGCCGCAGGAAGGACAAGCTGCTGGAACGAGAGGATAAAAAATGCGGCGAGGAGGAGGGAGGGTATGGTGAACATGTCGCCCAGCGCGGTTATTATCGGGGACGATATGTTGTCCGGATTCCATCCCCTCCTGAACGAGGCGAACGCGATGATGAAAGTCATTGCCAGAAGTATGGCTCCCGATATGATTCCGCCCATGAAGGATATCACGACAAGCGAAAGGAGCGTTATGCTTTCTATGCCGAACGCAAGAAGGATGACCCTTGCGATGAACGCCAGAAGCACGGAGAAAATGACGGACAGGACCACCGACGAATATATGTTGCTCCTGATTATGTGGTTGTCCTTCGAGAAGCCTTTTACGGTGCCGAGGTGCAGCGCGGAGCCGAGCCTCGAGCCAAGCGATGAAAATATGTTGCCTCTCATGCCTATCGCGGCCGGAACAAGGACAATGAGGCCGGGCAGTGCTATCAGCATTTCATTGTAATGTCCCAGGAATATCCCGGCAAACAGCCCTGCAAGGATGCTTATGGCGTACGCAACCGAGCTCTGCCTGAAGAATGAAGAGTTCCTCCTCATGTGCTTCGCGAAGCGCCTTGCAGAATCAGCAAGGCTGTCGCCAACAGTGACATCCCTTCCAAGCGGCTCAGACGCAGGCCTGTGATATTCGTAGCTCTGTTCCTCAGAAACGAACATCCTCTTCAGGAGGCGCCTTGCCTTGTCCCTTTTCCGGGCTTGTTTCATCATCGCACCCCATCATTTCAGCGCCTCCCTTCAGCCATACGACGGAGCTTCTTGCAGCTTGCCTTCGGACCGATCCCTATCAGTATGTCGTTCTTCGCGAGCCTGGTCTCCTTCCTCGGGTTGAATATCCACTTCGGGCCGCGCCTTATGGCTATTATATGTATTCCGGTCTCGGTGCGCAGGCGCAGGTCGCCTATCGTCCGGTTCGCAAGGGGCGATATTCCGGATATCACGGTGCGCGCTATCCCTTCGTCGCTTTCCTTCAGAGCCTCCTTTATTATCGGATGCAGTTCCTTGTTGTCAAGCACGAGCTGGCTCATGTTGCGCGCGGCGCCGGCAACGCGCTTTGCGCTTTCCACCACTTCAAGGACGCTTATAAGCTTCTTCGCGAGATGGGGCTCGCGGGACGCGGACAGAAGGTGTATGGTTATCTTCTCTTCCATTGACTCTATCCTGTCATAAAGCTCCACCACTTCGGAAGCGATGTCCTTGCTCGTGAAAAAGACCGAAGAGTAGGACAGGTCGAGCATCAGACTCGAAAGGTTCTTCATTTCCTCAAGCAAGTCCTTGACGTTCTCCTGCATAAGCATCACCTGAATAGACTTCCCACCCGAAGATTTAAAACGATTTGGGACATCAATTAATAATGAATCTGCACAGTGCAGAAAGAACACACGAGCTCGATATGGCCCTCATAGAGCAATACGTCAGGGAACTGCTTGAAGGCCCGGAGCGCGCGCCTCTGGCAAGGGTGGAGATGTGACAATGCAGCCGACAATAATAGCATACCTGAAGCCGCACTGCGGATGGAGCGCCGGCGTGAGAGCGATAATGAAGAAGTACGGGCTTGAATACGAGGACAGGGACATAATCAACGACCCCTTCCAGTTCCAGGAGATGGCGAGGAAATCAGGGCAAACTTTGTCGCCGTGCGTGGAGATTGACGGGAAGCTCCTGCCGGACGTATCCGGGGAAGAGGTCGAGAATTATCTTGTTGAAAATGGATACGTCGAAAGAAAAGGCGACGAGCCTGAAGTGCCGATTGATTCTGCGTGCGGCGACGAGCATGTGCACGGAAATTGAATGCGTTCTACTTCGTGGGAATGAGCCGCTTTAATTCTTTCCCTGTCTATGCTGTTTGGTATGCCCGACATATACGAATTCGAGCTGATAACGCCGGAGAAGAAGGACGAGCTGCTCGACGAAATAAACGGCAGGAAAATAAACATAGAGAAGGCGTACATACACGGGATGTGCATAGAGCTCATCACGGACAGCAAGGAGTTCAAGGAGTTCTGGCAGGACAACTTCCACCACATCTCGGAGCACATAAGGCCCCATGGCCGCGTGATAGCGATGCAGCATCCTGGATACGGGAAGCCTGAGTTCCTCTACGAGCCCATGTCCAAGACGTGCTTCGTCATGAACTGCGACTATTACGGGTACGTGAAGAGCATCGCGCTTGCGGTGGCGGCCGACTTCCTCGAGGACTACCATTCGCTTACGAACAGGTACTCGATACACGGCTCCTGCATAGACATAAACGGGCAGGGGCTTGTCCTGATAGCCCCGTCGAACACCGGAAAGACGACCCACAGCTTCGGGCTGCTTCTTTACAGGAACGCCAGCCTTGTCAGCGATGACTGGCTGTTCGTCCGGATGAAGAAGGACACTGCTATCGCATACTCGTCGGAGCGCAACAGCTACATACGCGACGACATTGGCAAGAACTGGAAAATCTTCCAGCCGCTTGTCGACAACGCAATGCTCGACAAGAAAGGCCGCGGCATCGCCAGTGTCCAGGACGTCATAGGGATGGACAGAACGAGGGAGACAACTACCATAAGAAGCGTATTCATACTCAAGAGGGACGCCTCGGACAGCAGGATAATATATAGACTGCCGCCTGACGAAGCCGTGGAATACATATCGAAGCACTATTACTGCAATCCCTACCAGCTTGTCATGGACGAAAGGAAGATACGCCTGCGCACTGCGTTCTTCATGCAGCTTTTCTCCATGCTGGACGTCTACATGGTCAACACCGTGAAGCCGCCGGAAGAGACGCAGGCTGAAATCCGCAGGCTTGTGGATGAAATATTCAAGTGAATCCCGGGCCGCCGCGAAGACAGGCAAAAAACTTTATCTTGTCGCGTCCTGATAATTTCTTATGCTGCTGCCCGCCATCCTTCTCATTGCCGGTTTCGTCGTCCTGCTGAAGGCAAGCGACTACACAGTGAGGCACTCGATTGCCCTGTCGCGCCAGTCGGGAATAAGCGAAATCATAATAGGATTCGTCCTTGTTGCGATAGGAACTTCGGTGCCTGAGATGTCCATAGCCGTGATATCGTCGCTTCACGGGAACGGCTCGCTGAGCTTCGGCAACCTCATAGGCGCCAACGTGGCGCTTCTTACCCTGATATTCGGCGTGATGGCGCTCATCGGCTTCAAGATACAGAAGGAGCGCCTGATGGAGATAAACCAGGCTGTGATATTTACCGCAATAATCGCTGTGTTCCTCATATACCTGATGAAGGTGGATATTGCATTCGGGCTCTTCTCCATAATCCTTTTCTACGCATTCCTGAAGAACATATACAGCGAGGAGAAACGGTTCGAGCGCAAAAGGCACCCGAAAGACAGGAAAAAGACGGCAAAAATTCTCCTGTACCTTCTTGCGTCGATAGCCCTTGTCGTGGCCGGGGCCGAGATGATAACAAAATCCGCCACGGAAATCTCCGCCCTGTTCG
Source organism: Candidatus Aenigmatarchaeota archaeon (assembly GCA_016180925.1). Lineage (GTDB taxonomy): Archaea > Aenigmatarchaeota > Aenigmatarchaeia > GW2011-AR5 > GW2011-AR5 > JACPAH01. The sequence goes on from JACPAH010000002.1 coordinate 57,907, forward strand.
GCCTCGGCAATACCGTTATAGGAGCCACGCTGCTTGCCGTAGGAACGACGATACCGGAATTCAGCGTCAATATAATGGCGCTGAGAAGGAAGGACATAAACTTGGCTATAGGCGACAGCATAGGAAGCATAGTCACCAACATAACCCTGGTGCTGGGCATAGCGTCCATAATAAGCCCCATATACATAGACGCTTCAGGGAGACTGGCCCTGGTGACGATGCTTGTCGCGAGCGGCATATTCCTCTACTTTGCGACGCACCTCAAGCTGAAAAAGGAGCAGGGGCTGATACTAATCGCCTCATACATAATTTTCCTCTACCTTATGCTCTCCGGCGCGGCCGTATAGTTTCGCGATTTATAGTGAAGCCAGAAAAGAATCCGGACATGAATTCCGGTTTCACATATGCTCAAAAGCGAAGCTTTTGGCATCTCAAAAGACTCTGTCTTTTGCAGATAGTGCACAAGGAAAATAAATATATTGTTTCTTTCTTTGCATGACTATAAATGTATTCCAGACAATTTCTAAGAGTGCTGGCGTGACAGAACGGCCATCTGCAAAGACCGTAGATGTGACCGCCTGCAGAAGCCCCTTCTTTCTTCAAAAGAAAGAAGGCCCTTGGGTTCAAGAAAGAATAAGCAAAATTATTATGAATATTCTTGAATCCTGCAGAAGCAGCAAGCGGTATAACCCGGTTCAACTCCGGGCGCCAGCTCTCGATGATGACGATAAAAGTAAGGGTAACCACCAATGCAAAAAGGAGCGAGGTTGCCGAAGGAGAAGGCATGATGAGGGTCAGGCTGAAGGCGAAGCCTGAGGACGGCAGGGCGAATGCCGAGCTGATAAGAGTCCTCTCGGCGCATTTTGGCGTGGAAAAAAATTGCGTGAAGATTCTGAAAGGGCTGAAGTCGCGCGATAAAACAGTCCTGACAGGATGAGAAAAATCACCGGCGAGCCTCGAAATCGCTTATTTTTGCGAGCCTTCTTCCGTGACGTTCTTCGCCCGTGAAAGGAGTTCCCAGCCACAATCCGACGGCTTTTATCGCGCTCTCTTCGCCGACGAAGCGGGCGCCTATGGACAGCACGTTCGAGTTGTTGTGCTCCCTGGACAGGAGGATTATCTCGTCAGGCCCGCCGTAAAAGACTGCGGCCCTCACGCCTTTCACCTTGTTGGCGGCTATCGCTTCGCCCTGGCCGGAGCCGCCGAAGATTATGCCCCTGTTTCCGGGATGCAAAGCCGTTTTTTCCGCCGCCGGAATTACGAAATCCGGGTAATCATCATCCTTGTCGTAAGAATGCGGACCCATGTCGGCGAACCCGAGGTTTTTTTCCGCAAGAAATCTTTTCACTGCCTCCTTCAGCCCGTATCCGGCATGGTCGGAAGCCAGATATATCATGTTTTACCATCTCCTTCAAAATTTTTACACACAAAAATCTTTATATATTACCGTCCAGCATAATTACCTTAACAGAGTGGAGTGGTTTAATGCGTAATTTCGCGGTAATTGTCACAATCCTGTCATTTTTCGTATTTGCTTCCACGGTTATTGCTGCCTATCAGGTTTATTCAGATGCCACTGTCATCGCCGGTCAGCCGTTTTACGTGAAAGGCAACATAAGCGGAACAACCCAATACAACATGAGCGTGAACATAACCGGCAACAACGCGAACAACTCGTTTTCATCCGGCGGCGGATATTTCCACGTCAATGTTTCAGCCCCCACGGTTGTCGGTGAATACAATGTCACCGTCATAAGCGTCAATGACACGTCCAACAACAAGACGATAAGGATATACGTCACGAACATCTCGTCTAACTTCTCCACCATAACATTCACCAGAAACAAGCCTACTTTTTCGGCAGGCGCCTCATTCACCATAAACGTGTCGATGAAGAACACCACAAACAGCT
>JACPAH010000003.1 GCA_016180925.1 Candidatus Aenigmatarchaeota archaeon
CCTGCCCAGGCACGGCATAGAGCCTGTCCTAATAACATCCCTGGGGAAGGAATACGACCCAAGCATAAGGACGGTAAAAGCCAGCGACCCAACGATATCGGTACCTCCAAAGAGGCTTTACGGAAATTGCATAAAATACTCGATAAACACGGCAAGGCTTGCATCATCTGGATACGACATAATAGACGCCAACGGCCATTTGTCACTGTTCCCGTGCTTCATGGCATCAAAACTGTCAGGCAAACCGCTCGTGGCCACCATACACGATATTTACGGCAGCAGCTGGAAGTCGATGTACAGGAGCCCCCTGTCCTTCGCCGGGAAATACGCCGAGCGCTTCCTTTGCAAGCTGCCATACAAAAAGCTCGTGGTTCTGAACAATACTGTAAGAAAATTCATGATATCCATTGGAGTTCCGGAAGAGCGCCTAGAGGTTATCTACAGCGGCATAGACATCAGGAAAATCGACAGGACAAAAGCCGGGAAAAGAGTGGAGGGCCGCATAGTCTATGTCGGCCGCCTTGCCCCGCAGAAAAACCTTGACATCCTCTTCAGGGCCTTTTCCATGCTGGAGGGCGAGGGCAGCGAGGCCGGCAAGCTCAAGTCTCTTTCGAACTCCCTGGGTATTGATGTCGAGTTCACAGGAAAAGTCTCCAATGAGCAGGCGATAAGGGAGATGAAGGAGGCCTCTATACTTGCGCTTACATCGTCAAGGGAGAATTTCGGTATCGTCCCTTTAGAAGCTATGAGATGCGGCGCCGTCGTGGTGTCGACAAGGACTGAAGGTCCTGCGGATTACATAAGAAGCGGGGAAAACGGGTTTCTGGTGGACATAGAAAGCGCCGAGCAGATGGCGGAAAAGCTGGATATCCTTCTTTCCGACAGGAACCTTATGTCGAGGATGAGGAAGAAGGGGCTCGGAACGTCTTCCAAATTTGACTGGGATAAAATAGTCGGCGAAATAGCGCGGCTTTACAAGGAAATACTAGGATGACTCGGGGAACGTCACCCTGTAAAGTTTTACTTCGCCGCCCCAGTTGTTGACAAGCTTGAAATTGCCCAGACCGGAGCCGTCAAGGAACATGAGTCGGGTGTACATGGAACCCTGGAGCTCCGACGGCACGAATATGACACTCGACTTGTCTGGCGACTGTATCAGGAGGCCGGGCACTTCTGCGTTTTCATTCCTTGATATGATTCCGCTGTTCTGGCTGAAGAAAAGGAGGTTTTCCACTGTTCCGACGGTACTGCCCTGCTGCACGAAGGCCCGCCTGCTACTGTTTATTTCGTATATCAGGAACGACTGCTGGGTGGAGAACGGGTAGGAATAAATTATGGCGTTGTCTGCCGGGGATGGCCTGGCCTGCTGCAATCCAACCGTTATGTAGTTGTAGCAGCTTCCCTTGTTGAGCTCGGAATTGCATGGCCTTGGGGAGCCTTCAGGGCTCCAGGTGGCGAAATATGTCCACCACGTGCTTTTTCCTATAAGGTCTGACGATGCTATATAGTAGAATTCGCTGCATCCCGGCTGCCTGTAGTCCTCAAGGTATTTCAGGGCGAGGCTTTCATTTGATGTGAAAAGTGATATGGCGATGTCCTTTATCCTGGCCCTGAAGAGCGTGACATCGCCGGTCTCGGAGTTGTATGCCTTGTTTATTATCTGCACTATTCCGTTGTCGTAATTTTCCAGGCGTATGTCATTTTCTTCCATGTCTGAATACCTGGAGTCGTCAAAATAAAGCGTGTCGCTCTGGTGCGCGCCGTCGAAAACCACGGGCCTTCTTGCAAGTCCTGTTATGAAGTGCCCGGGGTCCCAGTATGTGGCGATGACAGCACACTCTTCCGTGTTCTGGCTTATCCATGTCAGGGCCTGGTACCAGTTGTCGTCAAGGACGGTCCCCTGGTTCTTCGCGATGAATGACGCGGGCGTGAAGTAGTAGAAATTGGCGACCAGGAGTATGAATGCCATGACAATTGCGACCAAGACTGTTCTTTTCATATCATCAATCCTCTATTTTGGCGTCCTCTCCGGTAGCCATGCGTATTAGCTTTGACAGTATTATGCCGGAGCCTATCGCCATCGGCGCCGTAAAAAGTATTGAAAAACGGACAGCGACAAGCGTGGCGGCAAACGGCCCGACGAACCATATAAACAAAAGGAAAAGCGTGTCGATATGCTGCCTCTTCCTTATGAAGGAGTAGAAAAGATACATAAGGCAGTATAGCATGAGGAAGAACGGCGATATCAGTATTCCTATTCCCTGCACGGCGCTGGTCCTGGATATTATTTCCCTTGCTCCGCCACTCTGCTGAAGCTCTGCCACGGATACATAAACGTTCGGAAACACGATTTTCTCCTCGCCCTTTATGCTCTGGAACTCGAAGGGCCCTCTAAGGACATACAGGTTCTTGTCGGCGCCGTATATCATTGTCAGTATGAACGACATTATTAGGATGTATATAATGAAGCTCGCCAGGATATACTTTACGCCGCTGAATGTGTTTCTTAGGTTTTTGTTCTTGTATCCTATGATAATTGAAATAGGAAATATCAGTGCTGATATGAAAGCCAGCAATGGATGCAAGTTTTTGCTCATTTCGTAAGAAACTTTCAGTATGATGAGGCCGAAAATTATCCATATGATGTACCAGTAGCCTATCCACGTGTTTGCCCATATCCCCAGGAGTATTCCAAGGGTGATGGAATACGAGAGGAATTTCTTGTCGAATTTTCTTGTGCGTTCTATGTATTTGTATGAATAGATGAAAACAGCCATGACTATCATCGGGATGAGGAGCACGAAGCCGTCGTTGTCGGGGTCGCCGGCAAGGGTTCTTGCCACCAGTGACAGGTCAAAGACGGTGAAGAAGGCCGCGAGAAGCCCCGCCTTTTTGTCGTAGAGGGCCTTCCCTATGAAATACATCGGAATCGCTATTAGAGCGGCGATAAATGCGGGGAAGTATATGAGATACTGCCACATCTGAATTCCGGGGATGAACATCCTGAGAAGCATGAATGAGTAGGCCCCGAGATATTCGTATGGGTGCAGCTCGAAGTTCCTTGTCGTGCCGACAGGCGACCTGACAAGCTCATCCCTTTCAGGCAGTGCACCGTTCTCGACTATGTCATCCATGAACCTTGCGAATGTGTAGGAGTCTATGTTCCTGAGATATTGCCATCTGTACTCCTCGACTCTAACATAAAACGTCAGAAGAACTATTATCAAAAGGCATATTGGGGCCCAGTTCTTCTTGATAAACTCAAAAGCCCTTCGCTTCATTCTCCAAGTTTTTATATAAAGTATTAAAAACTACACCAGAAGGCTCCTGAAAAATGAAACCATGTCGATTTCACCGTTTACGTGATTTGCCAGTGCAAGCACTTGCATGAAGAAGAAAAGGGAGAATATTACGGCAATAGCTATGGACATGCTTCTGGACTTTTCGGAAATTCCGGAAATGGCCGCGAATATCGGGAACATCATAAGCTCGAATCTGGTGACCGAAGACAGTATTCCGGAGGAGAATATCATGATGAAGCTGAAAACGGCGTACATGGCATATTCCGGGGGTATTCTTTTCCAGAAAAGCGCCAGTATGGAAATAAACGCCAGGGACATCACTATGTTGAAATAATTGTACATCGCAACGAAAAGGCTTTCTGTCGAGGCTATTTCATTCAGCGTGTTCATGAAGGCGGTGTGAGGAAGCCCTATTCCCCTGCTGAACTGCCCCTGCGTGTAGAACTGGAGAAATGGGTCTCCCAGTGCTGCGTACTGATACAGCATGACGGTAACAAATGCGGCCGGCACGAGAAGCATGAGCAATATTCTCCTGTCAACGTTTCTTATCTTGAAGCCCCTCTCCCTCATGTACATGTAGAGCAGCGGGATGAACATGGAAATCCCTATGAAGCGCGTCAGCGTGGCGAAATATCCCATCACGCCGGCATAATGCCACCTGCCTTTCATGGCAAAATAGAACGTCATGCATGAAAAAAACAGGAATATCGGCTCTGTATAGAGCGCTGTCAGGAAATACGCTGACGGGAACATCAGCATATATATTATAGATTTTCTTGCCCGGCGTTCGCTCCATGTCTGCCTGAGAAGTATGTACATGGATGCTATTGCAAGGAATGAAAATATCTGGGGCAATAAATAAGCTGCCGTATCATGCCCCACGAACCCGAAAGCCGCTATGAGAAACGGATAGAACGGATACCAGCCGAAATTGGTTGTCGTCACGCCATATTCGTAGTTGTACCCCTTGGTGGCTATGTCCAGGTAAGCCCTGGTATCGAACTGGTGCCATGGACTTATTAACGGGTTCTGCAGCTCGGTATTCTTGTGGGAAAACTGCTCCGGAACTGCATAATAGGATGCGGTCGCGAACGACAGCATAAGTATTTTGTATACGATGAATATGACGAGTATTTTTTTCAGCCCGTCGTCCATATGCATTTTCATTATTCTGTGTTTGAAAAATAGGCTTAAAAATGCACGACCGGGGCGCATTTATTTTCATGTTCAGAATACACTATGATTCATCATAGAGATGAACGCCATACTGGACGTGAAAAGGATATCGCACTATTCATGGTGCGGTTATTCATTTCGTGTATCCGGCGGCTATCTTGGCTATTCTTATCGTGCTTCTGGGATGCCTGACAAGGATCTTGACATCCCGCAGAAGCTTGGAAGGGTTCTGTATCTTGCGCATCAGGTAGATCTTCCTGACCTTTTTGTAGAACTGCACGGAGAACTCTCTGAGATCTTCCGGAGTGAAGTGCTCCGTCTTTATCCTTCCCATTCCCTGTATGAAGCCTTCCGTATAGTCCTCGCTGGTAAGATAGCCGTTCTTCTTGGCTATCTCGTACATTTCCGTCCCTACAAGCGGTATGGCGATATGAAGATGGGGCGTGACATTGTACTTCTTCATCATTTCGAATGCAAAGTTCAGGGTGCCCTTTATGTCTTCTTTTGTTTCGCCCGGAAATCCTATTATATAGAAGGCGCTGAGCGGTATCTTGAGTTTGTGGCAGTTCTTCATGGTCTCGACAATCTTCTCCAGGTCGAGTTTCTTCTTCACTATGTCGTTAAGGACATGGGTATTTGATGACTCCACGGCTATCCTGAGCTCTCTGACTCCGGAACGCTTCACCTTTTCGAGAAGCCTGAAATTAAGGGCGTCTGCCCTGACCCCGTTGGGGGTGTCCCACTCGAATCTGAGGCCGCGCTCCCAAATTATGTCCAGGATGGACTCGAACCGGGGCTGGTTAAGCGTCAGATTGTCATCCTCGAAGTGTATAAGCTGGACGCCATATTTTTTTATCAGGAGCTCTAAATGTCCGGCGACATATTCGGGTGACTGGTACCTGAACTTGTATCCCATGGTAGGATGTATCGAGCAGAATATGCATTCATAGGGGCATCCCCTGCTGGTTATCACGGTTATCTCGCGTTTGGGATTGTGGAATATGTCGGTGTACCTGGAACCCAGGCCCTGCATGGCAAGGCTGAAATATTTCTCCATGTCAACCATATGGTATGCCGGATACGGCAGGGAATCGAGGTCCTGTATGTATTCAGGCGGCTTTACGCATATTTCCCCGTCTTTCATGTATGCTATCCCGTTTATTTCATCTATGTTTTTTCCTCCCGAATAATAGTCAAGAACATCGCATAACGTGACTTCGCCCTCGGCCAGAACAACCATGTCTATGCTCCCGGATGAAAGGAACTCGTCGGGCCTCGATGTAGCATGCGGCCCTCCGACGACTATTTTGGCGGCGGGATATACGGATTTTATGTGTTCCGTCACGCTGAGAGCTTTTTTCATCTGGGTGGAGAACAGGTTTGCGATTCCTATCACGTCCGGTCTGAATTCCAGGACGGCGTTCCCTATCCTCTCGAAGGACGCCCCAAAGTGCGTCTTGTCTTCGGTATCTGACGGATAAAGCAGGGAATCGAATATCTTCACATTATGCCCCGCCTTCTCGACGGAAGCTGCTATGCCCAATGCCCCCAAAGGTATCCCGACTCTCGGGGGCTCCATCGTCTGCAAATCAAGGTGCGGAGGCCGTATAAACAGGACTTTCATGTATATAGATTCGCCAGAGCGTTTATAAGTTTTATAAAACGTTAAATCATAAGTATTCTTAGTTTGCCTGCACACTCCATGAAAACTCGCTCTTTAAAGATTTGCTGCTTTTATTTTTGCATGGAATCCTGCGTTGCGGTTTGCACCATAAACAGTGATGATATAAGCCTGGGGGAAGGCAAAGCACTCCTTCGTGGAACGTGCAAAACGGAGAATCTTGGCGTCGAAAGCATAGTGAAGGCCGTTATAAACAACCCGAAGGTGAGGTTTCTTCTTCTCTGCGGCGAGGAACTCGTCCCCAGGTTTGCGGGATTTGCAATAAAATGCCTGTGGGAAAACGGCGCCGAGGAAAACGGGAGGATAAGGGGAGCGAGGGGTCTCATGCCGTTTGTGAAGAATCTTAGCGCGGATGAGATTGATTATTTCAGGAAGCAGGTAGTGGTTATAGACTCCATCGGTGAAAGGGACACGAAGAAAATAGAGGGAATTATTGACGGTTGCAATGCGAAGAATCCGGGCCCGTACGAAGCCCCGGCGCCGAAGTCTGTGGAAACAAGAATCGTGGAAGCCGACTACAATCCGGACAGCGGCTGGACTGCCGACGAGAAGAACGACGAGAACTGGTTCATTATAGGCATAGAGAGGGAAAAAAGCCGGCTTTTCGCGGAGCACTACATAGGCTACGGGGAGAACATGAGAAAATGCTGCAGGATAGTCGGCAAAACCACCGAATCCGTTCTCGGAACTATAGTCAGGCTTGGCAAGGTTACGGCACTGTATCATGCCGGATACATCGGAAAGGAGCTGCAGAAGGCTGAGATAGCCATGAAGAAGGGAATAAAATACAACCAGGAACTGGAATTTGAGATATAGATATCACATCTTCTTTGTATACCCACGGCTATCTTCGGAGAGCATAGCTCTCCGAGAGCACAAACAAGCAATGCTTGTTTGCAGCAAGCCGTGGGTTTGCAAGAAAGAATGAAATTCCTTCTGCACTGAAGGAACGAAGTTCCTTCATGTGTGAGAAGATGGGATCCCGAAGGCGTCCCTAATACATGCCGCCTAAAGGCGACAGTTTTGGACGCCTTCAAGATAAGAGCCGCCGGCCGCAGTTTTCATTATCACAAGCATTTTTTAAGCTTCATGCATGTGAATATCTTCAAAGAAATTACATTTCTTTGATATCCTCAAAAGAGAAACTTTTGAAGGACTTTGACATCAGAGAGTATGGCTTAAAAGCCATAATATTCATACTCTCTGCAGATGATAACAGTAATACTGCCTACGTACAACGAGAGGGAAAATATAGAGGATATGGTCAGGAAGATAGCCCGGGCGGGATTCAAAATACTCATTGTAGACGACAGTTCTCCCGACGGCACGGGGGAACTTGCCGATAAGCTTGTGAAAAAATACAAAACCGTTTCGGTGATTCATAGAGATGGCAAAAAAGGCCTCGGCTCGGCCATAGTTGAAGGTATGGCCGCTTCTCATACCGATATAGTTGGCGTCATGGACGCTGACATGAGCCATGACCCTTCCATACTGCCCGGGATATCGGAACGTTTTGGGGCAGGAGCTGACTTTGTCATAGGCTCCAGATACGTGAAGGGGGGCGGCATCGGCGATTGGCCGTTTTACAGGAAACTTACATCATTGGTTGCCACCCTGATGGTGAGGCCGATTGCCGGTGTAAAGGACCCTGTCTCCGGATATTTTTTCGTCAGGAAATCAGTCATAAAGGGCGTGAAGCTCAACCCGGAAAGCTGCAAGATATGCCTTGACATACTTGTCCGGGGAAATTACAACAGCGTCGCCGAAGTTCCGTATGTATTCTGCGACAGGCGCAGAGGCTCAACAAAAATACTTAACTTGCGGGAAGTGATGAGGTACGTGAAATACGTGGCTTATCTATACTTTTATAAAATTATGAAACTTAATAATCGTGTTAAGGATGAATAAAATAAAAATTGTGCCGTTCGCAATAAGCATAATAATTATAGCAGCTATAATTTATTTTTCCAATCCATACCAGATATACAGCTCTATTTCCAGGATAAACAAAACTTACATTGTACTGGCTCTTGTTTTTTCCTGCGTGAATGTTTTTCTTCGTGTCGTAAAGTGGAAGGTTATACTGGAAAACGTGGGGGTTTTCGAGCTTTTTCCGATTCAAATGCTCGGGATGACTTTGAGCAACTTTACGCCTGGAAAGATAGCAGAACCGGCAAAGAGCATCCTGCTGAGGCTCAGAAAGGGTATTGCGGTGTCGGCATCTCTTCCTACAATTATATGGGAACGTATAAACGACATCATATCCACCATAATACTGGCCTTCGTCGCCATACAGGCTTTGAGCATAGAGTCAAATCTTCTTTTCTTGGGCGCCGTCAGTATGGTTATTTTCCTGGCACTGATAGTCGTTCTGTTGTTTGTCATGCATAGCAGGTCCTTTGGTATCAGGATTTTTTCGTTCATAAAAAGGTTTCCCGGAACGAAGGGCATCTCCGAAAGCTTCATGGAGAGTTTTTACTCCATAAAAACAAAGAAGATGGCCGTGCTGAAAAGCTTCGTTGTGACGTTTGCGGCATGGGTCCTTGAAGGCCTGATATTCCATATAGTCCTGCTTTCAATGGGTGTGCAAATAAACTTCATTCTTCTGGCCGGCATAATATCCCTCTCACTTCTCATAGGAATAGCCTCATCGCTTCCGGGCGGCATAGGCTCATCGGAGTTCGTGATGATATTCCTTCTGGGAATAACCGGTGTGGAAGGGGCATTGGCTGTATCCGCCGTTTTTGTCTACAGGATACTCACATTCTGGTTCGGGGCTTTAATAGGGGGGTTGTCTTTCGTTTATCTGAGCCGGAAGATAAACATGAAAGAATTCAATCTCAGATAAAGGCTGAATGGATGTTTGAAATGACGAACTTTGCCAGCTTCATTTTTGGCAGATGCCTCCACGACCTGCTGAAATTGTCGTAGTCGAATCCCCGGAGACTCTCCATATGGCTTCCGAAGTCGCTGAATATCCTGTCTATGTCGTCGTTGTTCATTCTTGCATACGCGCGCCTCATGAGAAGCTGCTTCCTTATCTCAAAGGCAATCTCTTTTTTCCACGCTCTTTCGTAAAGGGACAGGATTTTTTTGTCGAATCTGTTCTTTTCGGCGCACATCTTTATCGTGGATGAGGCGTGTCTTGCGCCGATGAGAGAAAATATTATTCCGCCTCCTGTCAGGGGCTTGTTCTGGCCGCATGCATCCCCCGCCAGAATGCACCTATCTGAATAGCTTTTGGTCATGCCGGTCGGAATCATGTATGCATACGTCTTCCCAAGGCCTAGCCCTTGCTCGGATGCGAATCTTTCGAGGCACCTGCCGCTTCCGGAGCCCGCCATCAGTCCGTATTCGTCGCTTTGGGGGATTATCCATGAGAAGAAATCTGGTGAATAGTCTTTGTTGAAGAACGTCCTTATATGGCCGGATTTGACGCCGCCCCCTTTCACCATGACGCCCACAGAAAGCTTCGGTGGGGATATGCCTACGGCTTTTCTCAGGGCAGACGACGCTCCATCGCAGCCGATTACCACCCTGCCCTCGTAGGAGCCTTTGTCAGTTGTAACGACAGCCATTTTCTCGGAAATATCGGCCGAAATGATGCTCTCATTCTTGAAATCAGCGCTTTTTTTTGTTTCCCTCAGGAGGAATTCGGCGAACCTCTCCCTGTGGAGTATGAAAGCGAATGGATTTTCGTCCTTCAGGAAAAATCTCCTGCTTCTTGACACCAGCTCTATCTCTGTTATTTCATGCCTTATGAATTTCCTGTCATAATGTTCCAGGAATCGCCTTGATACAATACCGGAGTCCTTGGGGACGGCTTTTTTGTTCTTCTCCAGAACAAGTACGTCGAGCCCGCCAAGGCCTCGCGCGATAGTGCTTCCGGCTATCCCGGAACCGGCTATGATGACGTCGTACATGAAAAGACTAGGCATAAAATGGTTAAATGCTCGCCCGAGAGGGGTGCCTTTTAAGATAGCCGGGGATAGTTCACGCCGTAATGTTCATACTTTCTGTGTATCATAAGTATTCTTACTTATGTTTGCGAGCTAATCACAATCGAAGATTCTTCAAGACCCCGGAGAACAGAGTTCTCCACTGGTATGTAAATATCTTCAAAGAAATTACATTTCTTTGAGATCCTCAAAAGCGAAGCTTTTGAAGGACTTTAATCTCAGAAGATATGGCTTAAAAACCGTAATGTTCATAGTCTCCCTAGATAAACATGATATTCGGCGTGCTGGACAGGCATTATAAAAAACTTGCCCTCATACCGGTTGTTCTGCTCGTCATATCCATCTTCATTTTGGCCGGAAATATCCTGACGCACGGCTCCATCCTGGAAAGGGACACCGAACTTGTCGGCGGCAAGATGATAAGCATGAGCGTCGGCGGCCCGGATATACAGGGTGTAAAGAGCATCCTTCCTGAAGCCTCTGTCAGGCTCACGAAAGGCGTCGGCAGTGTCCTTATAGTGGAAATACCTGTCGGGATGGACGAATTCGACGCATTCAGCAGGATTAAAGGCGCGGCCGATGCGAGAGGCGAGCCCACATACAGGACGGTGGGGCCGGTCATAGGGGATTTGTTCTTCCAGCAGACCCAGATAGCTCTTGTGGCCGCATTCATCATGATGTCGATAATAGTTTTTATCGTGTTCCGGAGCCCCGTGCCGTCGTCTATAGTGGTGTTCGCGGCCGCCACGGACATAATAGTGACAGTGGCTGTCATGAGTTTTCTGGAAATGAAGCTTTCCATGGCCACGATAGCGGCCCTGATGACCCTCATAGGTTATTCGGTCGACACGGACATACTTCTGACCACTAACATGCTGAAATCGAAAGACAAGGAAATAAGGGACAGGATAAAAACCGCCATGAAGACAGGCCTGACCCTGACCACGACCACGCTGGTGGCGCTCGCCGCTCTTTACTTCACGACAGGCTCATTCATCATAGAACAGATAGCCGTGGTGCTGATAATAGGGCTCGTGATAGATATCTTTGCGACATGGCTGACAAATGCAGGCATACTGAGATATTGGATGGAGAGAAAAAATGAAAGTGCTTAAAAATATCAGAATAATCATTTTGCTGGCTGCAATAGTTTTGTCACTGCTACTCATATCCCCCAACCCGTGGCCGGCTGGAGTGAAGATAACATATGTCGGCGAGAACCTTTCTTCCAAGCTGCAGCCCGGGGAGATACTCTATGCGATAAATGACATGCCAGCCACCCAGGACACCCTGTCAAAGGAATACAGGGGAACGGTGAAATTCGAGACGGGCTCAGGCGTGAAGTTCGCGTCGGTTGACGGGAGGATAGACATGGCGGCGACGGGGGCGGACCCCACGAAGCTGAAGTTCGGCCTTGATATAAAGGGGGGAACCCGCGCCTTCGTGAAGGTTAACTCGTCGGACCCCGACATGGTAGCGCAGGTAATTTCAACTCTTCAGAACAGGATAAACTTTTTTGGCCTGAAAGACGCCTCTTTCAGGCAGGTCGACAGGAACTACGTCGAGATAAGCATGGCTGCCGGAAGGCCGGATGAGCTGAAGACCCTGATAGAACAGCAGGGCGTTTTCGAGGCAAAGATACCTATACTTCTCTCTGTCAGGAATAACAAAACCCAGCTCAGGCTCGAAAACCCCCACAACATTTCCGTGGAAGGCGGCGGGATAAGGCTCGGTGAGAAATCCTATGCATGGGGCTCTGTGATTTCCATCGAAGGTGTTGATATAGAGCTGTCCGGTATGGCGAACGGGATGCTCAATATGAGTTCCACGGTGTTCACGGGAGATGACATAAAAACCGTGTTCTCGGACCCCCAGCGCTCCAGGATACAGCCGGTGGAGGGCGGCGGGTACGTCTGGTCATTTGCAGTGCAGCTGAGTTCGGATGGGGCGTCCAGATTTGCCAAGATAACCAAAAACCTTGATGTGGTCCCGGGCAGCCGCGAATCGTACCTGAGCTCCCAGATATATTTCTACCTGGATGACAGCCTGCTCGACTCGCTGAACATAGTTTCATCCCTGAGGGGGAGGGAGGAAACAGAGATATCAATAACGGGCTCGTCCGACTCTATAGACGAGTCGTCGAAGGAACGGGCGAGGCTCCAGTCCATACTGAGATCCGGAGCCCTTCCGGCTTCCATAGAGATAGTCCAGGCGGATTCCGTGTCAGCCAGTTTGGGGGAGGAGTTCCTGAAAGGCGCCGTTCTGGCAGGCATTGCCGCAATAATTGGAGTCGTCTGTGTTGTCACGATAAGATATAGGAAATTCAAGATCATACTGCCCATGGTTGTGATATCGCTGTCTGAAGTCTTAATAATACTGGGGATTTCGGTGCTGATAGGATGGACGATAGATGTCGCCGCTGTAGCAGGTATCATAGCCGCTGTAGGAACTGGAATAGATTCCCAGATAATAATAATCGACCAGGCTGTAAGGAAGGAAAGGACCGAAAGCATGAGGGAGAAGCTGAGGGACGCGTTCTTCATAATATTCGGCGCCGGCGGCACGGTGATAGCAGCTATGTTGCCGCTCATGATAATCGGCTTCGGCGCCCTTCGCGGCTTTGCAATAACGACGATGATAGGCGTCCTGGCCGGCATTCTCATCACGCGGCCGGCATTCGGTGCAATCATCGAGAAGCTCATCAAGGACTAGCTCCTCCAGCTTGCCAACCACCGTTTCCCTGTCCCTGCCCGTCTTCTCCATGACCATCTGTATGTCCTCTTCGCTGGCCGGGACGCTTTCCTCTACATCGCCAGTTATCTGGTAGACTTCGCGCCCGACCATGTTGGCTATCATTATTTCGGGGTTCTTTATGACTATCTTCCTGCTCTTCCCCCTGATTACGACTTCCTCGGCCTCTACCTGCCTCACGTTCAGGTTCAGTTTCTTCATCATCTTCTCTATTTTCTTGGGGTCCTTGCCGAACATATGACTAGTTATTCCTCTTCGTTTAAAAAACCATTGCCGGGCTTGTGTGTTATAAAGGGGCACGCCGATTGTATAGCATGCTGGAGCTTCTTCTTTTTGCTCTCGCAGGCGTCCTGGCCGGAATAGCGTTCGGCCTGGTTCCGGGGCTTCATCCGAATACTGTGGTCGCATTCACGCCGCTCTTCGCCGGCTTCGAGCCTGCCGGCGCCGCGGCATTCCTGATAAGCATGGGTGTCTCGAATATAATGGTCGACTTCATCCCGTCGGTCATACTGAGCGCGCCTGATGCCGGGAGCGAGCTCTCCGTCCTTCCGGCACAGCGCCTTATGTCCCAGGGCCACGGCTACAGCGCCATAAGGTTCATGCTCATAGGCTTTGTCGGCTCCTTCCTGCTTTTCATCTCGGTTGCGCCGCTCATCGGTTTATTGGTTCCTACCGCCTTCTCGGTTTCGCGCCATTTAATTTTTGCAGTCCTCATATTCATATCATGCGCGATGGTGCTTTCGGAGAAGCGCATCGCTTCCGCTGTCCTGGTGTTTTCTGCCGCAGGCGCCATAGGCCTCGCGTCCGGCGGACTGCCCGTCAATCCGGCTTTCATCCTGTTCCCGATACTGGCCGGGTTCTTCGGCGTCTCATCCATGATTCTGCAGCTCAGGAGCCGCTCCTCTATTGTCCTGCAGTCCATAGGGTATCTGGCATCTGACAGAAAATCTTATGCGAAATCGTCCATTACCGGATGCGCGGGCGGCATACTTTCCGGATTCCTTCCTGGCGTGGGCTCCAGTGAAATAGCGTCGCTGTTTTCCCTGAAGAAAGACGAGAAGTCCTTTCTTGTGACATTAGGCGCCATTGCATCGTCGAATTTCATGATGTCCATCTTCGCCGTATGGCTCATAGGGAAAACGAGAAGCGGGATTGCCGTCGCCGTCAATAATGTCTACATCCTTTCGTCAGGCGATGTTTTCATGGTGGTATTTGCCTCCATGCTCTCCATGGGAATTTCTGCTGTTTTCGTGCTGAAAGCGTCCAGGTTCCTAATGGAAAGACTACAGAAGACCAACTACTCCTGGATAAGCTCTGCTGTCATTTCATTCGTGGTCTTCATGACGTTCATGTTCTCGGGATTCTATGGCATCGCCATTCTTTTCACATGCACGGCTCTGGGTATCTATGCCATACTTTCCGGCGTGAAGCGCGGCCTCATGATGGCCGCGCTAATCGTCCCGACGGTGCTGTTCTTCGCCGGCATTTAGTTATTTCAAAGTAAATTCTTTTATTTCAGTCCATATTTTATCTCTCTCGTTGCTGTGAAAGAGGTGTATGCTGTCCGCTTCAAATGGGATGTTGAAGTTCCTGCCTGTTTTTTCCATGATATCATCTTTTGTTTTATCATCCAGGCTTGCATAAATGAGGCTTAGATGGGGCATATACTTTTCGGGGTCGTACAGTTCGCCGTAGCAGTTGAACATGGCCCTGGCTGCCCCATACGCCGCCATGAATTCCGGCGTCTTTTCAACCATGATGAACAACGACCTGAAAAACTCGTCGCGGCGCGAAACGTCTGTCAGCATGACGTTGAAAGGGCGGAGTTTCTCTGAAAGGCTTTTTGTCTTGCTTATTAAATCGCCCTCGTCGCCGGTGAATCCCCCAACCAATCCTACATGAGGAATGAATCTGGGCGAATTATGCTTTTCGCTCAGCTCATTGATTATCACGGAAAGCCTTTTGTTTACATCCCCCTTCGGCACAAGCCATATGGAATACGATTGCTCGGGGCGCATGAAACCACAATGAATTGTATCTTTATAATCTTTTTTGCTTTATGCTAATCATGGATTATCTCAGTGAAGTCGAGTATCTCAAACCGGCTGTGACAGAGGCCGCAGACATGTTTATCTTGCCGAGGTTCAGGAACCTGAAAGACGGAGATGTCCTGAACAAAGGCGATTTTGACAAAACCGTGACTGCAGCAGATATCGAAACAAGTACATATCTTCTCGAACATTGTAGGAAGCGCTTTCCGGGTTCCTTCACCGAAGAAGACATGGACGACAGGAGATTCGAGCACGATGTCCTGTGGTCTATAGACCCGCTTGACGGCACGGATGAGTTCAGGCATGGTAGGGAAGATTTTGGCATACAGGCGGCACTTCTTGAAAAAAGAGACGGGGGTATTTCCCAGCAGCAGGGCTTATTTACCTGCCTCTCCGAAGAACCTTTGTTTACGCCACGCAGTCAGAAGGCCCCTTTGTCGATGACTCGCATAGTATAAGGGAAATAGAAGTTCCATTGGGACGCGACATCATAGGTTTCCAGCGCGATATCGACAGGAGCGCGGAGCTTGATGAGTTTTACGGTTTTCTCAGGAAGAAAGGGTATGAAGTAACGTCGATGGATACCGGCGGCGCTGCCGCCAACGTCGCCATGATGTTTTTGGGCATGCCCCATCCGAACCTCTACATATGCCCGCGTCCTTATACGAAGGAGTGGGATGTCTCGCCTTTCGAGAACATGGTAGCACAAGCCGGCGGTTGGATTTCGGATATCTACGGCAACCAATTTACTTACAACAGACGGGACGTGAGAAACCTGAACGGCTTCGTCATTTGCATCGGCTACGAAAAAGGGCAAGTCATGGGATGGATAAATGAATTCGGCGCCGATAACATACTGAAAGCCGTGTAGTTCAGAGACCTTTACAACAGTACAGGTTTCCGCTCCTTTTCATCATTTAACCATCATAACAGTCTTTAAAAATCCAGCCTGTCATGGTTTATTAGGTGATTGTATGGCAGAAATCCTTATCGTAAGGAGCAAGGTAAAGGGCCTTGTAAAGAAGAAGAAAATGAACATGGGCGCTGATGCTGCCGAGGCTTTGAGCAGGGAAGTCGCAAACATGGTAAACAGGGCCGCTGAACGCGCCAAGGCCAACAGAAGGTCCACGATAAAGGGCAGGGACATCTGAGGCTTTTTTTGGCCATTTTTATTTTATTATCCTATATAATCGTC
Organism: Candidatus Aenigmatarchaeota archaeon; assembly: GCA_016180925.1. Lineage (GTDB taxonomy): Archaea > Aenigmatarchaeota > Aenigmatarchaeia > GW2011-AR5 > GW2011-AR5 > JACPAH01. The sequence goes on from JACPAH010000003.1 coordinate 16,116, forward strand.
TTCTTTCTCCTCTTCCTTGTCGTCTTTTTCTTCGACGGTTTCCTCTTCCGCGGCTTCCGCTCTCGCTTTTCTTTTCCGCATCCTTTCGACGGGTCCGATATACTCAGACGTGACTTTGTCGCCCTTCCTGATTGACCTGTAATAATATTTTCTGCCGTTTATTGTCTTGATATGTTTGCTCATGGAACTATCTGTACGGGGGGATATTTATTGGTTGTGTAGGATGCCATTTTGTTTGGCGACAAGCCTGGTCCCGACGCTTCCATGAAATCCGAAAAGGAGCTGGCCGCCGCACTCGCAGACGCCGCGGAGCGGCATCCTGGAATACGATTTGCTGCACTTCTTGCACAGAAACTCCTCCCAGCCGGCCAGGGGCTGCTCTGGTTTATTGTAATCCACGACTATGTCGTGCTTCATTTTCCTCTTTGCGCCGCTCATTATGTCGCCAAGTCTGGACTGCCTCCCGCCGCCGAGGAGTTCCGTCCGCTCGACGCCGACTGAATTCAGTATCCTTTCTATGGGCGGCAGGAGCTGGCTGGAAATGTAGTATTCCGAGTCTATCTGGAGGCCGTTCTCCGCGACGTACTTGGGGTCATCCGCCCTCTTCGAGAGCAGGTGGTTGTTCCCTTTCAATATCACGAATCCTATTCTGTCGCCTATCTTTGGCGGGTCGTGCGGGTTTCTTGCAGCCAGTTTCTTTGCGACCTCTATATGAGGCAGCATCCCGTCGTAGTTTTCGATGCTCTTTGTTAACCCCTTTATGACAGTCAGTTTTTCCAGCGGGATCTCGCCGCGCTTCAGCTTGTCGAGGATTCCCTTGACTTCGTTCATTGCCAGATGTATGTCGCCCTCTTTCAGCATTATGTTTATTATCTTCAGCATGAGTTCTGACACCAGCGGGCACCAGTCCCTCCTTACCGTCTCTATCCCCTTCATGTCAATGCTGTTTTTCCATTCGGTTCCTGTATGCTCAAATTTCCACCCGGCGTATCTTTTCTTGGTCAGTATCAGGAATGTCCTGTATATTTTTTCGAACTGGAGTTCAAGATGGCCTTCAAGATTGGATGTGACGAACGATGCTATATCCTCCCCGAGTTTTTTTGCATCCTCGAGGTTCGTCATATCGGTCTTCACGAATATCGAGTCTGTGTCACCATATACCACCCTTGCAGGGAAGTTTTTCTCGACGAGGTTCTTTGTTTTTATTATATTGTCCCTGCCGTAGGCAGTTATGCTTCCGGCGACGTCTATCATGTAAAGCCTCGCGCGTATATATCCGGTATACCCGTAGAACGAGTTCGACATGTCCTTTATTGCGAGCTGCTTCGCATTGAGCATCCTCTTCTCTTCCGGCTTTGAGTTCTTCATCTGCTTCTTTACCGCCGTCCTGGCATCGACAAGCGTGGATAGTATGTCGGGAAGTATGCCGGACTTTGTTTCAGGCCTGACGAAATACGCACCGCTGGGCGAGGCATAGCAATTTTCCACTGGCGTTTTTATTGCCGTCTCGGGCGATATGTTGAATGTCCTCATTATGCTAGGATACAGGCTCTTGAAATCCAGCACCAGGATACATCCCTCGGCATGCAATCCCTTCTCCGGCTCGAGGACGGTGGCGCCCTTGAGGCCCTGTGATTCGCGCTCTTTGGCCCTTCTGGCGAGCTCTCCTTTGGACGGCGCCGGCGGCATCACAAACCCTCTTTTCCTGAATTCATGAAGGGCCATCGTCTCTACCCTTTTTGTTTGGCCGCCAAAAAGATCCTGGAGAAGAAGCCCGGAGATTTTTGCGAGCTCCACAAACTTGTCCAGCATGCCCCTTTCTATCACCAGCCTTATGGAAAGGTTCGCATCCTGTCTGGCATATTCAAGAAATGTGGAAATCTGCTCTTTAGTCCCGTTCCACAGGCCTGCCATCTTCCCGTATTCGACATCATGCTTCTCGTCCCCGAGAAGTATTTTAGAAACCGTATTGAGGTCGTATCTGGGAAATTTCATCCACGGATCCCTCTTGAGTATCTGGTAAGGGTCTACTACCACCCTTCCGGATATTATAAATTCCTGCAATATGCCGAAAGTCTTGCCGAAGGACATCTTCTCGGATCTGCCGAAGTTCGTGGGCATTTTGTGGTGCCGGAACCTTTCTGCAAGGTACGGGAGGTCGAAGGAGTTTATGTTGTAGCCTGTTATTATGTCAGGGTCGTAGGCATCCAATATCCTTACAAATTCCTCAAGCATCTCCTTTTCCGTCTGAAACCCTTTTATATCGTCGCCGTAGAAGTTCTTCGCCAGAAGCACCAGGTTTTTCTTGTCCCTGAAATGCGGTGCGAAGGACATGGAGATTATGATGATCGGGTCGTTTTTGGAATCGAGTGGCTTTCTCGGGTCCGACGGCAGGCATTCTATGTCCACAGACATGTGCCTGAGCGGGACATTGTCGTTCCTGTCAGCGGACCGTATCTCCTCCGTTCTGAAAGCCGGCACTTTCACCGTGTTCGTCCTCACTCTCTCGCCGTCAAAATCAATCCACTTCATGCCGTAAAGGCCGTGGTCAACCATAAACCTGTATTTGAACAGTATGTCGGCTTCATATATGTTCTTGGTGTACGGCGCCAGCGTTTCCCTTATTTTCGGTACATCCTGCGGGTTGGTGACGGTTATTTTCAGCATCTTCGTCTTTTCCTTGCTGTATCCCAGAGGCTCGAATCTCTCCACCTCCTCTACACTTCTTATCTCAGGTATTTCCTTGAGCTTCCCGGCCGTGCCGGCCGTTGGAACTATGAAGAAGTATGGGAGAAACTTGTCATAGAATACGCATATTGTGTTGCCGCTCTCGGTCTTTGCAAATATCCTGATGACGGGCTTGTTCCCGTTGAGAAAATAATCTGCGTCGATTATCTGCGCCTGCATTTATTCCACCTTGGCAAACTTTGCATCTCTGCTTGCGAAATCTATGATGACGGGCTTGAAATCCGATAGTAGGGAGCCGGAATTCACCATCGTGACCGATTTATAGTTTATTATCTGGGGTGTGTGGGAATGCCCGAAATGGACTATGTCAGGCACCTCTTCGAGAGCCATATAGTCCGTGGAGAGGACGGAAGTGGGTTTTCCGATATGCCTTTTTTTCAGCAGTGCCGGCGACATATTATGTGTGATGAGTATTTTAATTCCGTTCATCTCAACGAGCGCTGGATTGCTGAGTGACGTTATGTTTTTTTGGGTAAATTCCATTGGAGTCTGGGGGTAGTCTGCACCGTCCTTTTCGCCTGGTATTACAAAGAAACTCTTGTTGTTGTTTCTTCCAGCAAGTTCCTGGAAAGAGTTCCTGTCGCCTATGTCGCCTGCCACGAAAAGGTTCTTTATGTCGCTTCTGTCAAACCACGAGAAAAACCGCTCAATTTCCTTCTCCGGGGCCGCCTCAAGGTGGAGGTCGGAGACGAAACACGCCTTGCCTGTTCCCTGGGTGGGGGACCTTATTGGTATGTCCGGAAAAAGGACCTCCTTGCCGAAAAGGACCTTCCCGCCTGTTATGGCATGGACAGCTATGACATCATCTATTTCGACATCCGCTGCCGCAGGGCCATCGAATATGACGGGTATATTTGTCGTCATGTCTTCGAGCTCGAGTACCTTCTTGCTGCCGTCTTCACGTATCTCACGGACTATACCGATTATGTACGCGTCGCTGCGCATGGAATCGGTTTTATTGAGCGATATGAAATCTTTCTGGATTCTCGATAATATTATATTCTTCATTTTCTCGTATTTTGATGTGTAAAATTTGACAAAATCCTCGGTCGTTACTTCGCTCTTTTTCTCGGTAAAATTCTTCAGTATTTTTATCCTGTCACGTGTTATAAAACTATTCTTGTCAAGAACAAACCCGCCGGAAGCTATCTCGAAATCATCCTGCTCCTTCGCGATCAGCTCCAGGGCCTCCGGAGTGAGAAGAAATCCCCTGTTGAAGTACTCTGTGACGATATCCTGCAATTTTCACACCACATCTTCATCTTGGTTTTAAAGGTTATATAATGAAAAGTCATATGCCGAATCTCTCGTTCAGCAGAGCGCTTATTTTTTGCATCGCGTTCTCGTTTATGGCGAGGGATATCTCCCGCGTTCTTCCGTAGCGCCCGTTGGAGATTACCTTCGCAGTTATTATACCAAGCATGTCGAGCTCGGCTATGAGATCGCTTATCCTTCTCTGGGTCAGCGGCTTGAGGCCGGTATTTGTGCATATTGCGCCGTATGAATCGAATACGTCTCCGGTGAGCATCCTCTTATCGGACCATTGTTTTTGCTGCACCGCCTTCTCATGGAGCTTGATGATGGAATACAGGACTACCTGTGATTGTGTTGGTTGTGATTTTACAGTCTCGACCATCCTGTCGGTGTCTATCTTGTATTCGGCCATGTCGACGTGTTTTTCGGTGACTATCGGCTCGCCGAGCCTGTCTGCGGTCTCCCCAGCAACCCGGAGCAAGTCCAGAGCCCTCCGTGCATCCCCGTGTTCCTGGGCGGCAAGAGCGGCGCATTTGCTGAGGGCCGAATCACCGACGCTGCCGTATACGAATCCCGTCAGAGACCGCTCGGTTAGTATATCCTTGAGCTGGGAGGCGTTGTAAGGCTTGAATATTATTTCCTCCTCGGAGAGGGATGATTTGACCCTGGTATCGAGGTTATCCCTGAACGAAACGTCGTTTGTTATACCTATTATCATTATATGGGACTGCTTGAGCTCCGTATTGATTCTGGTGAGATTGTACAGGAAATCGTCGCCTATTTTCTTGAAAAGGGTGTCTATTTCATCGAGCACTATTATTATCTCCTGTTTTTTTGAGTCTATATTCCCGAAAAATTTTCTATACAAAACGTCGGTAGGAAGGCCTGTGTCTGGTACCAATTCTCCCATTTCCTTCAGGAGCTGGGCAAATAACCTGTATTCTGTGTCTGCAACTTTCTTCATCTTGCAGTTGATATAGATAGGCCTTACATCCCGGCCGTGGGTTCCGAGTATTTCGACGAGCTGGCCCAGCACGTATTTGGCGCATATAGTTTTCCCGGTGCCGCAGGTGCCGTATATGAAAATGTTGTTCGAATTGAACCCCTTCAGGACAGGGGCGATGATAGTGCTAAGGAGCTGTATCTCCTCATCGCGGTGCTGTATTTTATCGGGTATAAAATTAGAAGAAAGGGTTCTTTTATCGGTAAAAACGCTTTGCTTTTGGACATATTGAGAGAATATATTCTTTATTTCCATGACAACACCCCTTTATCACAGGCATACCATAAAAAAGCGCGTTTTGGTCATCTCCCGACCCATGTTTCATGTGGAAACACCCTGTGTTTCGTATGGAAAGGGCTCATGTTCCGGTGGAAACGCGTTGTCTGCCTGTGGAATTAGTACAAATTGGTTCCTGTCATATATAAGTATTTTCCAGCTGCAACAGATTCTTCGTAAAATATACAACCGAACAATAAGAAGACCCCATCATTTCGTATGGAAATGTAACTGTTGTGAAGTTGTAGTAGAATGGTATAAAAATTCCTAGCAAAACCAAAAAATTGTTCCCTAAAGGTTGTCATCATCAATAAAACGCTTGAAAATATATTTTAAAAAGAATATTTTATACAAAATATTTATTAAAAAATATATTAAAAATCATACTTATTGGCAAAATATATACCAAAAAAGTAGAATCTTTAAGTACATGTAAATATAATTAGAAAAGAGTACTGGTTCTTCATTACTTTTGAAAATAAAATGACTGATACATCAAAAAAATCTACAACCAACATAACTACACCATTTCATTGGAAATAACGGGGTCTCTGTGGTGTCTGTTTATTTTCATGTCCAGAATACTTTATGATTCATCATAGAGATGAATGCCATACTGAACGTGAAAAGGATACCGCACCATGAATGGTGCGGTTATTCATTTGGTGTTCTGGATAATTGACATTTATACAAGCTCAAATTTCATGCCGTAGTGTATGAGGCCCTCATCACCGTCTTCGAAAAGCTTCCTGAAGACGGGTTTGACTTTTTTCCCTATGGCGATGTTTGTGGTGTCACCCACAACATGGCCGGCTATCATCGGGCCCTTATCGAGCTGTATTATTGCCATGAAGTACGGAACATATTTCTCGAAACCGGCCGGTGCCATGTGGTTTTCAGTGAATGTCAGTATCGTGCCATTGCCGGAAAATTTTTTGTCCGTCATGTTTTCATGGCAGTCTGGGCAGTACGTTCTGCCCGGGAAGTAGGCCTTTTCGCATTTTTTACACTCGGAGCCGGTAAAAGTGTATCTGCCACCCTTCAGCCTCCATGGAATGGAAACGGAAGTCTTATGAGGCATAGCCAATACCCCCAAAATACGATGCAGAGTCATTAATTTTCATTCTTCCCCACCAAAAATATTTACTACAGCGGTCGCCCCGGAGCCGCCTATGTTAAGGTTCATGCCGTATTTCACACCCTTCAGCTGGTTGTGCGAATCACCCCTAATCTGCCTTACGATATCCGCTATCTGCCTCACTCCGGTGGCGCCTACGGGATGTCCTATGGCCTTCAGGCCGCCGGTTGTGTTTACCGGAATGGAACCATCGAGTGATATGGTCCCGCTTTCAACGAATTTGCCGCCTTCGCCTTTCCTGCAAAAGCCAAGGTCTTCTATTGCAATTATCTCGTTTATGGAGAAACAATCATGGACTTCGGCAAAATTCATGTCGGTTATTTTGAGCCCGGCCTCATCTAATGCGTTCTTCGCTGCCATTTTTATCGCCAATATTTCCGTCAATGAGACCCTGTCATGGAGTGCCAGGGCATCTGATGCCTGCCCGCTCCCCAGTATTTTGACTGGCTTCTCGAATTCCCTCTTTATCTTATCTGACACTATAAGCGTGGCTGCGGCCCCGTCGGTTATCGGGGAGCAGTCCAGAACCGTCAGTGGGCTGGATATCACAGGCGATTTAAGGACATCATCCACACTGATTTTATTCGGAAACTGGGCGTATTTGTTTCCGGCGGCGTTCTTGTGGTTGTTGACGCTTACAAGTGCCATCTGTTCTCGTGTAGTTCCGTATTCATGCATGTGCCTTCTTGCCATCAGGGCATAGAGGCTTGCAAAAGTCAGGCCGATTGAAGCTTCCCATTCCTGGTCCCCCGCGGCGGCCAGCGTCATGACGGCCTCCGGTGTTTTCACGTCGGTCATCTTCTCCGCTCCGATGACAAGAACGGCATCCATATAGCCCGATTTGACTGCCCTGTACGCGTTCCTGAAAGCGATGCTGCCAGATGCGCATGCCCCCTCATACCGGCTCGCTTCGGCATGTATGCCGAGGCAGTCTGCTGCAAGGGCGCCAAGATGTTCCTGTCCGGTGTATCTTCCTGCCGACATATTGCCGACGAACACACCTCCAATGGTTTTTTTGTCTATTCCGGAATCCCTTATGGCGGCTATGCCGGCCTCGGCCATCAAGTCTCTCAGCGACTTGTCCCAAAGCTCGCCGAATTTGGTCTGGCCGACCCCGGCCACATATGCGTTCGTCATATATTTATCTTACCTCTCAATTTTGCATACGTTCCGTAATCTACATATGCTTTGTTATCAACATACGACGCTGTTTTTGGAGCCTTTCCTACAACTTCCCTTATACCGTCGACCACTACTACGGAGAATGCGTCCGACCCCGCCCCGGAACCGTACGATGTCATGAGTATCCGGTCTCCCGGCCCGGCATTGTCGAGTATATGGGTAAGGACCAGCATGGAGGCCCCCGAATACGTGTTTCCTATTTTCTGCACGAGGAGATTGTATTTGAGCTGCTCCGGCGAGAACCCGAGGAGTTTCCCGGCCCGTAGCGGGAACTTCCCGTTCGGCGTGTGGAACGCCGTATAAGTGTAATCGGACGGTTTTGTCCCCATCTTTTCCATCATCCCGGCCGCCGAGGATGTGAGGTGGTGGAAGTATGCCGGGTCTCCGGTGAACCGTCCCCCATGTTTCGGGTATTGTTGCCCCTCCCGCCTCCAGAAATCAGGTGTGTCAGTCGTGTAAGAATACATCCCTTCTATTATGGCAACCGGGTTCTTGCCTATAATTACTGCAGCCCCGCCTGCAGCCGCCGTGTATTCTAGCGCGTCGCCTGGCTGGCCCTGCGCCGTGTCCGCTCCTATGGCCATGCCGTAGCCGATTTCACCGGATTTCACGAGCCCGTAACATGTCTGCATCCCGGCCGTCCCGGCCTTGCACGCGAATTCGTAATCCGCTACAAGGACATTCGGGGTCATCTCTAGCGCGTCGGCCACTATGGTGCCTGAAGGCTTCACTGCATACGGGCGGCTCTCGCTTCCTATAAATAGCGCTCCTATCTCGCTTCCGTTTATACGGGCCCTCTGCATGGCATTTTTTCCGGCCTGATAACTTATAGTTATTGTATCCTCGTCCGCATCCGGGACGCTCTTCTCTTCTATCATAAGGCCGTTTTTTATCGCCTCTGCATTTTGGCCCCATACTTTGGCGATGTCTTCAACCTTTATCCTGAGCCTGGGTATGTATGCACCGTAGCCCGCTATTCCGATATCCATAATTAAATTGATTCAGGAAAAGCTTATTAAACGATGTACGATTTTTGGCTTTATGATACCGTGCTTATATGCAGCAGGCAACAAAAGTAAAATATGGTTCTCGAGTCGATACTGAACCCCAAGAACGCCGAAGACAAGCCCTGGCATGTGTTCATCATAGCGTTCTTCTATACCCTTGTTGCGGTGTTCTTCGCCCACAAGCTCTTCCCCGCCCAGGCGTCCATACTGTCAGTCGCGCTTGTCACAATACTTTTTGTGCCGTTTTTCCAGAAACTCTTCGAGGTCGAGGAGGAGAAGGAGGATGAGGCTGCCCGGAAACGTATAAAGGGAAACCTGTTCTCCAGGCACAGGCAGACGATATCCGTGTTTTCCGCATTTTTTCTTGGAACGGCCATATCAATGACGTTTATCTACATATTTTTTCCCGAATTCAGCGGCGCATTCAGCCTGCAGGCCGATACGGTGAGGCAGCTTAATCCGGCCGCCGCCGCCGGAGCGGCTTACAATCCAGACGCCAGTTTCTGGAACTATTTCGCAAACAATACCCAGGTCATGATGCTGGTGTTTATAATGTCCGCGATGTTCGGCGCCGGCGCCATTTTTATTCTGGTGTGGAACGCGTCGATAATATCGGTCTTTTCCGGCTTTGCCATCCAAAAACTCGTGGGTCAGGGCATCCCTTCATACTACGCCTTCGCTTACGGCATCCCTGCGAGCCTGGGAAGCATAGCACTGCACGGGATACCAGAAATCCTTGCATATTTCATTGCAGGGCTGGCTGGAGGCATCCTGTCGGTCGGCATAATACGCGAGGATTTCGGCAGCAAGGAATTTCACACCGTCCTGAAGGATTCACTGATATTCCTCGCAGTTGCCGAGCTCATGGTACTCGGCGCCGCCTACGTCGAGGCTGTTTTCTAAAGTTTTGAAGGTTGATGACATCATAAATAAATGGAAGAACACATTGTTTATGTGGCGAATATCACTCATGTAGATCATCTTGGGTGCTATTATTATTGCAGCATACGTGGCGACGTAACGGATCATTTGAGATGCAATCCCACGATAAATTTGAGAAATCTGGCAGTTTATTTGTCTGATGAAGCAAGCGCTTACCCGCCGAGACAGGGGGCAATGAGATTAATTAAACACACTCTTGACACGACAGAACGCAGAACGTATAACGGCAGATCACGTCTTTCCATGATGAGGCGTAGTGATAACAGGCAATTGACCGAAACAGCGGCGGCAGAACAGTTTTTCTGCAGGGAATATAGGGATGATGGAGAAGGAGACTCAGACCCCTTTATGAATCTTTCTTTGATATTGGGTGACTGTGTGGATATGCACGAGACTTACATGGAAGCACAAAGAAAAGCAGGAGAAGATACAAAAAAAGGTTATTTATTTTTCCCGCTAGAAACAACAGCATTTCATACCGTTGAAATCATCAGGAGAAAAGCAAGAAAAGATCACAAAAAATTTCATATAGGCGTTTCTTTGCCTTAACTTTTATCTGTTATTACCGGACTTTGTTGAAACTTTTATTCTTCCTAATATTTTCCAGTATTTCCTTCGCCCTGGAGACGGATATGTCGCCCTTTTCCACCATTTTTTTGGCCACGTCGGATGCCTCATTTTCCGAGGCGCCTGCAGACATGGCTATATTCTTTGCATGGAGCCTCATATGGCCCTTCTGTATGCCCTCCGATACCATGGCGCGCAGCGCAGCGAAGTTGTTCGCCAGCCCGACCGAAGCCATGACAGATGCAAGCTCATGCGCGCTTTCTATCCCCATGATTTTCAATGATGTCTTCGCTACGGGATTGGTTTTCGTGGCGCCGCCGACTATCCCGACGGAAATCGGCATCTCTATGCTCCCGGTGATGTCCCCGTCGCGGTTTTTCTTGTATGTTGCAAGTGGTTTGTATCCGTCCCTTGCTGCATACGCGTGCGCGCCCGCTTCCAGGGCCCTGAAATCGTTGCCCGTGGCTATCGCCACTGCGTCAATACCATTCATTACACCCTTGTTGTTGGTGGCACACCTGTACGGGTCCACCTTCGCAAATTCGTATGCGTCAAGAATACCTTCTATCACATCTTCCCCTATCAGCTCTTTTTTCCACGTTGCCTCGGCTTTTACCAGCCGCCTGTCCGAAAGGTTTGAAATGATTTTCAATACGGAGCGCCCGCCTGTCAGCTTCTCCAGAAACGGGGCCACGCCTTCGCACATGCTGTTGACGCAATTGGCGCCCATGGCATCCTTTACGTCCACGATGAGGTGGACGATGACAAGAGCCCCTCTGGAGGACGGTATGTCCCTGACTTCCACGTCAATAAGGCCGCCCCCGAGTTTCACCATGACGGAATCCTGGTGGTTTGCATGCTTCTTTATCTCGGCAGTTTTCGAGAGTATAGCTTTCATGGACTTTGCGGGCTCCTTTATGTCCATCAGCTGGATCTGGCCTATCATTATCGATGGGGTGTAGGATGTTTTGAACCCTCCCCCAGGTCTCGCCAGTTTTGCTGCGTGCGAAGCTGCTGCGACAACAGAAGGCTCTTCGATACTCATTGGTATCAGGTAATCCTTGCCGTCTATCAGGAAATTCGTGGCTATGCCGACAGGAAGTTTTATAGTCCCTATTATGTTTTCCGACATCATTTCGGCTATTTTTATGTCCATATCAGACGAAAGGGGTTCAATGTCCTTGTCATCAAGGCGGGCCATGTCTTTTATCTTCCCGAGCCTCTGGGAAAGATTCATTCTATGGAATCCTGGAATGTCGCTCTTCAAGTTTCACCACTTTCCATCAGGCAATATATCTGACTATAGAATCCGGAACGGATTTATAGTCATGCAAAGAAACATTTAAGATATTATTTTCTTTGCTGACTATATGTGAAACACGTAAATCATATCCTGTTATTTACTTGTTTCACTATAAATGTCGCGAACCGGAGGCGTCATATCTGGTTTATTCCTATCCCAACCGCCTCGGCGAATTTTTTTCCTATGTTCCCGCCTTTCTCCACGACGTTCTTGAGATGGATGAACTTCCATTCTTCCCTTGATATCTTCCACGCTATATACGGCATGGCCCCTCCAATATCTTCCCATTGCTTCAGCTGCAATAGCTGGTCTTCCTCTATCTTGAAGGCCTCTTCCCGGGCTTTGCATTCTATGGCTATAACCCTGCCGTTTTTCACTGCTATTATGTCCGGCGACGCCAGACGAGAGCTCCCTGAATGGGGAGCTCTCATAACCATATATCCCAGCTTGGAGAGCTCTTGGAGCAATAACCGTTCCGCCCTATACCCCTTGGCGTATTTTTTTACCATATATCTAATTTGCGCCCCCGAATAAATCTTTTTAATCCCGGCTGGAATATGTAATTATGAAGATAGAGGAAGCCGTGATGGAAAAGAATTTCGTCCTGGAGAAGGACGATCCTTACGGATTCTCCCTGAAATTCATGGACACGGCGTCCGAGATGGGCCAGGTTTTTGAGAGGAGGAACGAGTACATGACAGACGGCCCGGAGCACAGGAGCACGCTGGAATTTGACATAGTGAGCATGATGGACGAATTCTCCAGGATTCAGGTGTCAGTCCTTATGCAGAGCGTCCAGAAGAGGCTTTCCGTGAACATAACCGGCAGTTTTGATGTCAATATGGAGGAAAAGGGGTTCATGTCGTCCGTTTTATCGGAGTTTTACCTCAAAAATTTGTATCCGGCTGTCAGGAAGATTTCGGTCGAAAATCTGAAGAGACTTGATGCGCACATAGAGGAAAGCATGACAGCATGATAATTATTTAATAGTAGTGAAAACAATAGGTTTTTAAACATTTGTGCATTACAATCAATATACAATGATAGTTCATTGTTTAATGGCAGTCATGATTCACGGAAGGTAATAATTCATGCTGAAGATTCATGAGCCGCTCCAATGCGGCAATGGTGTGCTCTGTTTTTAGTCATACCTATTTCTGCCATTTATAGTGAACCAAATAAATAACCCGAGAGGGTTATTTGGTTCACATATGTGCAAAAATCAGGGGTTTTTGACATCTCAAAAGACCTTGTCTTTTGCAGATAGTGCCCAAGAAAACTATATATCGAATGTTTTCTTGGAACACTATAGCCGGAAAACCGGCGAATATAACAAGATAACAAGAGGGTGATTTTAATGGCTAAATTGGCCCAGAATTTTGCGAAATATGTAATTAAATTGAAGGTGAACGCTAAGGGTGTCGTTGAGAGGCCTGACATAATAGGGGCTATATTCGGCCAAACAGAAGGCCTTCTCGGCTCCGAGCTCGACCTCAGAGAACTGCAGCACACGGGACGTATAGGTCGTATAGAGGTCGATGTGAAGACGAACAGGGGCAAGGCAGCGGCCGAGGTTATCATACCGTCAAGCCTGGATGCAAGCGAAACTTCCCTTATAGCAGCTTCCATGGAGACAATAGACAAGATAGGGCCCTGCGACGCGCAGGTTGATATAATAAGTGTCGAGGATGTCAGAAGCCAGAAAAGGCAGTATGTAATAGAGAGGGCGAAGGAAATACTCAGGTCTGTGATGGACCAGGGAATGCCTGATTCCCAGAAGATATCCGAGATAGTGAAGGATGCGGTCCGTTCTTGGGAAGTCATAAATTATCAGGGACTCAGTGCCGGGCCTGATGTTGCGATTGCCGACGAGATTATAATAGTCGAGGGGAGGGCGGATGTTATAAATCTCCTGAAAAACGGCATAAGAAACGTTGTGGCCATAGAAGGGAGCAAGATACCTCAGGAAGTCTCGGACCTGACGAAGCAGAAGACGACCACAGCCTTCTTGGACGGCGATCGGGGCGGAGACCTGGACTTAAAAAAACTCCTTGCCGTGGCCGAGATAGATTTCATCGCGAGGGCGCAGTTCGGGAAGGAAGTCGAGGAGCTTTCAAGGAAGGAAATTTTCAAGGCTCTGCGGGACAGGGTTCCGATAAACCAGACAAACATAGACAAGACACCACCCCAGCAGGATGCACAGCCTGAGATACAGGAGCCGAGGGACGAACCGAAGGAGAGAGAGTTCTTTTCTTCAATGTTAGAGGGACTTGTAGGCACGCGGGCCGCGTATATTGTCGATACCGATATGCAAACATTAAGCAAAGTGCCGATAAGCGAGGTCGGGGATGCCGTAAACAGTTTCAGCAATATTTATGCTATAATCTTTGATGGTAAGATAAACCAGCCCATAGTTGACATCGCCAACAGACGTAGGATTTCATACGTCGTCGGGATGGGATTCAAGGAGCGCGTGAGGTCCATGGGAACAAAGCTTCTTACGATACAGGACCTGAAGGCCGAGCCTTTGGCCTAATCGTCCAGAAGCTGCGGAATCTGCGCACCGGGTTTTTTTACGTATATGACGTCGCCGCATTTTCCGCACATGAGTTCCACGAATCTGGTGCCTTCTGTCTTGATTATCATTCGTTTTTCGCAGCATTTTGGAAGCATTTAATTCACCTCTATTTTATTGATATTGATGTATAGCATACCGGGGCCAGAGCGGTCATCTTTGGAAAAGAATCATCCCGGATTAGAGTGTGGTGGGATTACACTTGCACTTTATAGAGAATACATACCTAGAGAAATCTGGTGCCGAGAAAAAACGTTTCCAGAATAGCATATAAATTAATTGTAACCCAAAGTTTAAATAATCTTCCACCCGGTGGGAAATGCCGGACCGCACGGGTTTTTATTCGTTGCCGGCAAATTCGGATCATGATGCATATATTCAGAAGTTATGATATACGCGGAATATATGGCAAGGACCTGACCGATGACGTGATGAGAAGGATAGGGATGTCCTTCACCGCGTTCTCTGGAAGGGATGTCCTGCTTTCCAGGGATTCCAGGCTTTCCAGTCCGGCCCTGTCGTCGGCTTTCGCCGCAGGCGCGTCATCTGCCGGGGCCAGGGTCATTGACGCTGGAATATTGCCGATGGGAGTGGGCATGTTCCATGCGTGGAAATCCGGAACGGAGTTCGCATATATAACAGGCTCGCACCTGCCGAAGGAGTGGGGCGGCGTCAAGTTCTTTCATGCGAACGGAATAGGGTTCAGGGAGAGCGAGAACGCCGAAATAAGAAATATTTTCCTGAAGAATGATGTTCCTGGAAAAAAGGGCTCCGTCGAGAGTGCCGGAGACGGCGCAGTCGATTCTTATGTGAAGTATCTTAATGACAGGATAAAATCTTCCAGGAAATTGAATGTCGCAATCGATAACGGGAACGGGGTTTCATCCATAGTGACAAAAAAGCTTTTTTCCTGCGCAGGCCACGAAGTGGATGTCATATTTGAGGAGCCGGACGGAAACTTTCCCAACAGGCTTCCTGATCCAATCGACAGGGAGCTCGGGAAGCTGAAGGAGATAGTCTCTAATTATGACATAGGAATCGCATATGACGGCGACAGCGACAGGATGGCCGTGGTCGATGAGAAAGGCTCTTTGCTTTCGGCCGAGCAGACATCCTACATAATCCTTTCCAAGCTGATGAATAAGGCAGACGGTCCCATAGTGGCCAATGTCGAATGCACGCGGCTGATAGACGACATAGCAGGCAGGTTCTCGAGGAAAGTCATACGGGCGCCGGTCGGGCACACGTTCCTCATGCAGTATGTCAATGACAATGCGGCATGCTACGGCGTCGAGCCGACGGGGCATTATTGCATACCCAGCATAGTCCCGTTCGACGATGCCGTAACGATATCACTTTATCTGGTCTCGGCCATGTCCGAGGCGGAGGAGACGCTGTCGGAGACGGTAAAGGGGATGCCAGCGCACGAGTTCGAAAGGCTCAGCTTTGAGTGTCCAGACAGCGTAAAGTTTGATGTAATGAATGCGCTGAAGGAAAAGATAGTGAAAAGATTCGGGAATGTGATAACGATAGACGGCGTCAGGGCCGAGATGGAGAACGGATGGTCGCTTCTTCGGGCTTCCAACACGTCGCCTTACATACGCCTGACTGTCGAGGGAAACACGAGAAAGGACCGTATGGAAATACGCAAGGAATTTGCCGGCATCATGAAAGAAGAGTTCGACACCCGCGGGCTTGAGATGAAGGAAGAATACGGCAAAAAATAGTCATTCATTGAAAGCGAACTTGAACTGGTTCGGGTCCGTAAAAAAAGGTTCTTCCGGCTTAACTCCTTTTCCTATTCTATGGCAGGCAGCAACGGTAAGGCCTTCATCGTCTTCTTCCAGAAGTCCTCTGTCAACCAGGCTGTCCGTAATCAGTGATATGTCATCGGTTTCGTAGTCATAGTAGCATTTGCAATGCAAATCCAAATAGCCGCTGTTCATGGCGTCAACAACTTCATCTCTGCCAACACAGATGCCGTCTTGGCACATCTCGGCAACGAGGCATAGTACTGCCGCGGCATCCATATCTTCATCCGCAAGGTGCTCTGTATCTCTCGTGTACGTTGAAAGTGCCAGTCTTATTTGTTCTCTGCACACCCTGTCATGTTCATCTTCCATATTAGCGATTATATCGTAATCATCTGTATTCGTCATTCCGGCCCCATAGGAGCCAATATTCGGCTTCAACGGGCGCTATCCCAACTGAAGTATAGTGCATAGAACCGGCCCGGCACATATTTACAGGAAGACAAAGTTCCCCGGCAACCTTCACAAGATAACTCATGAAATATCTTTCACATAAAAATATTTATAAATCATTCCCTGATTTCGCCTTCTCAAGGGAATCGAAATCGCCTATGTCGTACCATTTGCCGCTGAATGCGTATGCAAAATAGGGCATTTGTCTGTAGAGCCACTGGTTGAAAAAGCCCGGGGAATCCCTGTTGTTGCCCTCATCAATGTATTTTTTCACCAGCGCGGTGGAAGGTATCACGAAGCAGCAGGTGGCGATGAGGGTCGACTTCGGCTCTGGCGGCTTCTCCACGAATTTGGTTATGAGCATATTTTTGTCGGCCTCGACGTTGCCGTAGAGCCTGGCCTTTTCTTTGTCCTTCACGTCAAAAACCGCCAGCACCGGATTCTTTCTTTTTTTGTATTCTGATATCAGGTCTTTTATGCTGAAATCGAACAGGTTGTCTCCGGCGACTATGAGGCATTCGCCTTCTATGTTTTCCTTCTTTATCGTGAAGTTGATTCCGCCCACAGCCCCCAGTTTTTCTTCCTCACTCCCCGTGTTTTCAATGACTATTTTTGTCTTCCTGAATCCGTAATTCCGCAGCCATTCTGAGAACTGGCTTTCGAATTTCTTGTTGGTGGACACGTATATCTGCTCTATGCCGTCTATCTGCTGGAGCTGTTCCATGATGTAGTTTATGACAGGCTTCCCGCCGACTTCCAGGAGCGGCTTTGATATGTCTTTTGTCAGGGGCCAGAGGCGTTTTGCGTACCCTCCGGCAAGAATGATGGCTTTAATTATGAATCACCGACAACTATCTTTTCTGCTACTATTTCAAGCTCATTTTTATAAACGTTTACCCTGCCGTAAACGGTTGCTTTATCGCCTATATCAGCCCGTATTTTGGCGTTAAACATGACTATTTTTATCGTTCCCAAATCCTCGATGTACATGAATGAATTGCCGTCTGATATGCGAGATGAAAGGACGGTGCCATTTACTATTATATTCTTGCCTATCATCTCGTCGCTTATTTCATAAATTTTCGTCGGTGAATAATCGTTCTGAACCGAAATTATTGCCAGTCCTGCGATGCCTATAACGGCCAATGACAATGAGATTATTTTTATCATTCTATCTTCCATCATATCATCCCGAACGTTCTTACATCTCTGTATGCAGGGCCTTCAGGAGAGAGCTTCGATTCCTTTAATTTCACGCAGGTGAGCTTCATCGTGCCTATCTCGATGCCGCTGTTATTTTTGATAATATCAATGATGCCATTTTTATGTTTCTGGGACCTGAGCCTTGCTATGGTAAGATGAGGTGTAAACACTTCTTCGCCAAGGCCCAGGGCCTTCGAAACGGACTCCTGTAGGTTAATAAGCTTCTGGTTGTGTCTTATGCCTATCCATATCGACCGGACGAAGTTTTCAGACGGAAAGCATCCCATGCCGGCGAGTTCTATTTCAAAAGATGGTGTTCTGCTTATAAACTCCAGCCTGTCTTCTAATCCCACCAGATCAGTTTCGCCAAGGAATTTAAGGGTAAAATGAAGGTTCTGCGACTCCACGAGCTTTGTGTTGTAGCCTGAAAACTGCTCTTGGAGCCCTATAATTCGCGGTTTTAATGCTTCCGGGATGTCTATAGCTATAAAGCAGCGCATTTACTATCAATATAGCAGTATGACGTATAAAAAGCGAAAGTGAGAAATGACTGTCAGAGTCAGAATTTTGCATCTTTAAGCCAAATAAGTTCATTTTACTATTTTATGACCAGTGGTTAATTTATTTATATGTATGAGACTAATCATGTGTTATGGGTAGAAAACCGGGTCTAAGCGCGGAAAAAACAGGGCGTATAATTGGTATTCTTGTGGCAAATCCGGATGGTTTGTGGCTTAGAGAATTGGCCAGAAGATGCGGATGTACGCATGCAACGATATCCAGATATCTTAATGGCCCTTCCTTAAAACCATTGATTTTAGATGATGCTATAGGGAATCCGGAAAGGCCTGCTTTACGCCTTATAAGGCTCAAGCCGTTCGTAATAGAAAGGCTCCAGCAGGGCCAGAGTTTTGACCAGATAATGAGGTTTTTACGCCTTATGAACAAGATTGAGAAGTAAATATTGCGAAATTACATCTAAAATGGCTAAAAATTAGCTTTCTTGAGTTTAAACGTCAAATATGAGACTTTTTATTTTGAATTTTTGGCGGGAGATGTGAGTATTTTATTAGAGATGTATAAAAATTTCCCTCACGAAAACTTTAGACCTTCACAGAGACTCCGTGAAGTTCACGTGAACTTCATGAACTTCACGTGAAGTAGTTCGTGAACTTCACGAACTTCATATGAACCTTCATTTTAATATCTCACAAATATTTATAGATTCAAAGAAGCTATATTGATTTAACTCACATAAATACACTTACTATTAGTTTTAATTGGAGTAAACTAAAAATATCTTCATATGAATATTCATAAAACCTTCACTAAACCTTCACGAACTTCATAGATATTCACGTGAACTTCACGTATAATTCTTGTGAATTCACCGTGAAACGCGTGAAGTTAGAGATTTTTGGTGAACATTTTAGTGAACACCGTGAAGTTTCCAGTCAAGTTCACAGAAAAACTTTTTATAGCTGTGAAGTTCATATAATTCAATGGAAGAGGAAAGCTTAAATAGCAGCCAGAATATGCATGAAAACACGGAAATTGGGCAGGCTAAACAGCCAGAGAACGCCGAAGAAACGGCCATTCAAAATAATGTTCAAACAGCCGTTTCTGACCAGAAAACCAAGCCCACGCCTTTGGGTTCAAGAGAGTGGTTCGAGAAAGCCGGCTGGACTGGAAACCCGTTTACATTTACTATATTGCCTGAATTATTCGTTGGATATGCCGAACAGACCTCGCGACTGCTGTCTGCAGTGGAAGAAAAACACAAAATAATACTTCTTATCGGGCCCACAGGCTCGGGAAAAACCACAACGCTGAAGTGGATGTCGGCGCATCTCCCCTCAAACTATGAGTATGCTTACATAGGAAAACCGCCGAAACACAACGAGGAATTTGTCCAGATATTCAATGAAAAATATACTTCATGGATACCATTTTTTCGGCTCCGTAACATGTACCAAATACCGGGGTTTTTGAACAAAAAAATAGGGAGGAAGCACCTGGTTGTGATGTACGACGAGGCCCAGGAATCGAGCATAGATATCCTGGAATGGCTTCGCGTACTTGGCGACCAGGTAAATAACATGTCAATAGTGCTTTCCGGCCTGCCTTCGTTCGAGCAGGCGCTGGACAAGCTTGAAACGCTGCGCCGGCGGATAGTCGTGAAGATAGGGCTTCTATCCCTCACAAAAGAAGAAACAAAGAATCTTATAAGAAAGCGCATTCAGAACGCCGGCGGCCGCGGGGACGAATTTTCCGACGAGGCGCTGGATTATGTTTACCACAAGACAGGCGGCTTCCCTCGCGAAATCTTGCGCACGTGCAATGACATGATATATCAGGCGATGAGCGAGGGCAAACCGAGCATAACCGCGGAACACATGGAAAAGGAGCCAAAGATGGAAGAACTCGCCCCACCCCTGAGAGTGATGGATGAAATGACGCCGATGCAGAAAGAGGTGATGGAAATGCTCCTGAAGCCCATGACGCCTGGCGACATAGCCAACACAATGGACCTTTCGAAGTATAAATCTAGGCAGCATGCCGTGCGTTCCGTGAATAACATCCTGAAGAGGCTCATGGACGAGGGAATCGTGGAGCGCCGCCGCACGGATCGCGCCTTTGTATACCAGCTTAAGTCTCACATGAAAAATCTGGTCGTCAAAAACTGACGTTTTATAAGTGGAAGAACTGGTGAATTTATTTCTTGGCCAGGCCCAGCGCGCCTCCTATGACACCGAGTATTGTTCCTATGATAAACCCCCCTCCGATGGAAAGCGATATCAGGGAAAAAACCAATACTAGAATCGAACCCACCGTGAGATTTTTGGGTTTTTGCATGAGCCATGCGCCGACAAGTATTAAGATGCCAAATATCAACCCGACTATGGTCATCGCGACTCCGACGGCCGCTAGAAGAGGTACAAATGCAAATACAGCGCTCATCGCGGCAAACAACAGCCCATTTATCAGGACTAATATTCCCGCAATCAATGACAAAATAAATGATGCCTTTGCCATATCTGTCATAAATATTTCAATTGGATAGTATTTAAGATTTCACAGGCAACTAGTATGAGGTGATTATAATGATGCGAAGCAGGGGAAAAGACCTTCTTGGGAAAGTAATAGTTTCGGAAGAGACTGGGAGGAAGTTCGGCGTCGTCGGCGACATAAACTTCATCTCCGATACTGGCGAGCTCCTCAACATCGTCCTCACGGAGCCGACAAAACATATAGGCGACCTTACGCTTGACCGCGACGAAAGCAGCCGCCTTCTTATCCCGTTCTCGTCGGTGAAAAGCGTCGGCGATTTCGTCATAATTTCCGAGAAGGAAATTGTCTAGAGTTTTTGTTTTTAGTTTTTTGATGAATGTAGGTTAATTAAATAATTCTTCTTTATCTCTCACATAAGAAACACAATTCTTATTAGTTTTATGAATCGCTTACTGCTGACGCCTTGGTTTTATGACCACCATTCCGTTTGGGTCTGATACCTCATAACCACTTCCATCTGTTTCTTCACATACCCAAATTTCATCACGTCTTTTCATGACGTATTTATCGTCGCTCTGGATGGCGCGTCTCAGCATAGCTCTATATTCAGGATTTGTTTGCCAACTGGGAAAAAATCTTATTCCAGCCTCAGCCGATAACCAAGTTTCGTTTCCTCGTATAGCATCATCATTTGCCAATACAGTTATACCCGGGGTTTGATACTTCTCTCTCATGCGCCGATTAACCTCATGGTATGCATTTGTCATATCATCGGCGCTTGCCGTTTCGTCTAGAACCAGTAATGCCATTCTCATGCTAATCACCCAGGCCGCTTTCCGTCACCGTAAAGACGGCTTCGCCTTCCGGAAGCGACGGACTGTCGATAAGCCTTGCGATCCTGTTGTTGCCCTTGCTTTTGCGTAAATACATCCGATAGCTTGAATTATGCACCACGAATCCGTTCGCTATATAATTATGGTTCTTCGGGATGCTTAAGTCATATAATGGCTCGCTGTTGGGCATTTTCCTTATTTTCCTGATTTTTTTCAGCATTATGTCGCCATGCAGAATTTTCATCAAAAAGCCGGCAGTATCAGAATATTTTGTATTTTTCAGGGCAGAAGCGACCTTTGCGAGCTCTTTTTTATGGATATGCTTGTATTCAGCAGACCTTGGCCTCATATATAATGACGGATGAAGCCCGGCATCTTTTAACATGTCCCATAAAGTATGCCTGTCGAATGGATATATTTCTTTTGTATAAGTGTTCTCGCAATGCTCTACCCACCTTTCAAGAAGATTGTTTTTGTCTTCGGCAGTAAGACCTATTTCTCTGTGAAATGTTACAATATGCCTTCCTTCTATAATAAGATGCCACGACCTTGTTCCGGCATTAATGCAGGATTCTATGCCGTATCTTAGCAGAAGCATCTGGATAAATTTGATCAATTTTTCATCCTTCTGTGCGATTGTGATGGCAGGCCTGTTGTTGTGCACATAGCCTTCAGCATCCGCAAACCCACGTATAAATGCGCTGACCTGCTCATTTGCCGACCTTGATACAAGAGAAAACATATCTTTTTTGGCTTGGGTCATCAGCTTCACTACAGATATTGAATTTAGCCTCATTCTGAAACAATTCTTGTCCTTTACTTTGGAAATTTTGCCATAAATGCCAAACAGGTCAGATAAAATACCGTTATAATGCTCCAGAACGCTGCGTCTTTGATCTTTGAATTCAATAGAAAATTTGCTTAAACTACCGTCGCCAATAAAATAACCCAGAAGCTGCGACATCTCCGCATTTAATTCCGACGGAAAAGTGAGTTTTCTATGCCTTTGAGACTCATAAGGTTCTGTGCAGTTTAGAATATCGTCATCTAACCCAATTTCAATCAATTTATGAATGTTTTTCATATTTGTAGCATATTGCTGGTTAAGAATTCGCCTGAAATGCCTAGGCTCAAAGTTCATATGGCTGCAAAGCTCTTTTCGAGTCAAGTTCATGTTATTAATGCCATTTTTTATGAGTTCGGACCCCTTTCTGTTGACGGTTACAAAGTCATCAACATCTATTTCTGGCAGTTTTTGCATTTTGGTGCTGGTTTTGATATCGGATGCATGGGCTATATAATCCCCGGCTCTTATATCTTCGGCTTTAACCTCTTCTATCCCGAAATCTTTGACTCTGAAAAATCTATGAAGCCCCGAAGCTTTGATTTTATATCCCGTGTCAATTTCATATATTTCTTTTATCTCTCTGTTGACAAATTTTGCGTCGGAATCCATGTTTTCACTTTTTATTTTACTGAAATCAATGGAAACAAACCTCTCTGGCTGCACATCCTTGATTTCCTTTATTTCACCGTCAGATAGCTGGACCAGTGTATCGCCTGTCACGCATGCGTGACCTAAGACGTGGCCCCCGACCGCCGCCGTGGGATCGCCGAACATCATGTCCGGCCTGGCCATCACCTGGTTTGTTATGTATATCGCGATGTTGTGCATGTCGGCAGTTTTCTGCAAGGCGTGCAGGTGCCTGTTGAGTTTTTGCTGCCTGGGCGCAAGCTCCCCGCGGCCGGAATAATCAGACCTGAAGTGCGACATGAGGGAATCTATTATGATGAGCTTTACATCGTCCTGTTTTATCAGGTCTTTGGCTTTTTCTGCAAGAACCACCTGATGGTCCGAATTGTACGCTTTTGCGACCAATATATTCTTCAGTACTTTCTTTGAATCCAGTCCCCTGGCTTCCGCCATCTGGATTATTCGCTCCGGCCTGAATGTGCTTTCGGTGTCTATGAATATACATTTTCCGTTGAGGCCGCCGCCCGCTTTTGGCAGCTGCACGTTTATCGCGAGCTGGAATCCCAGCTGCGACTTGCCCGAACCAAACGCTCCGTAAGCCTCGGTTATAGCCTGCGTCTCAACGCCGCCGCCGAGGAGCGCATCGAGGGACTTGCTTCCAGTGGTTATTTTGCCTATCTCCTTTCTCCTGTCAAGAACTTCATATGCGGACTTGAACCCGCCTACATCGGCCATCTGCCTGGCTGCGGCAATTATCTTGTCGGCCGTGGCTTCGCCTATCTCGCACGCGGCGACTATGTCTCCTGCAGAAGCGGATGCGATGGAAAGAAGTTCCGTATAGCCGGCCTGCCTGAGTTTTTCGGCGCCTTTCGGCCCGACACCAGGAAGGTCTTCTATGGTTACTTCCTTCGAACCTTCCGCTACAGGCTCAGAAACGTTTTCTTCATCTTGGTTTTTTTTCGCCATATATACACCCCGTTAAAAATCTCTCTATGCCAAAAGCGTCTCTATCTCTCTTTTCATGTCGATGCCGCTGACGCCATTGACTACAAATTCCATCCTGTCGAAAAGCGCGTTCCTGCTCACGCGCCCGTCTATCACGAGCTCCCGTCCGAGAGGTATTTTCTCTATAACGGCCTCCATTTTTTTCTTCATGTCAAACAGGCGCTTTGCTTCGAATTTGCTCATTCCTATGAGCTTCTCTGCGGCATCGTTGAATGCCACTATGCGTATATTTCCCGTGCCATCGTCGGCAATCCCGGAAATCACCAGGCCGTATTCGGGCTGTATGTCCCCATGCTCCTGGCATTTCCATTCTTTGGCCCTGCCTTTGCATACGGGGCATATTTCATAGAATATGTTTCCGCCGAAAACCTGCACTATGGGCGCTCTTATCTGCCTGTGCTGGCCTTCCGCCAGCTCCGATATGGGAGACCTTTCGTACTCGGTTTTTCTCTCCAGAACGTCCTGTATGGTTTCGTCACTTCTCAAAAGTGTGCCGTATCTTCCAAGCCTGAGTTCGGGGCCGAAAAGGCCTTCTTTTACAAACCCTCTCACATGCACCGTATCCCCCCTGGTAAAGCCGGAGAATTTGTCTATTTCATCATTCCACAGGGAGAGACGTATGGTTCCGGTTCCGTCGCCCAGGATGACGGACATGACCCTGCCTTTATTCCCGTCCTTTTCGAACGCCTTCTCGGAAACCTTCACGATTTTCCCTATGACATCGGCGTTTTGCATGCCGGTGATTATGTTTCCTATGTTAAGCCTCTGGATTTTTCTTATGGTTACCCCGAGCTCCTTCGCGACTATGTATGCGGCTCCCTCGTCCGATATCATGCCGGAAAGCTCTAGCTTTTTTTCCTCTATCTTGTCATTTACCTCGTCCTCGGGCATGCCGGTTTCGGAAGAAATTTTCTGTATTATGTCGGTTATCATGATGATAATTATACGTGAAATTATTTAATCGAAAAATAAATTACGGATGGATTACCTTTATTGGTGCTTTACCGCCTGTTTTATGTCGCGCTTCATCACGGTCCGTCTCCCGCCATGTTCCGACAGTTTCCTTGCCTCATCGAGTATTTTCATGGACCTTTCCTCTAGGACGAGGCCGAGTTCTTCGGCCGCCTTGTCAGATACGCGCTTGGCGCCGGCATTCTTTAGCATCCTTCGCAGGGGCTGGAGGGTTATTTCCATCAGAATAATTAATCCCGCTTCAATAAAAAGAGGGTAGAAATTTGTATAAAATATATATCATATCAAATTTTATATATAACATAGAATACAATATATATGAAAAGCCGTAAAATACTGAAGAAAATATATGTCATAAAAAATATTATATGTAAGATATTACAGGAAACATTAATTCAAAAAAATATTTGTAACTGATAAAATATATAAAGGGGGAAATCCATACACTTATCAGGTATCTTATGACGCCGAAAATGGATGCTGAAGAATTTTTCATCAGAAAAAAACCCGTCCGTCTCCTCTTAAACATAAAAATAGGTGCCGGGCCGAAATACGTATCCATATTGGCGAAGGAAACCGACTGCACGTACTCCCACACGGTGAAATTGCTGGAAATATTCAAGGATATTGGCGTGGTGGACTTTGACAAGCAGGGACGGATAAAGTACGTGAAGCTCACGCAGGACGGGATGGATCTCGCCAACGATTTCGAGGCCGTCATGAGGAGATTCTCGAAGCTCAAGCCGAGGAAAAAGCCGGAAAAGTGATAGTGATATAGATGTGCAAGACACCGAAGCAGTGGGGATATGCGATTTTGGCAGCCATCCTCGGCGCTGTATTCGCGATACTGTTCTTTTCTGCTGTCGTCCAGCAGTTCGTGAACAGGGGCGTTTTATCAAGCAGCACGGAGACATGGTACATCCTGGCACAATATTTCGTTTCGATGCTCTTCTTGGGTGCAGCCAAGCACTGCAAGTGGAAGGCATGCTGTGATGAAAAACCAGGCGTTGCCAAAAAGAAGCGATAAATTTTCTTTGGTATTTTATATTTTTAATTAATTATTTTAAAATATATCTATATAATTATATATACAATAAAATATGTGAATAAAAATATTATTATATAAAATAATATTTAAAAGAGATATTTTATAGATTATAATTAAAGATTTTCCAACTCTCACATAAGAATATATAATCCATAAAATATACTAAAAGAAGTAACTTATATATAATATCTGATAAAAAAGATATTTTATTGAGGAGATTAGCATATAAATACGCCCACTTGGAGGGAGTTACGCCTTCGGCATTAAATACAAGCTTGGACAAGAAAGAGCAACGGATGCATGGAGGGGTGTTCTATGTATACGACAAGGGAATTCGAAGACGAAGCCTGATATAATGGGCCGGGAAGGCCTCTCTTTTCTATTTTAGTTTTCACGCACAATAATTAATTGTGGGTAGATATGGCACAACAGTACGTAGGCAAACTAAACAGAGAAATGAGGGACGTAGCTGTCTGGATTGAGGCTGTTGGAAACAGTATCGTGTCAGTCGGCTCAATAAAAGGGTACCCTGTTGTTGGAATACGGGCATATGATGGCAGCAGAGTCACGGCCGGGGACATTATATATCAAGCCTAAAAACAAGACAGCAACTTTTTTAGTATTCATCACACAAAAATTTCATTTTAAGAAACTCCTATCCAATTCTGAATAAATTTGACCCATCCCTGACATAAGAAACGACAAAAACAGTCTACTACAGCTTATATCCGGAATTTCTGCTGTTGTCCATAGAAATCATATTTGCCATGCTCAGGATGACCTTGCCTGCAGGGGAGGTCATATACCAGACATATTCAATACGATGGTTTTGATGGTTTACTACATACTAATTCTGAATCAATCAAAAAACATATAATCCGGGTAAAAAATGAAAAATTACAAAAGAATATAACTTTCAGAAGTCATTATATCTCACTTGAGAAGGCGAACTTCCCTTTTTAGAGGCGGTTCTGCCGCCAATAGGTGGTCCAAATGGACAAAGACGTATACAAAAGAGACGGAAAAAGACCCGACTGGGACGAGTATTTCATGGATGTTGCCCATGCCATACGGCAGCGCGCCGACTGTACTAGGCGCCATGTCGGCGC
This sequence comes from Candidatus Aenigmatarchaeota archaeon, assembly GCA_016180925.1. GTDB lineage: Archaea > Aenigmatarchaeota > Aenigmatarchaeia > GW2011-AR5 > GW2011-AR5 > JACPAH01. The sequence goes on from JACPAH010000003.1 coordinate 42,971, forward strand.
CATTCTGGTGAAAGACAGGCGTATCATCTCAACAGGCTACAACGGCACTCCGAGAGGCACGAAGAATTGCTCTGAGGGCGGCTGTGAGAGGTGCAACAGTTCCGAAGAGAAATATCCAAAAGGAAGCAGCCTGGAAAAGTGCGCATGTTCGCATGCTGAAGAGAATTCAATAGTCCAGGCAGCTTTGCATGGAGTCTCAACAAAAGGGGCCACGCTATATACCACCAATTCCCCATGCACAATATGCGCCAAAATGCTAATTAATGCAGGAATAACAAGAATAGTTTTTGAGGGGGAGTATCCGGACGAGCTCGGAACTGCCTTGCTAAATGAAGCGAAAATAGAACTGATAAAATTAAAGAGGTGACAATTATGCCGAAAAAGAAACTTTCTGACATCGTATTTCAGCGCGTGTCGCCACCGGACGGCAAGATGGACCTGACAGTGGAAGATCTTGCCGACGTCCTCGTGAGGCGCCTCGGAATAAAGAGGAAGGAGTCAAGGGCCAAGCATTCCAAGCTGCTTCTTGAAATGATAAGATACAAGAAAGAAAGCATACCGCTAAGTATAGAGAAAATATCCAAAATACTCGAGGTTTCGCAGTCTCAGACGTACGAGGAACTGAGAAAGTGGAGGACTCTGGGCTTCATAGAATTCGTCAAGATACCGGCCGGGGAGGGCTTTGTCAAGGGTTATATGCTGACATCAAACACGGCAAACCGCCTTCTTGACCGCGCAGAAAGCGCTGCAAAGAGCTTTTTCCGCAAGACACGCCGGATAGCGAAGGATTTTGACGACCTTCTTATGTTGGAGATGGCGCGCCTCCAGAAGGACGAAAAGCCATCACCCAAACAGGAACCATCAGAAGAAAATATGGAAATGGAAAACAATGACATGATTCGAGAAGACTGATTTCTTTCGGTTTTTTCTGATGTGAGGGATACATGGAAGAATTAAATTATAAGATATATAATAGAAAAAGTATTATCTATACAAACTTTTAGAAAGAAGTAATTTTATAATATATAATAAAGAAAATAATTTCTTTTGTGAAGGATAGAAAGCAATAAATATACTTTCTAAAGAATTAATTAAATAATATATGATTAAAAATATATTTTATCATGCAAGCCAGGTTTTGTGAGGGTTAAAGATAGTATCTATATTATATATTTATCTGAATAACCCGTCTAGATACCTTCTATTGGCGTCAAGTCTCTGGAAATCTGCCGCGGAGAAATCGGGTTATCCCATGAGGTAATTAACAAATCGCGTCAGTTGCGAGGAATGGGGACAACACCCCATTATATGCTGATGAACGCCTGCTAAATATGCTTTGTCCCCCGGACCCATGAGATAATAATATTCGTCCATGAGGGCTGCTGTATATATCTCTATATCCGTTCTGGTTATGCCGCAATTTTCCATTGAGAATTACCCGGCAGTCGCTGTCTTCTTCGGCTCCCCTTTCGTGAGAAGCGGTATCGTGACTGGCGGCGGAAGCCTTACATCGTCAGAAATCGAGAACGCCTTTATCGAGCATCTCCTGAATATATGGTTGTATATGTCAAGCGCGATTTCCTCATCAAGGATTTTCTTTTCTTTCCACGTCTTCAACGCCTTCACGGCTTTCTCGCCCTGGTAAAGGATATGCCCGGAAAAGTCTATCTGGCCTATTTTCGGGTCGTAAGTCATGGAGAGAAAGAATTCTATTGAGATTATATCCTTCATGCCGGCAATGTCGTCCTTTTTCTCTACAGATTTTACTGTAGGCAGCAATATGTTGACGTTTATGTTGCCCTTGTAATTCTCATTTTTTATCTCTGCATTTATTTTGCTGAAATTGAATCCGACTATTGGCATTCTTTACACCCCGCTGACATAAACATAAAAACCACTTTTAAACGATGATTTTTTATACATCGCAATCTTATTAAATCTGCAAATTCCATGGTATTTTTTGGAGTTTTGGCAAAAACATTCGATAAAAGAGGGGCGATGAAATGGTTTCGTTGAATCAGGCGGAGAAAAAAGTTCTTAGAAAGGTGGCGGAAAATAATTTGATGACAAAAATAGAGCTCAGGAGCTTTCTGAAGGGAAGCGGCAATTCTGACAGGGACGTTTCGAACCTTGTCGACACGGTGACGCGTTCTCTGGTGGAGAAAAAGCTTCTGACGGCCATAAGCCCCGTGGGTTCTACTTGCTATCTCATAACGCAGACCGGAACGAGAGTTATAGACGACATGAGCTGATTCATTTCAGAAGAGTATGACACCATGACTTTCAAGTCATACTCTTTGAAATCAAAGTATTCTGTATACTGCGGGCTAAAGCCTGAAGATATATAAAGAATACTTATGATTCTTTAACGTTTTGCTTGAATATTTAGCAGGAAAGCCCTGTAGCATAGAGGCCAAGTGTTCCCGGCTCTGGAGCATTCGGAGATACCGGGAGACCCAGGTTCGAATCCTGGCAGGGCTATAAATTCATTTGGAGTAAATAATCGGGAAGGGGTTTTGTTGTAACTGCGAAGCTTGTGGCAAGTGCACATGATGAAACTTCCAGAAGCATCCATGACGCACGGCGCTTATAGTTCAATCATAGCATTTAAAAATAGAGAACAATTGATTTATCGGGTTAGAGACGATATCAGGGCGTCGTCTGTTGAATAATTCGGAGGTAATTATTGATGTTGCCTAAAGTGAAGAAAGTAGAGCTTGGAAAGATACTTGTTGACGATAAGATGTACGGGGAAATGGACCTCCTTCTGCATGCGAATGGCCACGAGGAGATAGACAAGACTCATAACATAGGACTTATGGACTATGAGATAATGATGCTTCGCGACCCCAAAGTGCTTATATTCGGCTTGGGTTTCAATAATGAGGCAAAGCTCAGCAGGGATGTACTTGCGGCCGCGAGACGTGACAAAGTCGAGGTTATTGCGATGTCGTCCCCGGACGCGATAAAAAAGTTTTTTGACCTGGCCAGGCAGAGAACAAATGTAGTCGCCAGGATACATACGACAGAGTGATAAAATGAAAAAATCCACCAGACAGAAGATAGTCGTTCTTTTCATAATAGTCATATTCGGGATGTCGTCAATAGCTTTCTTCTTTATAGGAGTGACCAGCAGCTTCGGGGGCCAGGAGGATGCTCAGGATAGTTCTATAAGTTCTCCAGTCGTTGAATACGAGATAAGCCCCTCCGTGGAATCGCTGTACATACAGAACGGAATAACTTTTCTCAGGTATTACTACACCGAGCCGGATGTTGTTTATGGCTATGTCGGCACCTTGCCGGATATGATGACGACACTGGACGGAAAAATACAGTTGGTTGTTGAACGCATAAGCGGGGATTCGAGAAGCCTTTCCATCCAGTCCCTTTATGGAGGCGCCGAGGACATAGAGGACATATCTGCCGGGACAATTTTTTCCGCGCTGTGCAGCCATCTTGTCTCAACACCGCCTGAATGCGCCCTGAAGTCAATAAATTCAACTCTCTGACAGGTCTTTCTTGAACCTTCGAAGGGTCTTCGGTATATCCTTCTCGGGCACGCCCAGAATCTTTGAAATCTCTCTCAGTATTTTTCTTTCTTGCATGCTGTTCGCCTCACAAATTCCATAACATCCTCTATTTTTTCTATTTCTATTCCGAATCCCTGAGCGACGAGCCCTGTGCCGCCGCCCGATCCTTTGAGGATTTTGCACGATTCAAAGACTATTTTTCCCGCATCCAGGCCGGTGTTTTTTCCCGCGGAGCAGAAGACATATATCTTATCTGACATTCCTGCAAGGAAGATGAAAGTATTGTCGTTTGAAAGCGACTTGGAGATTGCTCGGAGTTTCTCCGTGTCCGCAAACTCCACGGCCTCTATGAGCCTGTTGTCCACCATTTTGTACTTCATGTCTTCGACATTTTTTGTTTTCCGTTCTTTCCTGGATTTTTTCCAGCGGGCGAAAAGGTTCTTCGTTGCTTCTATCGCTTCTTCGCCATTTGCGCCCAATATTTCCTCGACCTCGGCCAGAAGTTCTTTCTGCTCTTCGGAGAATTTTTCGGCGGCCTTCCATGACACTATGTTTATTCTTACCACACCGTCCTGTATCCTCTCGGTAGATAGAACGGCTATTTTGAGTATCTCTCCTGTGTCGTCTACATGCGTGCCGCCGCAGCCTTCTGTGTCGAATCCCGGTATCTCTATTATGTTAATCTCCTTTTCAGGTATGACCCCACCCTGATAAATTCTCATTCCGTACATTTTTTCCGCATCGCCTCTGCTGACTTTTGTTTTGACAACTTTCACAGACCTTTTTACGATGTCATTGGCTATATTTTCTATTTTGTCGGCTTCTTCCTGCGTCAGGGAGTTGAAGTGCGTTATGTCGAGGTGCGCCTTATCGACGCCCTTGTGGGCGCCGGCCTGCCATACATGATTTCCAAGAACTTTTCTGGCCGCCCCGTTTATTATATGAACGGCAGTATGGTTCATTGTGAGCTGCAGTCTCCTTTCCTCGTCTATCTCCCCTTCGACCGTATCGCCGACGCCGAAATCCGGGTTCTCTACATGGTGAACTATGATATTGCCCATTTTCTCTACACCGTAGACCCTGCATTTGTTTATGAAGCCGTGGTCCGGCTCCTGGCCGCCGGACCCCCCGAAAAATGCCGTCCTGTCAAGGATTACATATTTCTTTTCTATTATTCTTGTTACCTTTGCCGTGAACCCGGTTTCTCTGTTCTTGTAAAACAGCAGCTCGGTAGGCTCCAGGCCGTCTATATTTATGCCGGCCTCCTGTGTCCTGGGTTCCTTCATGTGCTTTGATGATATCTTCTCGTAGAAATCCTGCGGCATAGACATTTCAATCCCTTTCCTTTTCGAGACGCTTTCCACGAATTCGGGGGTTATGCCGCGCGACTCGTAAAGCTCCACGAGTTTGTCCGTTTCTATCTTGCTCTTTTTCTCGATTAGAGTTTCAACGAATTCCATATTCTTTTTCTCAGTAGAAATGAATCTTTGCTTCTCCACATCCAGTATTTTTCTTATGTCTTCAACAGAGTTGACAAGCCGCGGGTTTAGTTTCTTGAGGTAATCGGCATGCCATTCGCATATGTCTGCCAGGTCCACATCGAATCCGTATTCCTGTATGAAGCCCAGGGCCCTTCTGAGTATTATCCTGAGGTTATATCCCCCTCCGACGTTGCTTGGAAGCGCCCCGTCTGATATGGAAAGCAGAAGCGTCTTGGAGTGGTCTGCTATCGCATATGCGGCCTCGATTGGGGTTGTTTTCCTTATGAGCTCCTTGACCGATATCCCAAGACCGTCAGATATTTTCTTTTTTGCCTTTGTTATGTCAGGAACTTCATCAAGGTTAAGGGCGCCGGCGACCTTTGAGTATTTCATGTAGAAATCCCTGTCATAATCGGTCATAGAGAGGAGTTTTTCCGTCACGGGACCGAAAATAGCGTCATAGCATGTCGGTGTCCCCTGCGAGAGCCATGCAAATCTCTCCAGGCCGGCTCCCATATCCACTATTTTGTCCGCCATGTGCGTGTATTTTTCCGGCGTCCCGAGGAATTCCGTAAATACCGCATTCCCCAGTTCAAGCCCCAGGACGAAATATTCCAGAGAATATCCGAAAGCATTTGGCCCCAGCCACACATCCTCCACGAATGTCACGTCCTTTTCCGGTATTTTCAAGGCATCTGTCAGAAGCCTGAAATCCAGTTCTATGCACCTGTCTTTCCAGTATCCGCTTTCGCCGTTATACAGAGAGTGCTGGCCTATCATGACGAAGTTGGTGCCGTGCCTCCCTGTGACGCCTACATTCGGTATGTCGTTGAATCTGAGGCAGTTCTGAGGTATTATGAG
>JACPAH010000004.1 GCA_016180925.1 Candidatus Aenigmatarchaeota archaeon
TTCTACCTGTACAACACCGCGGAAGAAGTGGAAAGATTCGGAGATGCGCTGAAGAAAATCTCCGCGCTCCTGTAAAGCGGCAGCGTTATCTATTTATTCGGCCGGATGAACATATTTGTATGGACCCGGTTTGCTCAGGCAGGCGGTATTTTGAAGAAATCATTCCGACAGGCTCGGAAACAAACAAATGCCCTCTCGGCCTGCCGAAACCATGCAGAGAATGCGAATTTTATGGCGAATTCACAAAAGCATAAGGAAAGAAAATCAGGATGGCTATACCCTGCATCCACATCCCTTTTCACCAGAATGTTTTTCTGCTCTTCCCTCGTGACAAAACTTATAAGGTATAAAAGCACATAAGTTTACATTATTGCATGAAGAAATCCTATGTTGCCGGGATTATAGTTGTTGTAATACTCCTTCTGGCCGTTGGGATGCTTCTTGGCGGCAAGAAATACAGTCCCACAGGCCAGTATATAGACACGACTTTCAAGGGCGGGGCTGGTGCCGAAGTCATCATTGTCGAATACTCGGACTTCCAGTGCCCCGCATGCAAGGCGGCTTCCGGAATAAGCGATGCCTTGGTGGAAAAATACGGGGACAGCGTAAAATTCGTATACAAGAACTTTCCTCTGAGAAGCATACATCCGCAGTCGCAGAAGGCTGCAGAGGCGGCTGAATGCGTGAAGGACCTCGGAGGCGACTATTGGGCATACCACGACATTCTTTTCCAGAACCAGAACGCCCTGTACCCGGCGAACCTGAAGGATTATGCGTCGCGACTTGGAGTTGACATAGACGCATGCCTTGACAGCGGGGCCATGTACGGCCTCGTCAACGGCGACTACACCGAAGGCATACAGAAAGGCGTGAAGGCGACCCCGACATTCTTCATAAACTCCCAGCGCGTAGAGGGCTCAAACCAGGCCGCGGTATTCACCGCAGTTGACAGGGAACTGAAATGAGCAAAGATGTTTATATCTCCGACATCTGAAGATGTCGGTTTCTACATCTTTGTCATGTCAACGGCATTGTGTTTCATCCTCTGTCTAAAGACAGAGGTTTTCAATGCCGTTGTACATAATCAAGCTCCTTGTCGATGCATTAAATCATTGTCAGTTTTTCAGGAGCCCTCGAGAGCATAACCGGCCTGCCATTCTTCACGACTATATCGTCCTCTATGCGCACGCCGCCGAACCCTTCCTGATAGTATCCGGGCTCCACCGTCACGCACATGCCATCTTTAATGATATAGCGGTTTTTTGGCGACAAAGATTCGGGATAATCATGGACTTCTATTCCGAGGCCGTGGCCAAGGCTGTGTATCATATCCTTCCCATAGGACTCCTTTATCTCGCTGTTCGCCGCGTTGAACACATCAGCAGCCACAGCACCGCGCCTTATTGCACCCAGGGCGGCTTTTCTTGCCCTGTTGACTACGGCATACATGTGATTGTGCATCGCCGTCGGCTTGCCGACATAGAACATCCTCGTCATATCACTGCAATATCCGTTGTATATAACACCGATATCTGCAAGAACCATGCCTTCCCCTATCCTAGTCTTTCCGGGCATGTGATGGGGAACAGCGCTGTTCCTTCCGAAGGCTATTATGGGCGGAAACGAAACGGACTCAGCACCCGACCTCTTAACTTTGGCCTCAACGAAGTTAGACAACTCAATCTCGGTCTTTCCGCGTTTTATTTCTGCCTGCAATTCAGAGAATATATCCTCAGTAATCCTGCACGCCTGCCTTATATTCTTTATCTCTTCCTTCGTCTTGACGGAGCGCATCCCGGCGAAGGCTTTCGAAACGTCCATGAATTTCCTGCCGCGCAGAAGCGACCTCATCTTCTTCATAGAATTGACAGAGACATAATCGCAGTTGATGCCGACCTTCCGGCCCAAGCTCCTGTTTAGAAGCCTCCTGAGGTGCTCTCTGCTGTCAGCCTGAGCGGCCCTGAAATTTTTCCTGCCTTTAAGCGTCCCGAGTTCAAGGGCATTAGTCACCAGAACCGGCCTGCCTTTGCCAAGCGCCAGATAGCCGCTCAGGCGGCGCGTGCGGCTCAGTTTCGCGGCGTAATAGAAGTTCGGGTCGATTCTATCCTCGCTGGTATACAGAAGAACTGAGTCGGCGCCGGACTTCTTCAGGATGCTTTCCATAAGAATATCTGAACCGGCATTAATAAATCATTCATATACGGCAGAACTTGCACGCCCTGAGGACGCGCTCCTTGGCGAGCTTCATGGCGCAGTGGCGCGAACTCTCGGCATGGTCCGAGACGCACTGGAGGACAGCTTTCGTATTAGAGGAGACTTTCTTCTCGACGAGCCTGAACATCTCCTTGTCATCCTTGCCGATGTATTCAGCATAGCTGCTTATGACGCCCCCGGCGTTCGCAACTATGTCAGGAACTATGAGGACTTTCCTCCTTGCTAGAAGGTCTTCGACTTCAGACGTCATGGGTATGTTGGAGCCTTCAATGATTATCTTTGCCTTGACCCTGTCTACATCGCCTATGCCTATCAGGTTGGGGACGGCGGCAGGTATGAGCATGTCGACATCAACGCTTATTATATCCCTGTTCGAAAGCACGCGGCCTTTCCTGTAGTTTACAACGCTCCCCTCTTTTTCCTTTACCCTGCTGAGATCCTTGAAATCCAGGCCCTTCTCACTGTAAATCGTTCCCCTGGAATCAGAAGCCGCGACAAGCGTGGCGCCGTGCTCAGTAAGGAATTTCGCGGCGAACATGCCCACGTTGCCGAAGCCCTCGACTGCGAAAGTAACGCTGTTCATATCAAGATTCAGATGCCCGACTGCGGCTTTTGCCGCGTGAAACACGCCGAAGCCCGTGCTCCCGAGCTCGTGCGGTATGCCGCCCATGTCCTTCGGCTTGCCTGTGGCCGACTTGCGCGAGCCGTTTGCGTTCACAAAAATGCGCATCTCTTCCTCGGCCATGTACATGTCGGGCGCCGCGATGTACTGGGAGGGGCATACGGGCTTCACGGCCTCGGCAAAGGCCTCTATCATCTCCTTCTTCCGCTGGGAACTGAGCTGCTTCGAATCGGCGATGATGCCGGATTTGGCGCCGCCGAAAGGCAGCTCCGCTATGGCGCACTTCCATGTCATGTTCCTTGCCAGCTTAGACACTTCGTCTATGTTCACAGACGGCGTCATGCGTATGCCCCCCTTCCCGGGACCGAGCGCCGTGTTGTCTATTACAAGAAAGCCGCGCATCCCGCTCTTCGGATGGTAGACGTCGATTATCTTCTCCGGCCCGAACTCGTCGTATTCAACCATATGTATCGCATAAACTATTTTCCGGGAGGAGTAATAAAGGTTTGTTGCAAGAGCTGTTATCTGTCTCGAATACCTGGAGAGATTCGAACGCAGCGAGAAAGTTTTTGCTCGCCTAAAACAGGGGTGTTGCGGGGTTTTAGAGGATTTTTAATGGGGAATTGATAAGTGAGCAAAAATTGAAGATAACGTATGCGCTTATACGCAGTTTTGCGGAGCGTAGCGGAGCAAAATTTGGGAAAGCGAAGTGCAACGAGCTTTCCGTATAGTCGCTGTTATGTGCCCTGAGCGATAGCGAAAGTGCAACGTGGTTCGACGAACGAAGTGAGGAGAAAGTCGGGCGGAGGCGGGCGTTATCCAATTTCTTTGACCAATTTTTCAACTAATTTTTTAATTTCATCTCTTATTTGGCGATGGAACTCCAATGATTTATCTTTTGCATCTTCAATATTCCAGAAAACAACTTTTTTCATATCAACATAATCGGGTAAATTTTCTTTTTCGGTCATGACAATAATTTTGCCAACATTTTTGACCATTTCAGGAGTAAGTTGTTTTCTGGTGTTTTTTGATAAATCATAACCCGATTCAGACATACACTGAATTACGAATGGATGCAAAGGTTCTCCCTCATGATTATCAACATGAGTTCCAGCGCCAACTGCTTTGTGCTTCTTGGATAATCTATTAAAGAAAGCAGAAGCCATTTGGCTTCTTCCAATATTTGCCCTACAAATAAAAAGCACTTCCATATATTATTGAAAAATTAGTCTATATATAAAGTTTCTTCTAGCCCGCCGTAGCCCGATTGCACATAACGTGGCGTTATGAGAAGTTTTTGCGAAGCAAAAATTTGGGAAAATTGCGAGCAGAGCAATTTTCCTCATAACGCATGTTGGGCGGCCCGAGCGTAAGCGAGAGCGCAGCGGGGTCGAGCACCGCAGCGAAGCGAGGAGCGGAGAAGTTGAAATTTGTTCTCATCCGATTTCGCAGCGTAGTTCTGAAAGAATTTCGTTTAAACATTGTTAGGATCAGCAGTGAAGCTGCTGATTTATTTTTCGCCTGTTCTGTTTAAACGAAGCGAGAAATCATAAGGATGAGAATTGCGAACGAAGTGAGCAACCTGAAGCGACTGAAAGGAGCGAAGGCAAATTTCAATTCCGCCGCAACATAATCATATCATGATTTTGGTTATGATATGATTACGCATGGGTGTGTTATCATGACTTATAAGGTTTGTTTTGCATTGGTTTATTATGGAAAATATGGAAAAACTCGTAAGAGAGCTGGAAATAAGGAATTTTTCCGGAAAAACCGTAAAATCTTATGTTTATTCTGCCCAGAAATTCATTGATTATGCTAAAGGCAGGAATATGGATGAGGACGCAGTAAAAGATTACGTACAAATCCTGATAAGAAAACAAAGCCCTTCGACAGTGTCGGCTAACATAAGCGCCATAGAGTTCTTTTTCAAGAACGTTCTGGGGAAAAGGCTGGATATCAGGCACCCGAAAAGAAACAAGCCGATACCGGAAGTGCTGACAACAGAGGAGGTGAAGAAGCTAATTGGCGCGACTGCCAACATCAAGCACAGGCTTATTGTCAAAATGCTCTATGGATGCGGCCTGAGAGTCTCGGAACTCGTCAATTTAAAAAAACGGGACATGAATTTCGAGGAAGGGTTAATATATGTAAGGCTTTCCAAGGGAAGAAAAGACAGGTTTGTCAAGATACCAGATTCCGCCATAGATGAACTGGAAAGCTATTCAAAATTGGGCAGTGAAGACGTTCTTTTTGCTTCAAACAGGGGCGGAAAGCTGACAGCAGCGACCATACAGAAAATCATAAAGAATTCCTCGAAGAAGTCCGGAATAAAGAAAAATATTCATCCGCACACATTGCGCCACAGCTTTGCAACGCATCTTCTGGAGCAGGGCATTGACTTGAGAGTCATCCAGAAGCTGCTCGGGCACAGCGATATCAAAACGACACAAATTTATCTTTCAGTATCCAACCAGACAATAAAAAATGTCAAGAGCCCTCTTGATAATTTGTGACGGTGAAAAAATGAGCGAAATCCTGCTTTCAATAGGCCTTTTGATAATATTGGCCAAATTGCTGGGAATCGTCACGCAAAGGATAGGGCTGACGTCTCTCATAGGGCAGATAATAGCCGGCGTCATAGCCGGGCCGGTCCTCGGCATCGTGTTCTTCGACGACTTCATAGGCAGCTTCATAATGATAGGTATAATAGCCGTCCTTTTCCTTGCCGGCCTTGAGGTGAAGTTTGACGAGATAAAGCAGAGCACCTACAAGGCCAGCTTCATCGCCGTCATGGCCGGGCTGCTATCGTTCGCCGGCGGGTTCATGGTAGGCATGTACTTCTTCGGCGATTACGTGGTGGGCGTCGCCATAGGCACAATATTAGTCTCTTCCAGCAACATAACGCTTTTTTCCATTCTGCAGAAGACGGGGCATTTCCACTCCTATACAGGCAAATTCATCGTGGCCATAACGATAGCGGACGACGTCGTCGGGATAATGGTACTCTCCATGTTCAACTTCATCGTGAAGAACAACGCGCTGGACGTATTCGACATCTTAAAAATATTCCTCCTTACGATAGGGTTTTATCTGTTCATCCTGACCCTGGGCTCCAGGGTGCTGTCAAGGACCGTGAAATGGCTTAGCCTGTTCAGGGATGAGTTCGTTCTTTTCACGATACCAATAGCGGCCGCTTTCGCCGTCTCGTTCGTTACCGAGAATCTGGGCCTCAGCCTGGCAACCGGCGCATTCATGTCCGGCATGGCAATCGCGAATTCCGACCTCAAGGGCATCATAGAGAACAAAACCCGCGTGGTTTCGGAGGGCTTCCTTGAGCCGCTTTTCTACGCGTCCATAGGCACCCTGCTGGTTTTCAGCGGCCTGGATTTCACCATCATAGCGGTCATATTCATAGCATCGGTGCTGGCAAAGCTTCTCGGGGCCGGCCTGCTGTCAAGGCTCTTCGGCTTCAGCAGGAAGGAGGCGGCGCTCATAGGGATATCCCTGATACCCAGGGGGAATGAAAACATAGTCATAGCCCAGATAATATTCGCTTTGGGAATAATATCTCCTACACTCTACAGCTCCATCATCTTCGCCATAATAGCAACTGTCGTCATATCCCCCGTTCTTTTAAGTCTGTTCTGCAGGAATATGAAATATACATGAAATACTACGCGCCTGCATTGTGCGGCGTGATTTTTGCCGTGTTCCTGCTGCAGCAGATACCTGGCTTCACCGAGGCCTTCCTGCTTTCCGGATTCGACAGGCCGTGGACTCTCGTAACATCAGTGTTCCTGCACGGCGACCCGATGCATCTCCTGTCCAATCTTTTCGCCCTGGGCCTGTTCGGCCTTATATTCGAGAGCAGGTTCGGCGAGAAAAGGCTGCTTGCAGTCTTCTTTGCGGGCGGCATCGCCTCATCTATAGCGTCGGCGTTCTTTTATGACGCATCGCTCGGCGCATCGGGGGCTATATTCGCAGTCATAGGGGTCGTCGCGGTGACGATGCCCAGGATGATAGTGTGGAATCTGGGCGTCCCGATGCCCATGATAGTCGCCGCTATTGTATGGCTTCTGCTCGACGTAGCAGGCGTCTTCTTCCCGAGCAGCACCGCAAACATGGCCCACATAGCGGGCATGATATTCGGGGCTGTCGTAGGACTTGCGTGGCGAAAGCCCGAAAACCGCAAAGACTCTAGAGCTGTTGACGAAAAAGAAATAGACGAATGGGAGGAGAGGTGGATGGAATGAAGACTGACATGACCGTTGCCGGATACTTGATTCATGATGGAAAACTGCTTCTAATATTCCATAAAAAACTCAAGAGATGGCTGCCTATAGGGGGTCATATAGAAAAAGACGAGATACCTGACGATGCAGTCATCAGAGAAATAAAGGAAGAGACAGAATTGGAAGCCGAAATAGTGAGAAATGACAAGCCAAATACTAGGTGTAATGTGAGTAATACAGCTATTCCTTTTCATACAAATGTGCATTCGGTAGGCGACCACGACCATTACTGTTTGTTCTATCTATGCAAAACGAACGACATCAAAAAACTGAAAATAAACAGCGAGCTGGAAGATTTCAGATGGTTCACAAAAAGTGAACTTGAAAATAGAGATGTATCAGAAGATGTCAGAAATATAGGATTAAAGGCGTTTGAATTGTACGAGAAAATTCACGCCGATTGATTCCACAAACACCCTGTTTTACCGGCTTTTGCCGCCTGCGCTGCCTCTTTCAGGGCATCGTTGTATCTGGAGTTCGGCTCAATAAAATAGAGATACGCGTAGCCTTCGCGGACAAGAAGCTCGTTCACGAATGTCCCGTTGAGGAATATGTACCGCAGGGAGCGCTTGTACCTGTCCTTGTCCTCGATATCCCGCTCGACATCGACATCCTTCTTCAGTATAAGCTCCTTCAGCCTCTCGGTGGCTTCCTTGTAACATTCCTGGCCGCGCTCCGGCGTGTCTATGCCGAGCAGGCGGACGCTTTCCCCGCTTTCAAGAACGACGGTGTCGCCGTCCACGACTCTCGTCACAAGATATGTTTCTCTTGGATGCGCAAGAGCTTCGCCGCTTACGGCATATCCCGACGGACCGGAAAGATAAAGAAATAATGCAACAGCCATCACTGCAATAACCGCAACAGCAACCGCAATAACTGCCCTCATGACGACACCTTGGATTTCTTGTCTTTAATCCTTGTGTGGTGCGGCTTTGTCCTTACAGAAAGATAAGCGACAACTGCCACAACCACAATGCCGGCCGATATTGCAATAATTTCCACGTTCCCTATTCCTTCCGGTTCCACCGGCGCCGCGGGGCATTCGTCAACCACTGTGGCATTAACAGGGACATCACAAGTGCTGTTGTACATCACGCAGGAGCCATTGGACATCACGAAGGTCGTGGCATTGAGGCACAGGACGACAGGCTTCTCCTCCGTCTTGTTATGGGTTACATTGACCACTGGCGGCGGCTGTTCTGTCTTGTTCTGCACGGGCGTCGACGATGCGCCCCCTCCGCCACCCGAGCTGGATGATGAAGACGGCGATGAAGGGGTTGACGGCGCGCTGTAGGTGAAGGTGACGGTGCTGTGGTTTGCGTTTCCGGAAGAATCGTTGGCGCCGACGATTATCGTATTCGAGCCTGATGCCGCTATGAAAGTGACGTTCCGGCAGCTGCCAAGCGTTGAATTGCCGTCGGAGTTCAGCTTATACCAGCATGAATCAATGACGACATTGTCGCCGGCAGTGAAATTGAGGGATATGTTTGAAGATGTGTACGTCCCGGATGGCGACTGCACCCCGAGTTCTGGGGCCTTCGTGTCGTTGCCCGCCGCCGCACCGGAGAAGCCGGAAAGATAGAGGGAAGTACTGTTCGCCGACAGGACAAAGCATGGAGTGTTGTTCCTGGCCGAGTTGCATTCCGTCGTGAATCTCGTCATGTTCGGCTGCTGCGGCGTGCCGTTCATGTAATAGTATATCCTGTAGAGTCTGGGGAACGAGACGTATGCCGTGTAGTTCTCCGCAAGAAAACTGTTCAGGTTGACCCATACGTAATCGTCCACAACGCCGCCGGCGGACGTGAAATTCGACGTGACATTGTCCAGAGTTATGTTTCTTGTGACATTGACGACATTGGAAGTGTTGGCCTGGTACCACGTGAAGTTCAATATCTCGGCGACAAGGCCGCTCGTGTTGAACCTGAATGTATAAGACTCGTCAGCAAGCACGTTGTTAATGTCGGCCAGCTGGCCCGCCGAATTGATGAAGGTAAAATTCGACGACGATGCATTTGCAGTGCTATTTATATTTTGTATGAACGACGTCTCGTTCCTCGTTATGTTGATGAAGAGCCAGCGCGTTCCCGACATATTCACGTTGCCTCCCCTGTCCTGGAGCGTCACATTGAACGTATAATTGCCGTGAGTGAGATTGGCGGTGAAATTGGCAGACGTTCCGGACAGCGTCATGTTATAAAGGGTCCCGTTCAGGTTCAGCACCGAGGAGTTGAGGAAATCAGATGACGTTACATTCACCGTCAGGTTCCTCGTTGTGGTGAAGCTCTCGTTGTTTGGAGTGGGGCTCTGGAGGATGACAGAAGGCGGCACCAGGTCAACGCTGAAAAAGACTATGCTGGAATTCTCGTTTCCGAGGGTGTCGTTGGCAAGGACAGTTATGTTGTTTTGGCCCGTTTTAGCAATGAAAGTAATATTGCGGCATTGCGTGAGATTTGTTCTTTCATCATTGGTGGTGTTCATGAACCAGCACAGGTCGAGGCCGTTGTTCGCGCTTGCAGAGAAATTGAGCGTTATATTGGTGTAATTGTATGTCAGGTTGGAGGGCGACGTTATATTCACGACAGGCCTTATGTCCGTGCTGAAAAATATCTGGGTGGTGTTTATGTTCCCCCTGCTGTCGTTGGCGGAAACGTTTATTTCATTGAAGGCATCGATGGCTGCTATAAATGTTATGTTGGTGCAGCCCAGGCTGATGTTCGAGCCCGTCGAATTCGTATACCAGCACTTGTCGAGGGATATCTCATCCCCAACGGTATAATTTATCGATATGTTTGTGGTGAAATAGGTCTGGTTCACCGGGGACGTCACGTTTATCGAGGGCGCCTTCGTGTCTATGTCAAGGAGGGCCGCAAATATGTTTATCCTGGTGAAGTTGAGCTGCGTGACAGTATCCTGTATGAGCCGCCCTGTCCTGTTGAACGCGTCGAGTATGGCCGAAGGGAGCATTACAGTCCCGTTCTCCAGGCGCTTGTACTGCCGTAAAATAGCGAAGGCGCCAGAAACGTGCGGTGCTGACATCGAGGTTCCGCTGTTTGTGGTGACGCCTCCTGCAACGCTGAGGGACGTTATGACGGAGCCCGGAGCCAGGAGGTCGAGGGCAGCCGCCCTGTTGGTGAAACATGATATAACGTCGGCCGCCGTCGTTGAGTCGGTGCACGAAGCCGATGACCATGTTTTTGAGCCGACATCGGCATCGTACACGGAGCCCACGGCGGTCGCATTTTTTATGCAGGCTGGGGAAGACATGATGCCGCTCGTGTCGCCGTTGTTCCCCGAAGCCGCTATGATTGATATGTTATTGAACGTGGCGTTGTTTATGGCGCCTGTCAGGTTGACCTCGCCGGCGCCGCCGTCAAAGCTGGCGTCGCAGAATCCCGAATACCTGTCCGACGTCCCGAGGCTCATGCTTATCACCGATATGTTGAACAGAGTCGCATTGTTGGTGCACCAGCGCATGGCGGACTCGACTTCCGCCATCGTCCCGGCGCCGCCGGTGGAGTTGAAAACGCGCATCGACACTATACTGGCGCCCGGGGCGACGCCCCTGTAAGTCCCGTTCATGGAAGCGGCGATGCCGGCAACGTGGGTACCGTGGCCGTATGTATCGTTGAAATCCGTGTTTTCCGCCGTACAGCTTTCGTTGGCGCAATAATTATAGCCGCCTATGACCTTCCCTGAGAGGCTTGGGTGGGAAGCATTGACACCGGTGTCTATGACGCATATGGTTTCGCCTGTGCCGTTGATTTTCGTCCCGGTCACGGAAAAGTTCCACACCGAAGTGGCGTTCACAAGCGGCGCCGATTCCGCCAGAAAAGGCACGACTATAGGAACGAGAGTAACGCTGGAGACGCCGGGCGAGTTTTTCAGCTCCTCAAATTCATCCATGGTGACAGCGGCTATGAAACTGCTGTCCGAGACGTTCCTTATCTCCTGTATTCCGACGCTGCCAACGGCATTTTCCGTTACTATGACCTTCACTATTTCCCTTTCCTCAAAGGCGTCCTCTATATCCGGGTCTATGAAAGCCAGGGAAGTGTTGGATACCAAAATGATAATGACCGCGACAAAAAAGACTCTCATGATTTATATAATCCGGACATTAAACTAAATACTTTTCCGTCATAATTAAAAAATGCTAGGGCTTTTCAAACAGGGCCGTGCAGAGGTGGAGCTTGAAGGCCTCGAAAGGTTCATGTCCGATTCCTTCGCCGGTGATATAGAGAACAGCGGAAAGAAGATGTCAAGGCTGGAGGACGAGAGCCTCTCGGTAATCGAGTCCCTTAAGAAATCCGTAGAAGAGCTGAGGTCCATAGAAAATGCCAGCACCTTCACCAGCGTGCTAAAAAACAGGTACTGCGACAAGAGCATGGAAGCTGCGAGCTCTGTTTCGAAGCCGCCGGAAGACTACGTCTCAAGAAAACTGTTCTCTGATTCCCTGGCCGCGGCAATAAGCGAAATAAGCAACATAGACATAAAGGAATTCAGGCATCTCGGGGCTTTCAGCATAAAGATGTCGAAAATATCGTCATATGTATCACAGCTGAAAAAGCTTCATTCGTCGTACGCTTCCATCCTGAAAAGCTCGCGCCTGGAAGACGTCTTCGCCGCCGGGGCGTCTGTCAGGAACTTAACAGCCAAATATGATAAATGCGCCTCCCTCCGCGATGAGGTGAAAAAGAGCGGGAAATCCGCCGAATTCATCGGGAACAGCCTGAAATCCCTCAAGATACGGATTCATGAGCTGGAAAAAAAGATAGAGGAGGCCGGGTCAAAAACCCAGAGCGTTTATGACGACGAGAAAAGGAAGGACATGATAGAGACTTCGCTGTCGACGGAATTCGGCTCCCTGGAGAGGAGCATAAGAAAATTCCTCCACGATTGTGAGGACATGATAGAGAAGGGTGACACCGAAACGATGAAGCTGTACGCGGAAAACCCCGGGAGCGCCTTCCTCAGGCACGACGACGGCTCGGTATTCAGGCGGAACGTGATAAAGATGAGGGAGGCCATATCATCCGGCAGGCTGAAGAGCGACGACAGCCTCGAAAAGATTGACAGGATGATAAGGAGAATGGACTTTTTCCTTGCAATGAAGAAGGAGCATTCGGATATCAGCAAATCGCTGGAAAAGCTCCTCCTGAAGGCGGAAAGCGCAAAGAAACCCATAATGAATCAGAAACAGGACGCGGAAAGGCAGGCTGAAGCCCTCTCATCCGAGCTGGAAAAAATCTCCGAAAGCGAGAGGAGGATGTCGTCCGAAATCAGGCAACTCACAGAGGAAATAAGGTCCGGCATGGAAAAGCTTTCGTCGTGGTCGTCGGAGAAGACGGGCAAAAGGATAGAAATAAAGCATTCATTTATCCTGTGACGCCATCCTCACGCATACCGTAATACAGCTCCATGAGCTCTTCTATGGTGCCGGCCTCCACGATTGTCATGTTGAGCGGGCCGCTCACGCTCACCTTCTCCCTGACGTACCTGACACTGCATACTGTGACGGAACCGTATTCAGTGCATTCCCTTTCCCTCCTTGATATCGTGTCCTCCGACTGTCCGGAAGGCACTATGAAGATTTCCGCGCCGGCGGCCTTCGCCGCCATGGCCTTCTCCTCTATGGCCCCGACCGAGCCTATGGCGCCGCTGTCCTCTATCGTCCCGGTCATCATAATCCTGCTGTCCGCCTGGCTGCCGCTAAGTGCCAGAATTACTGAAGCAGCCATGGCCGAACCGGCTGAAGGCCCTTCAATAATCGTCGCGTTGACCTTGAGGGTGAATATGACATCTATCATCCCCGAATCGAGCTTCATGTAATCGGCCGCGACCTTGACAGCCGTCCTGGAGGAGAACTGGGTGTCTATCTGCGACAGGATATTGTCGACATTCACAAGTATCCTTCCGGTACCGGGCTTGACGGTCGTGAAAAGCGTCCCGATGACGCCGTTGTTCTCCGCATCAACGGCGGGTATCCCCACAACAACGGAATACTCGGAAATCTCAACCGGCTCTTCAGCCGGCCGGGCCGGCATGAAAGATATCCCGAGTATCGCCCCCACGAGGAATATGGCCGCGACTATGAAAATGAAATCGTTCCTCTTCATCCTTATCTCGTTCCGTCTCATCAGCAAACCCTCACCGACTTCTCCGCGAAAAGACTGCCGTCGAAATATACCGGCAGGTTCTGGCGCAGGGCAAGCGCTATCGAGTCGCTGGGCCTCGCGTCCAGGACAAGGATGTCGTCGCCCCTCCTCATCGTGAGCGTCGCATAGTATATCTCATCCTCATACCTGTCTATCTTCACCTGCAACAGCTTCACCCCGAAGTTGTCGAGCACGTCCTTCATTATATCCTGCGTCAGCGGCCGGACGGACCACGCGCCATGGAGACCGTTGTATATGGCGAGAGACTGGTCGGCCGTGACATCGAAAGCCACGCGCCTGCATGAATTATCAAGCCTGACATTCGGCGGCTCCATTGAGACATCGACCTCCACGAGCCCGTCGAAGGACACCCCGTAAGGCGACAATTTCACCACGTCGGATACGGCCAGATGATGGATGTATCCCACGTAAACACCGCCCGAGAATGCCGCGACTGCTGCCAGCACAATAGCCAGGAGGATTCTTCCTTTCATCAGATTAGATTAGAAACAACGCTTATTATAGTTTCGGTCGCAATCCTAATTCTTCCTTCCCCACATGTACCAGTAATCCGTGAAAAGCCTCCTCTCCTTCCTTATGTCCAGGGAAACATTCCCCGGGAAGAGCTTACGGACGCTTTCCTCGTCCTTCAGGAATTCGGGGGCGGGAAAAATGAAGCTCCGCCCGAAGCTGAGGAACGAGAATCGGCCGCCCTTTTTTAGCATCCTGACAAGCTTTCTCACCGGCACGTGCGGGTAATCGAGGTGCTCCAAAACCCCGACGGCAGAGACCGCGTCGAAAGTTCCCGGAGGAAAGGCGAGCTCATGGGACTTGATGAAAATGACGTTGTCAAAGCCAGTTTTCTTCACGGCCTTTTTCATCTGGCCGGCGCTTATGTCGACCGCCACCACTTTCGCTGCCTTCGAAGAAACGGCCCTGGTGGTGAAGCCGGAGCCGCATCCGAAATCCAGCGCGACGGATTTCTTAGAAAGCCCCATTCTTGAGACGACCTTCGACTCCTCCCTCTTCGAATACCACCTGGAGAACAGCATGTCCCAGAAGAACGATATCCTGTCGTAGAATTTCTCCGTGAAGCTGCTGTCGCTCTGGAGCTTTATCAGGATGTAAAGCGGTATCCCGAAAAGAAGGAAGAATATTCCCATCGCAAGCGAATACACGGCGTTCTCGACCTCGTGAATCCACATGTATAGAAGAAGAACGTTGAACGCCATTATGGCGAAAGGCCCGGCCCTCCCGAAGGGCGCCCTGAAATAGCGCTTCGCATCGGGCATCGTGCGCCTCAGCTTCGCCACGGAAAGCACCACGCACGAATACATTATCATCGCAAGGGGGAGCAGAAGCCACAGTATCGACGTGAAGTCGCCCAGGGCCACGACAGTGACGAATATGGTCACCGCAGCCTGGAAGATGATTGCATTGTGCGGGGTCTTGTATCTCGGATGCACCTTCGAGAAGGAAGGCGGAAGAACCCTGTCGCGCGACATCGCGTAAAGAAGGCGCGGCGACGACACTATCCACGAGGCGGCCGTGCCTATAAGCGGCATGAAAACAAGCAGCATGAATATTCCGAGGAACTCTTTCGGAAAGATTTCAGAGGCCACGAGAAGCGAGGAATTCTCGCTTTCCCCCATCCTGCCCGAGCCCAGCACCCCTATCGACACGAAGACAAAAAGAAGCGAAAGAAGTGACATCACAACAGTGGAAAGCACGAGCATCTTCGGAATGACCTTCCTCGCATTCTTCACTTCTTCCGTTAGATAAGTGGCTATCTCCCACCCGAAGAACGTCTCGGATATGAAATAAAGGGCTATCAGGACCGACGCGAGCGGAAACGCGAAAAACGGCTCGAAATTGGCCGGATTCACCTCAAGCGAGCCCGGGACTATCACGACGAGTATGGAAACCATCGTTATGAGGCCGAAGAAAACCAGGAGCTTCGATGCCCAGTCTATGCCGCGGTAGCTGACAAAATTGAAGAGCAGTATTATCGCCACGGAATACGTGATGTTGAAGATGAAGTCTGCCGACGGGAAGAGGAATTTAAGGGAGCCGACCACCAGCATGGCTATCGTGATGTTGGCGATTATCCACGATACCCATCCCACAAGGAACGAAGGAAACTCCCCGAACGCCCTCTTGACGTACTCATAGACGCCCCCCGACTTGGGGAACATGGAGACGAGCTCGGCAAAATAGCATGCTATGAAGACCGATACAACCGCCATTATCGCCCACGATATCAGCGATTCAGCCCCCGCATAGCGGGCGCCTATCGAAGGGAGAAAATAAATCCCAGTCCCGATTATGCCGTTTACCATCAAGAGGAAAAGCGTCTTCCTCCCTATGCTCTGCTTCAGTCCCATAGAATTATTGTAAACCAGCCGAATAAATAGGATATTATTACTGATTTACAATATGCAACCAGCTTTATGGAACATTAAGCTGGTTAGCCATAGTTGGACGGGGCGGTATTTATTTGGCTACGCCTCAGAAGCTTCTCGGCCTCCAGAAGGATGAAAAGGGCGAGCATGGCGCCTATGACCACGAGCCAGTGGCCTGCCCCCAGAGACACGGTCTTGAATACCGGGTTGAAGAACGGAACGTTTACGACCAAAGCCTGGAGGACGGCGACCGACGCAAGAGCCATCACCAGCTTCCTGTTCTTCAGGTATCCTATCCTGTGCACCGGCTCCCTCGACCTTATGCTCATGGCAACTGAAATCTGCAGGAACACGAGGGTGGTAAAGGCCATCGTAATGGCCAGGGAGTAGTCGCTCATGTAATAGTAGAACACGCCGAGCGTTATCGCCGCCATCAACACTCCTGTGGATAATATGTAAAGGAGGCTTCGCCTGCCGATTATCTTCTCGTCCTTTCTTCTGGGCTTCCTCTGCATAGTGTCCGGGTCGCTCGGCTCCACGCCCAGCGCGAGGGCTGGCAGGCCGTCCGTTATAAGGTTCATCCACAGTATCTGGAGAGGCAGGAGTGGTAGCGGAAATCCGATGAGGATTGAAGTGAATATAGTCATAACTTCGCCCATGTTGCACGCAAGGAGGTAATAGACGAACTTCTTTATGTTGTCATAGATCTCCCTTCCCTCCTTCACTGCCCCGACGATGGTGGCGAAATTATCGTCCGCAAGCACCATGTCGCTTGCCTCCTTTGACACGTCGGTGCCGGATATCCCCATCGAGACCCCTATGTCGGCGTTCTTGAGAGCCGGAGCATCGTTCACGCCGTCGCCAGTCATGGCAACGACATGCCCCTTTTTCTTCAGCGCCTCGGCTATCCTCACCTTGTGCTCGGGCGACACCCTCGCATAAACGGAGACGTCGTTGACTATATCACCAAACGAATCGTCGCTCATCGATTCCATGTCCTCGCCTGTAAGGACTCTGCCGCCATCCGCAATGCCCAGCTCCTTCGCTATCGCAACAGCCGTGTTCATGTGGTCGCCCGTTATCATGACGACCTTTATCCCGGCCTTTTTGCACTGCTCAATGGAGCTCTTCACTTCGGGGCGCGGCGGGTCGAGCATCCCCTGGAGGCCGGCAAAAATAAGCTCGCCCTCGTCGTAGCCGCGGGAAATTTTCCTGTAGGCAAAGGCGAGGACCCGGAGGGCGGCCTTCCCGAACTCATCGTTTATGTCCATAATCTCCTTCCTGCCCTTTTCGGTGAGCCTGTCGACGCGGCCGTCTTTCTGGATGCCCTTGCATCTCTTCAGGACTTCCTCCACTGCACCTTTCGTGTACATTATCCTTTGATTACCTTTCTGGTACACGACGGACATGAGCTTCCTCTGCGAGTCGAAGGGTATTTCATGCACCCTCCTGCCTTCCTTTTCAAGCCCCAACTTCCCGGCCGACACCAGGAGGGCGATTTCCGTGGGGTCGCCAACCGCGCTTTCTCCCAGAGAGGCGTTGTTGCAGAACATGCCAGTTTCGAGCAGCAGCCTCACGTCCCCGCCGCTTTCCGCCCTTTTTCCGCCCTCAAGGAAATATCCCGTGGCGGAATAGCCGTCACCAGTGACCTCCATGATGCGTCCCGGAACGTATACCTTCCTCACCGTCATCTCGTTCTTCGTGAGCGTGCCCGTCTTGTCCGAGCATATCACGGTAGCCGCTCCAAGCGTCTCCACCGCAGGCAGCTTCCGCACGATGGAATTTTTCTTCGCCATCCTGACAAGGCCGATGGCTAACGTTATGGTCACGACAGCCGGAAGACCTTCAGGTATGGCGGCAACAGCCAGGGAAACGGCGACGAGGAATATTTCCACCGTCTCCATGCCCCTGGCCATGCCTGCGGCAAAAACGGCGGCGCATATGAGGATTATGAGAACGCCGATGTTCCTTCCGAGCGCTCCCAGATTCTTCTGCAAAGGCGTCTTCTCCTCGCCTACCTGGAGGTTTTCCGCTATCTTTCCGAACTCTGTCTTCATGCCAGTGCCGACGACGACAGCTGTGCACGTCCCGTAGACCGCGGTGGTCCCCATGTAAACCATGTCCTTCCTGTCAGCCACCATAACACTGCCGGCAGGAGCCGGGTTTTTCGTGACAGCGACAGATTCTCCCGTGAGGACGGATTCGTCGACTTTGAAGCTGGAGCATTCCATGACGCGCGAATCGGCCGGCACCCTGCTCCCGGCTTCCATGTAAAGTATGTCGCCAGGAACGACTGAGGAGGCGTCCACCATCATTTTCTCCCCGCCCCTCACGACAGTGGTCTGCGGCGCGGCAAATTTTTTCAGCGATTCGAGCGCCTTCTCGGCCTTCCTTTCCTGGACGAAGCCGAAAAGCGCATTGAGGAGTATTATGGCGGATATGACGGCCGCGTCGGCGGCCTCACCCACGGCAAACGACACGACAGCCGCCACTATAAGAATTATGACAAGGAAGCTCGCGAACTGCTGCAGAAAAAGGCGGAAGCCTGATGTCTTCTTCCTCTCCACGAGCTCATTGCGGCCATACTTATTAAGGCGCCTTGAAGATTCTGATTTTGAAAGTCCTTTGCGGCCAGACTCGAGCGCCTTAAGCGCCTCTTCGGCGGTCATCCTGTGCCATTCCTTCATCATAAGAATTCATAATTATACCTGATGGCTTAAAGCCCGCTAGCCTCTTATGACACAACTATCTTCATGAAATCCTTCGCCAGCTTGACCCCCTCATAATCCTTCAACTTCTCCTTGAGGTCGTGGCTGCTCTGATAGCGGCGGCTTATATGGGTCAGAACAAGCTGCTTCACCCCTGCCTTCTTAGATATGTTTATTACCTCGTCGAAGTTGCTGTGCCTGTAGTTGCTGTCGTCAGCGGCATCCTCAAAAAATGTCGAATCATGTATAAGCATGTCCGCATCCCGGGAAATAGTGATTACATTTTTGCACGGCATTGTGTCGCCCGTGTAAACGACTCTCTTTCCCCTTTCGACTATTGACATGTCCTCCAGCCTTATTTTTTTGCCCTTGAATACCGCGGAGCCTTTCTCCTTTATTTCCCCGTACACGGGTCCCTTCTCCGGCAGGCCCAGCTCTTTGGCTTTGAGCTTGTCAACATTCACCCGCTCCTTCTCGGCCAGGGCATACGCAACCGCAGGTATGCTGTGCTTGACCGGTATAGAGAGGATTTGGAACTCCTCGTTGTCCAGCAGAACCTGCGGACTCGTTCCCTCAAACCACGCGTCATGGGCTACCACCTGATACTTCTTGCTCGAATATCCGAGCTCCTGAAGGATGTCCACGAAGCGCGCGGCTTCCGGCCCATAGATGTTCAGAGGCTTCGTCCTGCCTTCGAGGTTCATCGTCTCCATGAGGCCCAGAATGCCGGCGAAGTGGTCGGCGTGCCAATGCGTAATAAAGATGTCGTCTATTCTCATGAAATTAACGTCCGTGAAGAGGATTTGCCTCTGGGTGCCCTCGCCGCAGTCGAAGAGGCACGAGTACTCCTGCTCCGACCTGTACTTTATGTGGACGGCAGGATGCCCCCTGTCCTTGGTCGGCACGCCGGCCGTCGTGCCGAGGAACGTAATCTCGATTTGCGTCATGAAAGAAATTGGCTTGGAAGGTTTTTATAAGATATTTCTCATCGTTTATCGCTGAAAAAATCACTGGCCTCTTCTTCCGTCACTACCCTGTCCCCGTTTGCATCAATCTGCCCGAGAAGCTTCCTGCTTAAACCGGCTTTGCGCCTTCTGATTTCAAAAAACGCTGGGACGGCTATGGCGTAATCAGGCTCCTTGGATATCGGCCTGCTTGAGAAATAAAATATGCTGGTAGGGTCTCTATTGCCCGTGACCTCCATCGCCTTCCTTGACAGCTCATATTCTCCTATTTCATAGGGAGCGATATTGCTGACTCTTTGAGCGCAACCTGAAATCATTAGAGCGGCGGGCAGCAGGTAGCTCACAAGCCTCATATTTACATAATTTACAGCCAGATATAAGTAATGCAAACACAGTTCGAAAGCATAAAGCGCCTCCTTGACGAAAAAAGGATGAAATACGAGGTAAGCGAGCATGAGCCCGTGTATACGTCCGAGGACGCGGCCAGGATACGCGGCGAGGACATAAAAACAGGAGTGAAGGCACTGGTTTTCAAGGGAAAAAACGAATTCTTCCTTGCCCTTGTTTCAGGCGACAAAAAGATAGATATGAAAAAGCTGAAAGTGATAATAAAAAGCGATGCGCATCTCGCAAGCCCTCAGGAAGTCTTGAAGGTCTGCGGCTGCGAAATCGGCAGCGTCCACCCTGTCGGGACGCTTATGAACCTGAAGACCTACGCGGACAGGCGCATCCTCGACAACGAGTACGTCAACTTCAACGCCGGCCTCCACACCGCCAGCATACGCATGAAAAGCAGGGACTTCCTTTCTCTGGTAAAGCCTGAAATAGTTGATTATGCGAAGTGAAAAGCATGAAGATTTATTTTGCAGGCTCGATACGGGGTGGCCGGGAAGACAAAGAGATATATTCGGAAATGATAGGTCGCCTCAAAAAACGTGGCGTTGTCCTCACAGAACATGTCGGAAATAAGGACCTGGAAGAATCCGGTGAAATCATGCCTGACGAGGAAATTTTCAAGAGGGATGTCAAGTGGCTCAAGAGTGCCGATTTTGTCGTGGCTGAGGTGACTACAGCATCGCTTGGTGTTGGGTATGAAATTGGCCTTGCGGAAGCTTTGGGGAAGAAAATCCTGTGCCTCCACAGGCATCGGGACAGGAGATTATCTGCAATGATTGCAGGGAACAAAAACGTCACTACCGCATTCTACAACGATGTAAGCGAAGCCTTGAGAATAATAGACAATTTTCTGTCAGGGTGAGCGGTCATGCCATGCGGTTCAGTTAGCAACTTGGACGTCCATCACGGCATGCCATCTTCGCGGGGCGATGCTCTTGACCTTTCTTTTCGAGAGGAGCCTGAAATCACCCAGCACCTTCAGCTGCTCTTCCGGCTTCTTCCAAAGCTCATCCTCACGGTAGGCATTGTGGAAATGAACAATGCCGTGAGGCTTGAGTATCTTCAGCGCGAAAGGCAAGAACTTTTCCGTATGCGGGAAGTAACCCATGATTATCCTGTCGGCAACGCCCTGCATCTGCACGTCCCTGCAATCGGCATTCATTGCTTCCACATTTTGTAATTTGTTCGAAGAAATATTTTCCTCAAGATAGCCAAATGAAATAGGATTCTTCTCTATTGCATACATCTTCTTCACATGCTTCGCAATCGGCAGCGAGAAATACCCTATTCCGGCAAACATGTCCACGACAACCTCGTTCTTTTTTACCTCACCCAGAAGGCGCTGCCTCTCTAAATGGTTGCCCTTCGAGAACATGAGCTTCGCCGCGTCAAGCTTGTAAAATATACCATTCTCCTTATGGACTGTTTCGGTGCCGTTGCCGGCGAGCTTCCTGACAAAAGGCTGGCGGAGCTCGCCGGAAACGCCTTTCGTCTCGCAAACCGTCTTTACGTATGGATAGAGCTGAAGAATTGTATCTGCTATTTTCTTCTTCTCAACTTCGCTGCACCCGAATTTGAGGAGCATTACATCGCCCAGTATTTGGTAGCTGGCGGGCACTTTTTCAGCGGAAATTCCCGTTTCCCGCGCGATTTTTTGCCTGAAGTTCATCATTTATTTTAGCCTTTTGTTCTCTAAATATTTTAGTTATAGCCATGACATTCTTGAGTCATATAAACTAACCAGAATTATAAACTAACCAGAATATTTGTTTTTGATATCTTCAAACTCTTCAATGTAATTGATATCAAAAGTATATCTCTCAAAAACAATTTCACATGTATTTTTATAATACATATTTCCCTGATTTCTGCATATACTTAGATCTCCGGTAACGGAAGCAATGAATCCTAAACAAAAGGCTTTATTTGCCTGTCTCTCATTTACATCTTCCGGCATTTTCTCACAAATTTTATAATCAACGTTCTTGTACGCCAAAGCGGTATAACAATCCCTTTCTTCATCATAATTGCCTGTTTTACAATTATCCAATACGCCATTATCTTTCCCTTTTGGTTCCTGAGATACGCATCCGGTTACATATATAACAGCAGTTAAAGAAATTGCCAACAAAATAACATAATTTAATTTCATAATAATGAATTAACTTAAAAGCTTTATAAATATACTTTAGTTACTGAGAGTTTATTATAGTCCGAATCAAATACTTTCAATGAAACTAGGCAAAATTTACTGGATTCTTGCACTGGCTTTAATAATTCTCATCGGCGGATGCGTCCAGCAGCAGAAAGAAGTCATAAACGCAGACGCAAAATTTTCCTGCGAGAACGACAACAGCGTCAAGAGCAGGGGTTATATTCTGCTAATGGGTCTTGGGGACCATACCAAGGAAGGATGGGCTGCCGAAAAAATCCTCATGGAACAGGACCCCAAAGCGCGGTTTGTGCTGATATACGACCAGGACGAGAATTCCCATATTGAAAACATCAGCAAGAAATTCCTCGCCGACGCGCATGCGATTCTCACGGAGAACCCGGTAGAAGAGCTTGTCATTTTTGGCTCAAGCGCAGGCGGCGTCACCGCATCATACTCGATAAGCAGGCTGGACTTTTCCGGACCGGTGGCTCTGCATACACTGGCTTCCCCTATCGGGGGCTACGACCTCACAGGATGGAAGGCCCAATTCCTTGGCGACAGGCAGGGATTTTTGAGGGATATTGCAGTCGGATTCGAGCCTTTTGAAAAGCCCGGAAGCAACGTGAAGGTATACCACCACAAGACCGTCATGGATTCCGTATTGAAAGACTATTATTGCGGCGAGATGGCGGATTTCTGCAATGTCTATGAAATCCAGAACAACAACATAGAAGGCAGCAGGGAGTTCTACTATCCCCAGCATGACCACGATACCATAATGGGAGCGGTGGTAAGGGACGTCCTGGAATGCTACAACCCCGCCATCCAGGAATCGCTTCAAAACGAGGCATCATCCCCCAGATTGGGCAGCCTCTGCCTGGGGGAAGAAGCATGCAACATTTTCTGCAAGGACAACCTGGCCAAGTGCCAGGAATACTGCGGCATGGATTCCGGAAATCCGCTATGCCAGAAGCCTTTTGCATTCCAGTCATCCCCGGAACAGCCCGGAAAATCGCCGGAAGACGCCAACAGGGAGCTTTGCACCGGAAACGAAATTAAGTTCGATTATGCGCCTGTGAATCTTGAAAAAACCCTTGTCTTCCTTCCTATCGGCCTTACAGCAGGAGGCCATGTAACGCCCATCGACCACCATTATTTCCAGAACTTCAAAAACGACGGGTTTGACATCGAAGTCTACTCACCGGGCGACGGCTATGTGACGAGCATAGGGCACATGCCCGGAGCCGGGGAAGGGGAAGACTACAGGATTGTTATAGAGCATACGTGCACCGTTTCCAGCATCTATATCCATGTCGGCACTTTGTCTGAGAAACTGAAAACAAATGCGGTATGGAGAAATGGCTACTCAAGCGCCAGAATACCCGTCAAAGCCGGGGAAATCATAGGATACTACGAGAAAAATGTAGATTACAACCTTGTTGACGAGAATTTCGTGCTGCAAGGATTCGTGGTGCCGGAGCATTACGACGGGGAAGAATGGAAAATCCATGTGCCAAATACGTATGATTACTTCAACGAGCCTGTAAGAAGCCAGCTTGTCGGAAAAAGCGTGCGGACCGCTGAGCCAATCGCCGGAAAAATAGACTACGATATTGACGGAAGGCTGGTCGGGAACTGGTTTGTCGAGAACACATACGGCTATGGGGGCGGCGGAGCCTCGGCGGATTATTGGACTACGCACCTCTCATTCGTTTACAACGGCTACGACCCTTCCCAGATAATCGTCTCGATCGGGGACTTCAACGGCGAGCCGAAGCAGTTCGCCGTCAAAGGCAACTCGCCGGATCCGGCTGATGTAAGCACGGCAAGCGGACTGGTGAAATATGAGCTTCTGCCTGAATTCGACTACATAACAAAGGAAGGGAATATATGGGACAGAGTCAGCTTTGCAAAAGTCTCCAGTGCTGCCGGGACAGGCAGCGTGGCAGGCGTCGTGCTTGTCCAGATGACCGGTGACAGGAAGATCAAGTTCGAGGCATTCCCGGGCAAAACAGCCTCCCAAGTCTCGGGATTCACGGAAAACGCCAAGATTTACGAGAGATGACAGACTTTTTTAAACCCTTCCGCGAATTCATACTATGCTCAAGATATTGAACCAGCCGCAAGCCGAATGCAACGCCATACCAGACGGCTTCGTGGACGTTCCGGAAGAAATAAGTGATAAAATAGATGCAAAACTGGACTTCATGCGCGAAAAGACGACACAGATGGGATACCGCTTCGTGGGCAGGCACTCGGCGATAAAGGTCTGCAACTGGACGAAGGAGAGCATACGCGGGAAGAATGTATGCTACAAGAACAAGTTCTACGGCATAGAGAGCAACCAGTGCGTCCAGATGACCCCGGTCATGTTCTTCTGCAATTTCAACTGCCTGCACTGCTGGAGGAACTTCGACTACATGCTCCCAAGGAAGGAGGAGCAGTGGGACGAGCCCGTATCGGTCGTGAACGGCTGCATAGACGCGCAGAGGCAGGTGCTCCAGGGCTTCTGGGGAAACGAGAACGCGGATTTCAAGAAGCTGGAGGAAGCAATGATGCCGAAGCACTTTGCCATATCGCTTTCAGGCGAGCCGATGCTTTACCCTTACCTGCCCGGGATGATAGACGAAATCAAGTCCAGGGGCATGACTGCGTACCTGGTGAGCAACGGCACGGTGCCCGGGATGACGGAGCGCCTGCTTGAGCACCAGCCGACCAACCTTTACATTTCCGTATATGGAACGACGCCCGAGATGTACAAGCGCACGGCCGTGCCCATGGTGAAGGGCTTCTGGGAGAACGTGCAGAAATCCCTCTCGCTGATAAAGGAATTCTCGTGCAACACCGTTTTCCGGCTGACGCTGACGAAAGGCCTGAACCTCAGGGACCCGGAGGGATATGCAAAACTCATAGAAAGCGCGATGCCGAAGTTCGTGGAAGTAAAAGCATTCATGGCCGTGGGCGGTTCCCGCCGCGTTCTTCAGTATACCGACATGCCCCTTCACAGCGAGATGCAAGAATTTGCAAGAAAGATAGAGGAGAATTCATCATACAAAATAATAAATGAGAAGGCCGACAGCAGGGTCGTTCTCCTATCAAGAAAAGGCAAGCCCGCAGAAAATATTTCTACTTCTCCTCAATGACCCTCTTCCCCTTCTCCTGGGGGACGATGCGCATCTTCGCATTCCTGAACTTCTTCGGCCTGCAGCATTCGTTCAGGAAGACGGCGAGCGCGGCGACCTCGGAATGGGGCTGGTTCTCAATCGAAACGTTATAATCAGACATCTGATATACTTCAGGCTGTACCTTCTCCCCGCCTATTATAATGAGCATTTTTTTGTGCTTCTTCATTTTTGACTTTTTCAGAGATACTCCATACATGGTCAAATGAGTAATTTTGTACCCTTTCTTCCTGTATTCCGCTATGCATTTCTTCCAGTTGGCTTCATAGCGGACGGAAAAAGGGCCTCCCCACCTCTGAACAGTCTCCTCTATGCCTTTCAGGAGGGACTCGTCGTGCTCCCCGCTGTAGATTATCTCGTCGGCTCCCAGCGCCCTTGCGACGAGGCCGCAATGGGTGGATATGCGGGGGTCCCTGGCGAGCCTGTGCCCGAGCCTCAAAACAGACATCATGCAATCACAATCTTTATCTCATCCGCGGACATTATAATAGACGAAACGATTCAAAAGCTTTAAAAGCATTTTGTTACTATTTAATAGTTAAAGGTTAACCCCATGGCACAGAAAGAAGACGATGACATATTCATAGACAGAATACCACTCGATGAACTTAAAGTAGGAGATGTACTCAGGGGGGTAACAGGAAAGGACGGGGTGGATAAAGAGGGAGATTTGAGGGATATGCGCTTCGGCGAAGACGCGACGCCCCTTGTTACGGCAAAGACTCCGGTTGTTGATGAAGATACATTAAAACAATATAAAAAGGACCTGCCGGGAAGGGCTCTCAACGACGAGTTCCCTTATCTTCTGGTTGCCAGAAAAAGAAGCCTGGGCAGGACGCCAAGAATTATAACCCCAGACGAATTTGCTTATCAGGTCCAGGCGGCGCAGAATAATATGTCTGAAACCGCCGCGAAATTATACAGGGACTATGCAGACGAACTATTCAGGCAGTCACAGAAACATCTTTTACAAATCGTTTCAAACGGGGCCCAGAGCCAGCGCGCCATGGAGGAAACAGATGCCTACAGGGCATTTGCTGACTTCGTCGACGGTGATATTAAAAAGGCTTCTGCGCGCGTCATGGAAATAATGACGCGTGTTGAAAGGCAGCATCTGCCTCTCTGGCCTATTCTAAAAACTTTTGTCGGTCCCGGAGATAGGTATAAGCATCTCGGAGAGGTCGCCACCGGCTCGGCAGCTTTCGGGACCAAGATCGGCATGAAGGACGACGAGCTGCAGAGAGCCGCTGTTTGCGGGGTGCTTCATGAAATAGGCAGTGTTGCGGCCTCTAGGGCAAAAGATCCCAAGCATATGGAAAGACTGAGAAAATTATCACCCGTTCTAACCTACAAGATACTTCAGGGCCTGGACCAGGGCATAGCACTTGACACTTTTGCTTCCCAATTAAGATACGACGGAAGGGTGCCTACAGAAAAGAATGGACTGACTCAACACCCGTTTGTATACCCGTTCGACGGAAGATTCATCGTCGCCGGCCCGAGATACATAGGCGGGGACAGGTTCAGGAAGGACTACCTCACATACCGCACAAATATAAGACCCATAAGCAGACCTGCATCTGTCGTCTCTTTTGTGGACAGGCTGCTGACAGAACATGATACGGAAAAACTTCTAGACAGGCTTGGCAGCGACCCGGATGTCGTCGACCCTGATATCTTATACCAGTTTGTCTCGCATACGGATTACCTTCCGAAAGGGACAGTAGTTGAACTTCAGTCCACTGAGAGAACAAGACCAGGCGACAATCTGTCTGGATACCATGGAGTCGTGCTCGTAAGCGGCGGGAAATATCAGGAATATCATATCGCAGTTTTTTCGGACAATTACGGCGGGCCCCTGAGGGAAGACTTGACAGGGGGTGCCAAAGAAGTCAGGGAAACCCTTAGAGGAACCAGAAGAACTGCAGAAAGTCTGCCCAGATATGAAGATGGCCGCATAAAATATATAGTGGCGTCTGAAGGTATACCGAGAGGCGTCGATTGTACAAAGGTTGGCGTGGAGCCGCATCTTTACGGGATGTGGTTCGAGAAAATCGGGAGACTTCCGGGCAAACCATAAAAGTAAATTTACGCCTCGTTCACATGCTTAAATCAATAGTTTCAGATTATTAATCATGAAAAGCGATGGCAAGGGCCTGCCGTTTCTTAACGTTCTGAAATATCTACAATTAGGGAAGAGCGAGCTTAAGGTGTATGCGGCCCTTGCAAAAGGCCCCATGGGCATAAAGGAGCTGAAAAAAACCACGAACCTATCGGAACGCATGCTAAGGGCTTCCATAAGCAATCTCCTGAAAAAGGATTTCGTCAACAGGTCGGCTGTGGGCGGCGACAGGCTGAAATATGTCTACCAGGCTAACCAGCCGGTGAACGTACTGGATTTTCTGAGAAATAAAATGGCCAAAATCGAGGAGAACCGCCTCAGGTCGAAGGAAGAAATAATCAAGGGCATAAAATACTACGGCCCGAAGAGAAAATAGCCCCGCCAGGAAAATCGGCCTGCGAGCTTGGCTCGCAATGCTTTCGAACCTGGGTCCGAAGCTCTCCTTAAACTTTCCATTTTGATTAAACCCATGGAAGAAGCTTATAGCTTCTTCGTGGTCCTGAAGAACTTTCGTTCTTCACGGATTTTCTGAAAAGTCTACCAAAGGCTTCTATGCTTGCCGCTACACCACGGGGCTGTCCATTATGAAATTCTATCGCGCTGTTTTAAATGCCTAAAAATCCTCAATTTTCCCGCTCAATTGCCGGCATTTCTACTACTGAATCTTGATTTCATATGTATGCAAAAATATTGCATATGTTTAAATACATTCGTTTTCAATGGATATGAATGGACAGAAGAGATTTCCTGGCAGGATTTGGGAGCTTAATATGTATTGCCGCTGCGAAGCCGTCAGAAGCATTGGGAGTTTTGGGCGGAAAAACGCCCGGAACCACGCCCGGTTTTTCATACAGGGTTGTCGACGGCGTGAAATTTACCGCGTATACCATAGATTGCGGCCCTGGAAGGGGCTATACAGCATCTGGAAGGCCGTATTCCGAGCTCAGGACGTACGCGGCAGACCCGGACTTCTATGACATGGGGACGACGATATACAACCCGTGGACCGACACCGAATCGGGGCAGTTCCGCGAGCTCCCGCCCGTCGTCAAAGAGTATATCCTGTCGGAAAAAAGACGCCACAAAGCTGACGGGTTCGGAAAGATTCTAGACACCGGAAGCGCAATAAAAGGGCCCAGAATAGTTGATGTCCCGATAAACGACAGGACGGTGGCCCTGCATTTCGGAAAAAGACACGGGCCGCTTTACGTCTTTGACAGGCCGTTTATCACTCCTTTAGAGCTTGACGAAACAGAGGTATATTCATGAACTACAAACTAAGCCGGGAAACGGCAATGAAAGCGAGAGCGCGGTGGGGAGTCTATACCGGGAGTTTTTTCGGGGGATTTGGAGGATATCACCAGGTTCTTCAGGACCCTATACTCAATGACGTCTTCGGGCGCCAGCTAAAATACCCTAATTTTGCGAGAGCGAGGGAGGAATGGCTCCGATACAAAGAGTCTCGAGCAGAGCCTGCGGACGTCCTGATGAATCCCGATATCGATGACTTTTTTCAGGGCATAGCAAAGGACTAAAATTACAGGTTTTAGAGAGGCTTCCGTAAATAGCCAGTTTTTAAATTTGCGTCAACACAGTTATCCTCATGAAGATACTGCAGATGCACTGCAACTGGGTCGAATATGAGCCCCTTGAGAAAGAGATAAAACAGGCCGAAGACACCGAAAGGAAGAAATGCAGGCATACGGAGACGCTTCTCCTTCTTACAAGCGTCGAAACAGGCGACACGCCGGCTGTCGGCGGGGCCGCGATGGAGGAAATCAACGGCTTTCTCCAGAAGATAGGGTGCAATTCTGTCACGATATATCCGTTTGCCCACATAAGCCAGAACCTTGCGAAGCCCGGCGAGGCCCTTGATGTGATAAAGGCCATGGAAGAGAAAGCGAAGAGCCTCGGCATAACCACTTTCAGGGCGCCGTTCGGCTGGAACAAGAAGCTCGCCATGGACATAAAGGGGCATCCGCTGGCAGAGCAGTCAAAGTCATTCTCCTCGGCAGGCGCCGCACAGACAAGGAAGAAAGACCTTACGATACTCACGTACGAAGCCAAAAAACAGAAGGACATCCTGTGGTATTCCGGCGCGATGCTGCTTGCGGCCGCCGTGAAAAGGCTTTATCCTGAAGTGAAGCTTGGCGGCGGAATGCCGGCAGACGAGGGATTCTACTACGACTTCGACGGCAGGCATTTCTCCGACGACGACTTCGGGAAGATAGAGAAGGAGATGAACTCCATAATGAAGGGGGACGAGTTCTTCGAAAGGAAATCGCTGCCAAAGGACAAAGCCAACAAGCTGTTCGACGGCGAGAAATACAAGCTGGAACTCATAGAAGAGACGGAAGGCAAAATCGCCATAATCAAGCTCGGCAGCTTCCACGACGTATCGAAAGGCGGCTTTGTCGAAAGAACCGGCAAGATAGGGGCAGTCAAGCTGACGAAGGTCGGCGGCGCGTTCTGGCTGGGCAGCTCAAAGAACGCGATGCTGCAGAGGATACATGGCATCGCGTTCGAGACGAAGAAGGAGATGCAGGAATACCTGGAAATGAGGAAGAAGGCTGAGGAGATAGACCACAGGAAGCTCGGCAGAGCCCTTGATTTGTTCAGTTTCCAGGAAGAGGCGCCTGGCATGGTGTTCATGCACCCGAAAGGCATGATAATAAGGAACATGCTTCTGGATTTCTGGAGAGAGGAGCATAGAAGGCATGGCTACCAGGAAATAAACACGCCGATAATAATGAACAGGAGCCTGTGGGAGAAGAGCGGGCACTGGGACCACTACAAGGAGAACATGTATTTCACCGACATCGACAACCAGGAATTCGCGGTGAAGCCGATGAACTGCCCCGGCGCTATCCTTACATACAAGACGACCAACAGGAGCTACAAAGAGCTGCCGTTAAGGCTGGCAGAAATAGGGCTCGTCCACAGGCACGAGCTGTCCGGCGTGCTTTCCGGGCTCTTCAGGGTGCGCAGCTTCAACCAGGACGACGCCCATATCTTCGTGACGCAGGAACAGATAGAAGACGAAGTCTCAAAAGTCATCGAAATGATAGATTATTTCTACAAGACGTTCGGGTTCGAATACCATACGGAGCTTTCGACGAAGCCTGAGAACTCCATAGGGAGCGGCAACATGTGGGACAAGGCCGAAAGCATGCTGAAAAGCGTCCTTGACAAGAGAAAAATGAAGTACAAGCTGAACGAATGCGACGGCGCCTTCTACGGGCCGAAGATAGACTTCCACATAAAAGACGCGATAGGCCGGACATGGCAGTGCGCCACGGTGCAGCTGGATTTATTCATGCCGGAGCGCTTCAACATGGAGTACGCAGGCCAGGACGGGAAGCTCCACAGGCCCGTCATAATACACAGGGTCCTTTACGGGGCAATAGAGCGCTTCATGGGAATACTCATAGAGCATTATGCAGGCGCGTTCCCGCTGTGGCTGGCGCCCCTGCAGGCGGCGGTGCTGCCCATAACGGACAACAACACAGAATATGCCGAAAGCGTAAGAAGCCTAATGGCGGAAGCAGGGCTGCGCGTCTCGCTGAACGACGACTCGAAGACCCTGCAGTACAAGATACGCGAGGCCCAGCTGCAGAAAGTGCCCTACATGCTCATAGCCGGGGACAAGGAACAGCAGGCTGGAACAATAGCCGTCCGCAACAGGGAAGGCAAGACCGCTTACGGCGTGAAAGCAGAGGCGTTCATAGAGCAGATGAAGAAAGAAATAGAGGAGAGAAAATAAATGGTCTTTTCCGAGCTTGTTTCCGGTCTCATCGCATGGACATTCGAATTCGTCAGGCAGTTCGGCGCCCTGAGCGTCTTCATGGTCGTCATCCTAGAGGAAATCCTCATCCCGATACCTTCGCCGCTCGTGATAATGGGCGCGAGCTTCATACTAATCCCGGCGGGCATACCGCTCCCCGAGGCGATAGCGCAGATAATCCTGCTCATCGTCATACCGGCATCCGTTGCATCGACAATAGGCTCGTTCTTCACCTACGGGATAGGATACTACGGCGGCAGGCCCGCCATAAACAGGCTCCACCGCTTCCTCGGCATGTCGTGGAAAGATGTCGAGAAGCAGGAAAAGAGGCTGGAGCAGGGGAAAAAGATATGGACGACGATAGTCATCTTCAGGGCCATACCGTTCTTCCCGATATCCCTCGTATCCATTGCCGCAGGCGTGCTCCGCGTCTCGAGAAAAAAATACGCAATAGCGACCTTTATCGGCTCGGTGCCACGCATATTCGTTCTGGGCTTCATGGGCTGGTATTTCGGAAGCGCCTATGTCGGCATCGCCTCGCAGTTCAACATCCTCGAAAACATACTGATTATCGTCGTTCTCGGCGTGCTCGCCTTCCTCCTGTACAGATACAGGCATCACGTGAAGCGCCACACGGCGCGCATAGCCACCCATGTAAGAAAGAAGTCAGAGGAGCACTACAAAAAGCTAAAGGGGCCTATTTCATGAGCCCGGCAAGAGTCGTCTGCTTCTCCTTCCTCTCGTCGGGATAGAAATACGACCTCAAAGAATCAGTATCGCTCGCCAGCTTTTTCCTTATCCCAATGAGATGGAGCACACGGGCCTGCAGCTTTTCCAGCTCCTCGTCTATCTGCTGCATCTCCTTCTCCATCTTCCTTATCTCGTTCTGCATCTCCTCGTCGAGGGACATAAGAATCATAAGTCTTCTTAATGAATACTCATGCCATAAGAAGACTTTGATTTCAAAGAGAATGCTGTAAGCATACTCTTGTGAAATTAATCATATTATGGCTGAAAAATTATTTCAAACTGATTTTTAAAGGAATTCACAACCTTTTGGTCATGTAAAACCCTTCAAGAGCGTAGCCACGCTTTCTGTAATAATCGCGGACCCCGATGCCTGATGTGACCTGCATAGAGGATTTTCCATTCTGCCTCGCGAGCTCTTCGGCCTTTTCGAGCAGGAGCGAGCCGAAGCCCCGGTGCTGGGCATTCGCATCCGAATGCAGGGGTGCCATCCTGCCGTATACATGGAGTTCGCGCACTTTTGCCGGGCCGCCGTCGAGGCGCAGGCGCAAAAACGCTAGGATGCTATCGCCGGCATCGAACGAAAGAAACACCTCTTTGCCTCCGGACGCATCGTATTCCGCGATGTTGAACGCGCAGCCTTCGTAATCTTTCAGGCGTATCTCCCTGCAGCGTATGCACCGGCACTTCACGCCGAGTTCCTCCATCCGCATATGGGCGAGCTGGCGCAAGTTGGTGGTCTTTGCGCCGGCCGACACTTTCTTCTCGGATATGTCGCGCATTATCCTCTTTATCCTCACATAGGGCGGCACGACTTTCTTCATCTCGATAAGAAGGGAGATCATCCCATCCGACGACATGGCTGCGAATTCCCCTCTTTCCCACATGGAATGCAATTCGGTGCCTGGTATCACAAGCGTCGGATATATCTTGAGCTCATCAGGCATGTAATCCTGCCTGAAAAGCTCCCTGAACATGGACATCTCCTTATTCATGTCGATGCTGCCGTAAATCCCGGTAAGCCCGGGCATCCAGTGAGCGCATACCTTCAGGCCGGCTTCCTTCAGTTTTTTGAAGGCAACTATGTTCGCGTGAGCATCGTGCCCGCGCTTCGTCTTTACCAGTATATCGTCATCAGTGCTCTGCACCCCGACTTCTACACGGGTGCAGCCGTACGAAAGCATTTCCTCCGGCAGGCAGACGTCGGCCCGCGTCTCTAGCGTGAGGCCTATGCAACGGTTAGCCGCATATTCATTCCTTGCATGCGCTTCCGGAAGCGTCGGGCTTGGCTGGCCGTTGAAGGCGTCAAAGCACTGCCTGATGAAGCTTTGCTGGAAAGAGGGCGGCGTGCACATGAAGGTGCCTCCCATGATGATAAGCTCGCACTTGTCGGTCGTATGTCCTATCATATGGAATTGCCTGAGACGGCCCTGAACCTGCCTTACCGGGTCGTATCCATTGCGTATGGCCCTCATAGTCGTCGGCTCCACTCCGGTGTAGCTCTTCGGGGCTATGTATTCGCCGCCTTCCACGCCCTGCGGGCAGTATATGCAGGAGAACGGGCAGCTGTTCGAAAGCTCTTTGTATTTCCACATCACCGCTATGTTGGCTATACCGGAAGAAGTGCGGACCGGCTTCGTGAGCAGGAACTTCTTCATCGCTCCGTAGTCGGCGCTGCCTTCGGCAGCTTCAAGGATTTCCGCGTTCTTTATGACGCGGCCGGTTCCAAGCTGCTTCGCGAGCCGGTTTTTCTCGACCTCAAGGGCGGCCTGGCTTGATATGTCGCCGGAGCGTATGCGCCCAAGGAGCAGGCGGTTTATGTCCATTGTAAGACGTCAGCAGAAGTCTTTATATATTTAACTATGTATAATTATGTTTAACAAAGTATTATAGAGGCAATGAGATGGAAATAGAATGC
This sequence comes from Candidatus Aenigmatarchaeota archaeon, assembly GCA_016180925.1. Taxonomy (GTDB): domain Archaea; phylum Aenigmatarchaeota; class Aenigmatarchaeia; order GW2011-AR5; family GW2011-AR5; genus JACPAH01. The sequence continues at coordinate 33,669 of JACPAH010000004.1, forward strand.
ACAGCAAGAAAAGTCGGCAATTCGATAGGCATTATTTTGCCTAAGGGTTTTGTAATAAAAGAAGGCATAAAACCAAGCCAAAACCTGAGAATTGAAATAAAGAAACAAATAAAAGTGAAGGACGTCTTTGGGCTGTTTCCTGAGTGGAAGACACCTACACAAAAGCTAAAAGATGAGGCGAGAAAAGGATGGTGAAATATTTCTTTGATACATACGCACTTATTGAAATTACAAAGAACAAACCCAATTACATCAAATTCGTCGAAGAAACAATAGCAACTTCAAAATTCAATCTTGTAGAGCTTATTTATATCACTTTATCTGACTTGGGAGAAGAATCAGCAAAAAAAATCTTTCAAAGATTCAAGGACTCTGAAATTGGCATTCCTGACGATATTTTGTTCAAAGCTATGATATTTAGATTTAGGAACAGGAAAAAAGGGCTTTCATATGTCGATTGCATAGGATATGTATTTGCGTTAGAAAATGGATTGACTTTTCTTACAGGCGACAGCGCATTTGAAAACATGGAAAATGTAGAATTCGTGAAGTGAAAAATCTTTATTAGACGTAAATCCAATCCTTATTTGATGACCCCTCTTGAAATGGAAATCGCAATAAAAATCGTCATAGCCGCAATAGTAGGCCTTCTCATAGGTCTGGAAAGAGAAATACGGAAAAAGCCTGCAGGCATGAGGACACACGCACTTGTCTGCATAGGTGCGACCCTTTTCACCGTCCTTTCCTTCTCATTTGTCGGCAGCACTGTCGACACATCAAGGATAGCCGCAGGCATAGTCACAGGCATCGGGTTCCTGGGCGCCGGCGTCATATTCCGTGCTGAAGACCGCGTGAAGGGCATAACAACTGCGGCGGAACTCTGGGTGCTCGCCGCGATAGGCGTTGCGATAGGGATGGGCATGTACTTTGCCGCTGCGATATCCACGCTTGTCGTGCTCGTAGTATTGTGGCCGGCAAAGATGCTTGAAAGAAGGGTCATAAGAAAAAATTAATTAGTTCTTTACGGGCTTCGCGTGCTGCCAGACCAAGTCGAACATCGGCTCGAATATCTGCGAGGCTGCGTGCTGGCTCTGCGTCCAGAAAGCGACATCCTGGGTCGGATGGGTCTTGTCGTCCGTAAGCCCCATCAGGAATTCCTGCCCGTCGACGGAGCAGAACCTTCCGAGCATCTTCTCTATGTGCTCGACGTCCGAAACGTCCCTTACCTGGGCGTATTTCATGAGCTCCTTCACCAGTTCCTCATTCTGCTTCGTGAGCGGCACTGCAACCTGCACCTTCACGCCCGAATCGGCGGCCTTCTTCAGCAAAGCGCCGTGGCTCTCCATCATCTCTTGCATGGAGCTTTCGGTCATGGTAAGCTTTATGCTTTTCTTGGCTTTCTTGAACATCGTCTCGAACTGCTGCAGCATGGCGTACCTGCCCTTCAGGGCGCCGGTAACGTCCTCCATCTTTACAGTCTTAATATTATCCTTGTGGAGCCTTTCAAGCTCCTTTACGGCGTCGCTCTTGGAAAGCCTGTCTATCTTGTCGGAAAGCTCGGCGGCCTCTTCAGTTATCTTCTTTTTTGCGCGTTCAAGCGCCTCCCTCGGGTTGACCGCCAGGTACTTCATGGGCTTCCCGGGCTGCAATATCACAAATCCTCGGTCCGAAAGCGACTCAAGGACGTCGTAGCACCTCGACCTGGGCACGTTTGAGATGTCCGAAAGCTCCCCCGCGGTAGAGGCGCCCCTAGAAAGAAGGGCCGCCCAGAGGTTCCTTTCGTACTTGTTCAGCCCTATCGTCTTCAATGAATCAAGCGTTCTGGAGCTTACAACCATGTCTATCCACTACCTTTCATATTGAAAGCAACTTATATAAATATGACTCTCCCATAGTAACAAAAGATAGTCGCAGAAGTCTTTTTAAGCCTTTAAAAACGGGCCGCAGACACCTGTATTCCTTCATTACTGTGACTGAATGTCAACCGAGAACCAGAAAGAATCGACGCGAAGGACTGCATTCCGAAGTTCGCCTTTATAGTGAAACCAGAAAAGAATCCGGATATGTTATGACTTGTTTCACATCATGGAAAGTCCAAAGGAAAAA
>JACPAH010000008.1 GCA_016180925.1 Candidatus Aenigmatarchaeota archaeon
CTTACTTGATTTTCATCAACTTTAGTTGACCATGCACTTTTTCTTTTTGCCAATTTTTTGTATTCTACACCAAACAAATTTCTAAAATATAGACTAACAGTCTTCGAACATATCCCTAATTTCTTTCCTATATGTTTTGTAGTTAGATTCCTGTCTGTCTTGTAATGATAAAATTCTTTTCTTATCTTTGAAACCTGTTCTTCGTTTAATTTTTTTGGCATTGATAACACCTAGTTTATGTCTGTCAAATAGTATGTCAATACGGCTATAAATACTTTTTGCTTTTATAAGATATATTTGGTGATAAAAGTGGTTCTAAAAGCAAAAACTAAATTCTATTTAACTAGAAATAGATTCTATCTGTACATACCTATGGATATAGTCAAGGATAGCCAGTTTCCTTTTAGGTCTGGAGAAGAAGTGACTATTGAGATAGAAGGACGAAAACTGATTATTAAAAATGTATAAAAATCAAAAATTTTATCTAGATTACGAAGAAGTGAAGTTAGAAAAATCTCCAGTCCGCAACCTTCTAGAATGATAATTACGACTTGCATTTCGGGCATTCCTTTGGCATGTTCTCGGCTTCTATCTTATGGCAGCAGCAGATGCACTGATATACGTCCATAAAATCACTTCACCGTCACGGATTTCGTGGTTTATTTTTTTCACCTCTTTGAACAGGCTTCTTATTTCATCCGGCAGGCTTCCGATATTGTTTTCATAGCCGAACATTGACGCCATATTACAGTACAGGCAACAGAAAAGATTATCTTAGAACCATGCACGTATTGGTGCTTCTGACGCCCTTTATTTTTCTTATCTTCTCCACGGCGGAGTTCAGGCTTTTGACGGAATCGGACTGAATGAAGCACATTATCTCGTAGTTACCTGAAGTTTCGTAGATGTCGTCTATTCCCATGCTTCTGATATTCTCCGCAACGGAGCCTGTAGGCGTGTCCGCGAACGTATTTACAAGGACTATGCCACTGAACTCCTCCTTCGTCTGGACAGTGAACTTCCTTATCTCACCGGAGAGCACGAGAGCTTTCACCCTGGCCCTGACAGCCCCCTCGGTAAGCCCTGTCCTTTCCGCCACCTTGACGAAAGCCGTCCTGGAGTTCTTCTTGAGAATCGATATTATCTTCCTGTCAGTATCGTCCATAATCATAATTTGCATGCCGGCGGTAAAAAGGCTACCTTCCGTTCAGGAACTCGTTGTAAAGGGCTTCCTGCGCCGCCCTGCTGTCTTTTCTATGTACCACGTAGCCGAGTGACACTTCCCCAGGATCCATTTGGTAGACTATGTCGATGCTGCTGAGCGCCGACGCCGCCCGCGCCGCTATCCCCATCGCTTCCTGCCTGTATACAGAGCCGTTGCTTTCCATTCCGTTTCCCACGACCCCTACCCATGCCAAATCCGTGTAGTATTCTACCTTGGTGCCGGGTCTAGCGCCCAAAAGCCTGCTGAGAACGCCGTCAACGTAAGACCTGGAGTCTCCATCGTATTCGGGTATCATCAGACGCGTCCAGGTATTTGACATCTGTGCCGTATGTTCCACGTACTTTTTCATGAGAACATTATGAAGCCCTCTTATATCCCCCTTTATTTTATAAAATATGATATTTCTTCCCCCGACAAGCTTCACAGGCTCTTTCTTCCCGTCCTTCCTGACTATTGCGGTTCTGGGTCCCGAGATGTCGGCATCCATGGTAATGTATATCTGTGGAGAGGCCCCTTCGCCGAAATATTTTTCAATTCCCTCAACTGCTTTTCTCCCCGGAAGCTTTACGCCAAGCGATGCAGCATCTTCAATCTCGTCCATACCGAGGCATCCGACTACATCATCCTCTCCTGCGCGGTCTTTCAGGCCTGCATATCTTAGTATGCCGGGAACGTCAGTAAGCATCCACAATCCTGATGCACTGAAAGCGTACATATTTCCCATGGCTGATGTATCAGAGCCACCTCTTCCCAGCGTTTTGAATTTTCTGGACTTTACGTCAAGCCCTCCGTATCCCGGAAGCACGATGAATCTGCTTCCGTTTTTTTTCATAAATGCGGAAGCCGCCTCCCGCGAGGCGTCGTAATCTATACGTGCATTGTGATCGTCTCCGCTCACTTTAACCGGGAAACCTTCGTCTACGAAATCCACGAATTCGGACGAGACGCCGTTTTCATCAAGCATGGCGTCGAAAAGGGCTGCTGCTAGCCTCTCACCGCTCATGTGGAGAGCGGCAGTGTCTTTAGGTGCGCGTTCGAATTCATCGTATGTTAAATCTCTCAGATGCGTCAGATGGCCGTTTCTCGTATGCCTTGTTTCGAGGCTTTTATACATCATCTCAAATTCCTGGAAGATTTGTTCCGGTCCTATCGTTTTGCCTTCCAGAAATCCCTGTATCCTGTCGGTCGCCCCGCCATTCGCCGACACCACAACAACTGTCGGCTCGTCAAAATGTCTTATCTGCTCTATGATGCGCTGGTTCTTCTCCAGGGTGGCCCCGGACTTTCCGCCGATTTTTACTATCTGGGTCATTCTAGTTCATTGGAAGCAAAAGTATTTATAATGGTTTTCGTAAGTATTTTACGAATTTCGTAACTGCTAGAAGAACCGCCAGTCCGCAACCTCCGAAAAACACAGGTTGGACTTGCATTTCGGGCATTCTTCAGGCGCCTTCTCGGCTTCCATCTTGTGCGCGCAGCATATGCACTGATAGCGGTTCATGTTAAAGTGTCTTTATGCAATGTATTAAATCTTTTCTGAGTTTTATTCCTTTATTTGTTAGGTTATATTGATTATCAACAAAACTATTTTCTCTCATCCACGACTTTACCCAACCCGTAGGCTCATGAGACCTTTTGATTAAAAATTTCACAACACCAGCCGTCTGTAACCTTTCAAAAAGCATTTTGCGTCTTTTTGGATAATACATAAAAATTTTGTCTTTCAATAAATCAAAATTGCGAAGAATTTCTAGAATACCAATCCTGATGAAAACCCTGTCAGGATTTTCCCATACTGTCTTTGACTTTATTTTCAATATTTTAAGCACATCTTCTATTGAATGATATTCATTTTTGTTGGTAGCTATCAATAAATACCCGCGCATTGATACACAACCATCGCCTTCCAATATTCCGCAAAGAAAATCAATAGCAAGTTTCTTATTCCCATTTTTGATTTTAATTAGAATCTCTTCAAGCAATATCTTATAAAAGTCCAATAAAGATATTCTATGCTCTCTCATTACAAGAGTTCCAAATTTATTATGCTTTAAAAATATCTTGCCAGTTGGTTTGATTATTCTAAATTTATATGAAAAATCTCCCATATTTCTAATCCAATAATTTCTAAGAAAATCTATTACTTCATCTTTATTTTCATTTCTAATATTTGTATAAGAAATTATAAATTTGATTTTATTTTCTTTTATTAAATTGTTATGCATTTCTAAATAAAATTTTGCTTGTTGTATAGTCGAAGCCGATATAGCCCAGTTGTTTCCTTTTTTTGTGCCGTCTGAATAATAAGCACCTAAATACAAGGCTATTTCATTTAATTTAACATTTGGATTGATAATTATTGGCATTTTTCTATTAAATAAAATAATATTATTTCCTATTACCGCAAAATTTGACTTTGGTATTTTTGAAAAATTAATAATGTATACTGCTTTATTAGTATTCATTTTTTTCTTCTCAATTAAAAATCTAATTTGAGATTTTGCTAAATCTTTATCTACCATGCACATGTATTCTATTTTTTCTCCCCTTTTCCTTACATTTATTTCCGAATATTTTATTTTTGTCTTATTATTGGTTTCCAGAATTTTAATCAAAATTATATCCTTGTCTTTCAAGCGCATATTATATGCAATTTGTATTGGTATGTATATTCTTCCGTCGTATCCAACTTTTGAATAAATTTCATCAATTTTTCTTATTTTTATATGTACATTATTTCCTAAATAATTCTTTGCTATGACTTTTGGAACATAAAATCCAATTATGCCGAATTTAATGATCTGAGCAAAAAACTTATGAGTGTTTAAAAAAATTTCCAAATTATCATGAATATTGAATTTAACACATATTTCTGCAGGTAAACCGATAAATCCTGTACCTTTTTTGTTTGCAATCCTTATGTTTGAATTAAATTCTATTTCCATGATTTTTATTATTGACTATTATACTTAAGCATTTCTATTACAAATACTATATTCTCTAAATTTAGTGGTTTGTCTATTTGACGGTTATTGTTTTACTTAAATTCCGAGGCTTGTCTATCGGAAGATTTTTTTCTTTTGCGATGTAGTATGTCAGAAGCTGTCCTGCCACAGTTGCAGCTGTCGAGAAAGACACTTCATCATCCGAATCTATCCTTATCAGCTCGCCGGCCATGCCGGAATTTGAGATCGCGATTATGCGGCCCCCCCTGGCCTTGACTTCCATGACATTCGAGACAATTTCGCTCCTGCCGTTTATGAGCGCGATTACGGGCGTGCCCTTTTCTATCAATGCGAGGGTTCCGTGCTTCAGCTCCCCGCCCATCATGCCTTCCGCGTGGATGTACGATATTTCCTTGAGCTTGAGCGCAATTTCACGCGCAACCGGATAAAGAAATCCCCTTCCTATTATATAAATGTCTCGGCTTTTGACCAGTGATTTTGCCAAATCCCTTATATTATTTTCCTGCGAAAGGACTTTCCTTACGTCCCCCGGCAAATCCGCGATTTCGGCTCCATTGAACATCGACGCGATATAATGGAGGCATGCAACCTGGTTTACAAACGATTTTGTCGCGGCAACGCATATTTCCTGCCCCGCTTCTATGTTCACGGAGACATTGCTCATCCTCTGGATTGTTGAATAAGGGACATTCACCAACGACGCTATCTTTGCGCCCCTGGCTTTCATCCCGTGAAGCGCCTCTATCACGTCCATCGTCTCGCCGCTCTGGCTGACGGCTATTATGAGCGTGTCCTTGTCGACAAGATAGAAGTTCCTGAACTCGCTTGCGATTATCGTATGGGCTTCAACCCCCGACTTATTCAGGAAATACACCCCAAGAAGGGTTGCATGATATGAAGTGCCCGAAGCGACAAAAACGATTCTTTTTGAAGACTTCATGAGAGCCTTCAGCTTCTCGGCGCTTTCCTTCTGGCCGTTCTTCAGTGAATGGTACAGCCTTTCCAGCGCTTCAGGCTGCTCGTATATCTCCTTTATCATGTAATGGTCGTATTTTTTCCCTTCCTCATTGGAAGACCATTTTACTTCTGTTATTTCTTTCTTCACAGGTTCCAGAGAAGTGCCGTCGAACCTGTAAAATTCATATCCTTTTTCATTCACCACTGCAAACTCATCCTCGTGGAAAAACACCGCCTTGTCCGTTTTTCCGGAGAACGCGTAAATATCGCTTGATATGACATTGCCGTCTTCCAGCATGCCGAGCGAAAGGGGCGAGCCGCGCTTCATGGCGTAAAGCTTGCTGTCACCCTTTATCATGATTATTACAGCGAATTCCCCGCTCGCTACCCTGAAAAATCTTTCAACTGCTCCGGGCATCGGTTTTGTCTTCAGTTCTTCCTCAAAAAAATGTGCTATCACTTCCGAATCCGTCTCGCTCCTGAATATATGGCCTTTTGCAACAAGCCCTTCTTTCAGTTCCACATAATTGTTGATTATGCCATTATGAACAATGAAAATTCTGCCGTCGCATGACGAGTGCGGATGGGCGTTTTCTTTAGTTACCTCCCCTGTCGTTGCCCATCTTGTGTGCGCTATTGCCTGCGTACATTTATTATCAGTAACTGATGTAACTTCTCCAACTTTTTTTTCAAACAAGCCAGAATTAGTAACTATCCCAAATGAATCATAGCCTCTATATTCAAGACGCTTTAGCATTTTTATTACATCATTGCTTTTGAAATAATTTTGACTTACTAATCCTATTATTCCGCACATGAATATCACCTCAGCGGGGGCTGCACCCTCACGTCCTCTTTCACCATTATGCACGGCGGTATGAGCATATCCGGCCATACCTTCCGCCCTGGCATGAATGTAACGTTTACCCCGACTTTCACACTGTCGCCCAGGAATGCGCCCAGCTTCCTCCTGCCTGTCTGTATCTTTTCCCCCTTAATCACAGTGCTGACAGGCTTTTCGTCAAGGCGCAAATTCGTGAATATTGTGCCTGCACCGATGTTGCAGCCCCTTCCTATAATAGAATCTCCGACATAGCTGAGATGCGAGACGCGGGAATTCTCCATTAGCACTGAGTTCTTGATTTCAACGGCATTGCCGACCTTGCATCCGGCGCCTATGGACGAATACTTCCTTATGCAGCAGTTGGGGCCTATGACGGCGCTGTCGCCTATGGCAACCGGCTCCTCTATGACGGCGCCGGGCATTATTTTTGCAGTGCCGGAAATCATGCTGCCGTTTTCCTGGAGCACCCTGGCGTTGGCGTCCAGGATATCCCACGGATAAGATACTGTCTGCCATCCTTCCACCTCAACGGCCTCAAAGCGGACGCCGTCCTTTACGGCAAGGTTTATGCCATCCGTGAGCTCGTATTCGCTGCGCCCTGACGGGACTATCTTTTCCAGATACCTGAATATCCTGTCGTCGAGCTTGTACATGCCGCAATTGACCATCCCGCTGCCGGAGGGGTGCTTTTCGAGTATCTTGCTGATTTTCCCGCCTTCAATCCTGACGGAGCCGAACCTCTCAGGATGCTCATGCCTTGAAACAGCGATGGCGCACCCTTCCGACTTGACGAATTTCCGGATGTCGTCCCTGCTGAACAGGTCGTCCCCGTTGACAACCACGAATTCGCCTCTGACAATTTCTTTGCACTGAAGAAGCGCATGGCCGGTGCCCTTGGGCTCTTTTTGGATGACGATTTCCGCATCCTTGAAATAATCCAGAATGTCTTCCTGGTCCTTCCTGGCTACTATCACTTGTTCCTTGAACTCCGACGCTATCCAGTGAAGAACCGGCTTGTTGGCGACAGGAATCATGCCTTTCGACCTTCCAAGCGTGAGGGGCTCCATTCGTGTGCCAAGTCCGGCCGCAAGAATGACGGTTTTCATGTCCTTAGTCTTCTTCCAACGCTTAAATATGAATATTAATAATTTTATAATAATACTATAAAAAAAGTTATAACATAGAGAGGTCATGGACATGTACATAGTGAAGGAGGAAAACGAACGGATGCTCCTGCTGCCTGCGAAGGAGCTGCAGCTCTCCAAAGGCGTCGGGTTGAAGATACTTAACCTACTTTCAAAGAAGCCCTCTTATCCAAAGGAAGTCGCGAAAAGGCTTAACCTACATGAGCAGAAGGTATACTACCATTTCAGGCAGCTCGAAAAGAAGGGATTCGTGAAGGTCGTGGGCAGGGAGGAAAAAGGGGCGGCTTTCGCGAAAGTATACGCCTTGGAAAAGCCGGCATTCTTCATGCGATTCGCCGAATACGAAACGTCGGAGCGCATCCCCAGAGAGAGCGCTTTCCTCGAGCCTTTCATAGTCAACGGCACGCTGGACGCCAAGATAGTGATAGGCTCCCAGGAACCCCACGGCCCGGAGAGGGCCAGGTCGCGCGATGCAGGATATGCCGTAGAACTCGGCATGTTCCTCGGGACGTTCCTGACAGGCGTAGACAAGACTATGGTCCGCCAGGACGTAGACATGCACGAGCACGACATGAAGGACAATCTCATAGTGATAGGCGGGCCCGTGACGAACCGCGTATCAAGGATGCTGAACGCAAAGATGCCGATAAACTTCGACAGGAAGAAGAACGTCTATTCCAGCATAAGCGAGCGCACCTATTATCTGGACGAGACCGGCATCATAGTGAAGATGAAGAATCCATTCGACGAAAGAAAGCACATCCTTATATTCGCCGGGAAGCGCCACATGGGGACCAGGGCGGCCATACTGGCCGCCATACGGCACCTGAAGGAGGCAGAGAAGGGGAATTCGAAGAACAATAAAATCCATGCGAAGGTGGTGGAAGGGCTTGACGAGGACGGGGACGGCATAATAGACGGCGTGCAGTTCATGGAGTAAGCTTTAAATATACGTTTAAACATACGTTTAAACATGGTAAAGACAATTACGGTAACGAATGAAGCGTACGAGAAGCTCAAGTCAATGAAACGCGGAGACGAGAGCTTTACCGACGTAATCAAGAGAATCGAAAAGCCAAAAAGGCCGCTCAGTGATTTTTTGGGAATTTTAGGGGAAAGCGAGGAAGAAGCCGAAGAAATGAAAAAGAAAATAAAAGAAGGCCGCGAAAGGGCATCAAAATCAATGAGGGATAGGCGTGAACGTATTAGACAGCTCCTTGATGGTTGACATACTGAAAAAGACGAAAAAGGGGTCAGAGATAGCTGCCAGATTCAGGGATTCAGAACTTGCAACAACATCCATTTGCTTTTATGAGATACTCAACGGGACTGATGAAGAATCTGTCCAGGATTTTTTTTCCTCACTTTCAATATTTGATTTTGACAAAAAATCCGCAAGGGAAGCCTCAAAAATATTGAAAGATCTGTCGCGGAAAGGAAGTCTTATAGGAGAAATGGATATTCTCATCGGCGCGATATGCATCGCGAACGATGCGAAGCTCATAACACTTGACAAAGATTTTAAGAAAGTAAAGGGCCTGGATTGCGAGATTATTGATTAGTCATGCAGTCCTCTTTATGACGTGCCAGCCGAACTCGGTCTTTATCGGCTCTGAAAGCTGGCCTTTTTCAAGCTCAAACGCAACTTTTTCGAAAGGCCTGACCATCATGCCGCGGCCGAACAATCCAAGGTCGCCGCCTTCCTTCCTGGACGGGCATTGCGAGACTTCAAGCGCTATCTTGCCGAAATGAAAAATAATCTGACTGGATGTTTAAAACAAGAATTCTAAGGTTGTCTTGATGGATCTAAAATCAAAAATATAATTATCCTCATTTCATGCAGCTATCAACAAATTTTTTCAAGTCCTGATAGTGTCTTGGAATACGCGCTTCCTCAGTTTTAAGCTGTTCCAATCTTTCATTTAAAAGAGCTTGAACTTTTTTGTATTCAAGGCCCCCGGCATTAGCAAGCGCTGTTACTGCCTCATAAATGTCTGACCTGCAGCTGTTCGAGCCGCGAGTGTCTTCTAGAACGCACACACCATATACTATTCTCTCTGCCCTTTGTTTTGGTGTCAGTTTTGGGTTTATTTTTGGTGTTGGACCTTGTGAATATCCCGTATGCCAAGGCACTCCTTGACCGCCAAACCCTTTTTGATACCTGCGGACATCAAGAGTTTCATAGCCTGAAGGAGGATCGCGTCTTTTGAATTGTCTTTTGGCGTCTCTATATTCACCTAATCTTAGATGACCTGTACCTATAGCACTAACCATACATAACACCTCTATAGTTACTATTATAAAGTAACTACTATTTAAAGCTTCTGTTGACAATGGCGTTGAGTGGTTTGTTCGTACCAATTCATAAGAATTATCCCTTGAGCTCTTCTTCGCGCGCCTTCTTCTCGACTTGTCGAGCGCCTCGGCCATCTCCTTGTAACGGTTGCGTATGGTGACTTCCGTAACGCCCACGACATCGGCGACCTCCCTCTGGGTCTTGCGCTCGCCCTCAAGCACGCTGGCTATGTAAATGGCAGCGGCTGCGCATCCGCAGGGGCCCTTGCCGGAAATTATGTCCTTTTCCTTCGCGGTCTTCAGTATCTTTATTGCGCGCATCTGAGTCCTGTCAGAAAGCTTCAGCATCGAAGAGAAGCGCGGGATATAGGTCTCGGCCCTTGCAGGCAAAATCCTTATGTCTAGTTTTCTTGAAATGTACCTGTAGGTACGTCCCAGCTCTCTCTTGCCTATGCCAGATGCCTGAGAAATCTCCGTTAGAGTGCGTGGAGTTTCATACTCTCTTGACAATGAGTATACAAGCGCGGCTATAATCGACTCTATGCTGCGGCCCCTTACAAGGCCCTTCTGCAGCGCCTTTTCGTACAGCTTCGCCACCTCTTCGTGCAGGGTCTTCGGGAGTCCCAGGTATGAAATGAGACGCTGAAGCTCCGAAAGCGCGAACGACATGTTCCTGTCCTTTGAGGTCAGGAGGCGCTTCTGCCACTTCCTTATCCTGAAGAACTGGGAGCGCTTTTTGGCTGGAACCTTGAACAATTCAGTGGAACCTTTGCCTATTTCAGTAGTAAGACCCTTGTCATGACGCTTGTGTGTCAGAGGAGCGCCTGTCCTTGCGCGCTTGACCTTCTGGTCGTGGTCGAAAGCGCGCCAGTCCTGGCCCGTGTCTATCATGCTGTCCTGTATAACTATGCCGCACTTTGCGCAAACCTTCTCGGCCTTCTCGGAATCGTTATAGAAGTGCTTGGAACCGCACTCAGGACATTTATCTACCATTTATGACCACACCAAATCCAATTACTACTTTATTAAGGTGACATCGTCCCCGATGTCATGAATCCATACTTATACCGAAACATATTTAAAGGTTTCGGTATTTATAAAGGGAAAGCTTATAAATGTAACGCATCACGGCTGTGGTGCATCAAGTGTTGGTTTTCTGCGCTTTTAGATTGGTATTGAGCGTTTGTTGCTGCCCGTATTGACAACGAAAGCCGCTGTTTTTCTTTCCTGAAACCTCGTATACAAGATTTAAGCTTGCCACCGAAGATGTTCTAATGCTCTCCGGGATTTTGCTGGCGGTCGGGATAGCCGTGACAGTTCTCATCGCCGGATATTTCGGGTTCTCCGACATAATAGCTGCGGTACAGAACGCCAACATAAATTATATTGCTCTTGCGGTCCTGCTGCAGGCGGCAACCCTTGTCATGCTGGCCCTGAGGCTCAAAGTAATAGCGAAGCCGAAGGGAAATATCGGCATTGTCCGCGCTTTCAGGGTGACCATATCGGGCACGGCCATGAACCTTCTCACGCCAGTGGCAAAGATAGGCGGAGAGCCGCTGAAGGTCTATCTCCTGAAGAAGAAGTTCGGCGCATCCGAGTCGTCCGCCATAGTTTCCATAGACACCATGACGGAGATAGTCTCGTCCTTCCTGGCAGTGCTGCTGATATTCTTCGTGTTCATAAAATTCCTTCCTGCTGCCCTATTCATATATTTCATGGTTTTTTTCATCGTGGCCATAATATTCATCGCGTTCACATTCAAGCTTTTCACAGACTTCTCATGGCTGAACAAGACAACAGGCTGGTTCATAAGGAAGATTTCCAAATACAGGAAGGTACACGAGATGGACTATGCCAGGATATTCCACAGCGTATTCATGGACCTGATAAGGAACAGGAGGCTCATGGTTCAGGCCCTTTCCCTGTCGTTCGCGATGAAGATGCTGGAATTCGCGAGGATGTGGCTGGTGTTTCTCGCTCTCGGAACTGTGCTGCCGCCAGATGTTGTCATCATAATATGGGCCGTGCTTCTTATACTTTCCATGATACCATGGCTTCCCGGCGGCCTCGGCCTTGTTGAGTTCGGAGGCATATCCGTCTTCATAATGTTCGGCATACAGAGAGGCGTGGCGGCATCAGGCGTGCTGATAGACAGATTTATCTCCTTCTGGTTCATACTTATACTAGGGCTTGTCATATGGGCAATGCGAAAGGAAGAAGACAGGGGACTCGATAAATGATATCTTTACTCTCGTTGGAAAGGGTAGCGAAGAAGACAGGCATCAGGCGCATATCGAAGGAGGCGCTTGAGGAGCTGCGCGAGATAATATCCGAGGAAGGCATGAGAATAGCGGAAAAATCCGTGAGACTCAGCACGCATGCCAACAGGCGCACCGTGATGCGGGATGACATAAGGCTCGCGGCCGGGAAGGAAAGGGAATAGCCGAAGAACCGCCGGAAAATTACGCGCCTTCAAGATAAAGAGCGCCGCGATGAAGACCTGGAACCTATTTATCTGTTGGCTCCAATGAATTATAGTGCTCCAAGGAAACATTCAGGATATTAGTTTCCTTGGGCACTATGTGTGAAGCAAATAAGCATATCGGGATTCTTTATTTGCTTCACTATAAAGTGGAATTCTAATGGAGAAGAAGCAGACCGAAATCAAGAATCTGAAGCCCGGCAATTTCGTGCTTATCGACGACATACCGATGAAGGTGGACAAGCTCCAGCTGTCGAAGTCCGGGAAGCACGGCGCTGCCAAGGCAAGGCTTTTCGCATCAGGGCTCTTCGACAACGTCAAGAAGATAATAGTGAAGCCCGGCGACTCGAGGATGGACGTGCCGGTGATAGAGAAGAGGAACTGCCAGGTGGTGGCCCTGACAGGCGAGGCGGCGCAGCTGATGGACCTTGAGGACTATTCCATGACGGAACTGCGCATACCGGAAGAGCTGAAAGGAATGCTTACGGAAGGCGACGAGGTCCTCACGTGGAAGTTCGGCAGCCACTCCATGATAAAGAGCAAGAAATAGGAATTCTCATTCAGGATAAAAATTTCTCTTTGCAGATATATTCATGAAGCTCATAGCCGGCGTCGACCCCGGGACAAGGACCGGCGTGGCTGTATTGGATATAAGCTCCGGATTCTACAAGACATTCATGGTAAAAGGCTCTGCCGACGACGTATGCGCCGCACTTATAGAGCATGGCGAACCCATCATAATAGCGTCCGACAAGGCAAAGCTGCCAGATTTCGTCAGGCGGGTGGCATCGTCTTTCAATGCAAGGAGTTTCTATCCCTCCAAGGACGCAAGAATCTCGGAAAAAAGTCTTGTGACAGAGGGAATGGAATTCTCCAACGACCACGAAATGGATGCACTGGCAGCGGCGCTTCTCGCGAAAAAGGAATATTCAAGGATGTTCGAGAAGGTCGACGCCGCACTCAAGGCCAAGGAAATGGATGACATGTCCGACGAAGTGAAGGAGCTCCTGCTGAAGAACGAGGCCGCCAACATAGAGCAGGCACTGAAGATGCTGTCAAAAGAGGAAAAGGGCGGCGTCGTTTACGTGCCCAGATGGATAGAGTCCAAGAGCGTCTATAACCTGAAGAAAAAGCTGCATGAAATGGAAAGGCTGGTCGAGCGGCAGAAGGCGGTGATAAAAAGGCTTGAAGAGCCGAAAGTCGTCCGGATAGAAAGACCAGTAAACACCGCAAAAAGGGTAAGAATTCTGGAAGCGGAGAACAGAAAGCTGAGAAAGGCGGCTGAATCCGCTGATGAGCAAGCCATCCTCGAGAAGGATTTTGAAATAGTTCATGCTCCCCCGGACCCGGAAGGAAACGTCTTCCTGGTCAGAAGCCAGAAAGAGGCCAGGCTTGCCGAAAAGAAGGGGCCGTCAATGCTGATAGCCGAGGGCTTCGAGCCTGACAGCATCGTGCCCTTCATAGACGCCGGAAAGATAAGGATGGAGAGGAAGGGGAGCCTCACTATGGTCAGGAAGGACGACTTGAGGAATGCATTCAACGAAGGCTTCATGAACTACATGCGCCTGTACAAGAAAAGATTTGACACTAAATGACAATAAATTACGCACGAATTACGGAACCACTGCCGGAAAATTCTTTAATTCCTTTGTGTCATAAATAATCTAATCATATTCCGTGAGGTGGTTGAATGGGAGCGTATGAGAGTTTCAGGAGAACTGCAGGAATTTATCCTACTTCAGAGGAGCCCGGCCGCAGAGAAAGGCCTTCACCTGTGCCGTATCCGACAGATGACGGAGGCGGCTCAGGCCCGAGAAGTGCAGACAGGTACGATGATTTAAGACGGCGTTCTCAACAAATCATAGACAAAATGAGGCAAACCGACCCGAAAACTGCAGAAAGATACAGACAGAGACAGGGTGAATAGTTGAAAAACAGGATTGCAGGGATAGAGACGGAGTACGGGATATTTCCAATTCCTCAAAATGATTATGATTTATATATCCCGTTCGAGGCCGGAAAAAGAAGACATATTGAGTTTGCCTGCAATGGGTCAAGAGTATATGAAGATACAGGAAGCCATCCCGAATACGCCGCCCCGGAGTGCATAGGCCCGTCAGATGCGGCTCTCTACGACGCTGCCGGCGCCGTCCTGATGCACAGGCTTTTTGCAGGCAGCGAATATGAGTTGCACCGGCTCAATGCCGACGAATACGGAAATACCTTCGGCTCGCATGAAAACTATTCCGTCCAGACAGGATTGATGAGGGAACCTGGAATAAGCCTCCTCGTTCCAATGGTCTTGCCTTTTCTGGTCACCAGGCAGATATTCGCAGGAACGGGGTATTATTATGATGGAAAATTCATGATATCCCAGAGGGCAGGTTTTATAAATTCTATGGTTGGGACGAGTACGACGAACAGCCGCGATAGGGCCATAGTAAATACAAAATACGAGCATCATTCTTCCACATGCGACAGATTTCATCTCATT
>JACPAH010000005.1 GCA_016180925.1 Candidatus Aenigmatarchaeota archaeon
AGGAAAAGAGACGAGGCATTTGCATGCACATGCAGCCTTCCCTGGCTGCCGGGAGAGGTTTTCAGGGGGCTTCCCTACGAAAAAAACGGCGTCCCGAGCCACCACGCCGTGCAAATGTTCAGCCTCCTGGAAAACAAAATGAGCGTCTCCAGGGATGACGCAAAAAAATTCATTTCAGGAATGGACATAAAATGCGGCTCTGACGGGCTTTTTGCAGTCGAATATCAGGGCGCGACCATTGGGAAAGGCGTGTGCAGAAACGGCACGATGAAGAACATGGTGCCGAAGGCAAAAAGAATGGGCATAGAGTTTTTGTAATCATTCGGGGCTTTTTATTCCGTTCCTGAGCGCAGACGCCCTTCCCATGGCCTTTTTCGCGAGTCCCCTAGCCCTCATCCTGAATAGCTCCTTCCTGCTGTTCCTTTCCCATTTGTAAAGCCGCCACATCCTGCACATTTGTCCACGAGGGATTCTGTAATGCGGTTTTTCTCGCATCTCGGGCAATAATACCTGTACATGACTTTTCCCTTGACCTTCATGTCGAGTATTTCAGGTCCTTCGGACGAGCAGAACTTGCAGGCGCTTGCCGGCTCCATGCTGTCGAAGCTCCTTGCGCAAGACTTGCATATATAAAGAAAGTTGAATTTTTCCCTGAATTTGTCCAGGTTCCTCAGGCTATCCGCCGGTATATTATCGTACAACAATTATATCGCCCCATCATGTGCCCAAAGACATTTTCACTGTCTCCGGCATAAAAGATATGTCAACGACCATTCAATCCTTCATTATATTGCCGAAACCCTGCATGGCGGCATCTTCCTGCTCGTCGTATTTTTTCAGGACCTTGTCCTTTTCCCTGAAGGCCGATGCCATCCCGGAAACCATATTCAGCGCCTTCTTTATCGCGTGCTCGGGCGCATCGAGAATTATAAAGTAGCCGTCATCGTCAAATCCCATGGAAGAGGCGCTTTTCACCACTATGCTTCCCCTGTTTATTTCCTCGTCCTTCTTGAGCATGTCCTCGACCTTCTCCTTCTTGTCGGAACTTACAGCAAGGACCTCTTTCATTTCCATAAATATCTGCGGAACTCTTAAATGCTTGCTTCAGGCATATTTAATAAAGGAAAGAATAATTAATAATGCAATCCGTCATAAGAGGCATCGGCATAGGGTTCTTCGCGTCCTTCTTCCTGTCGCTTTATCTGGACAGCTTCATAGGCATAGCAATTCCGTTCTTCATGACGTACTTCATACTGGCGCCTCTCATATCGGCCGTTTCCATAATCATGATACTTTACTCGAAAAAAGACGAAAAGAGCAGTGCCGGGCTCGAATGGTGGGAAGAGGATACAAAAAAGAGCCCCGAGTGAGAGTCGAACTCACGACCTACAGTTCTTCCGGCAAGGCATACGAAACTGTCGCTCTACCAACTGAGCTATCGGGGCTTGTATATAGAATGAAGTAAGTCAGCCAACGTTTTTATATTACCGTCAGGCGCGTTGTTTCTTTCCAGGCCTAAGCTTCCTTACGCCGCTGTATACCGAGGCCAGCGACGAAATAACCACAGAGACAACCCATGCCCATCCGACGGTCATCACCTGGCCGGTCTGCTGATAGAAACTCTGCAGGCTCGCAGGGTCAGCCCCTGTCTGGGATATGAACTCCGGGTCCGCATTCCTGATGGCGTCCAATCCCTGGCCCACGACCAGAAGAACAAACATGAACACGATGGAGCCCACGAGGGCTATTATACCGAAGACAACAAAAACAATGCCCGTATACCTGTTATCCATATAACGCACAAGAGATAGATGCAGCCCACGGCATATAAAGTTTACTGAGAGAGTGTTTTGAATGGAAGGTATGAAGGAAGAAATCAGGAAAAAGAAAAAAGAAGGGTGGATAGAGGCCATGTTCTCCATAGAAGTCCTGGCCATAAAGGAAGAAGTCGTCAGGGATTCCCTCTCGAAGCATACAGATGAGCTTGGCAAGGTCCTCGGGGTCTTCGTGTACGAAAAGACGTTTTCAGACAGCACCCTGGTGAAGAATCCCCTGAAAGGCGTCGAAGAGGCGTATTCCCAGATAGCCAATATAAGATTTTTTGTGAAAGACGTGATGACTCTGGTAAGCCTTGCAATAACATATGGCCCGTCATCGATAGAGATATTCAGCCCAAACGAGAAAAATATCAGCATGTCGGATCTCCAGAACATGATGAACCTCATATCGGGTGTCATCCACCAGTTCGCCGCTGCCGGCATGGGCGGCATAGTAATCGCGCCCTCGAAAAGCCGCGAGCAGAAATAGAGTTTTCTCCACAAGATTTATAATTAAGAAGGAAATGACCAAAGATGCTTATATCTCCGCCATCTGAAGATGGCGATTTCCGACATCTCTGCAGAGAGCAAAGCTCTCTGAGATCTCAAAGAAGTTTCACTTCTTTGCAGATTTGCCATCCCAGAAGCCTCTTTATGCTTATCTCACAACTTCAGTTGTGAGTTTTATAGAGGCTTCTGTAGATAATAGACATAATGAAAGCGATACTGGCCGCATTTTTCATGGTATTATTATCTTCATTTGCATACGCGTCCCTGGAAGAATATAATATAGATGTATCCATAAATGACGACGGGAGCACGGATTGGCTCGTAAAACTCGACTACACGAACATAACAACCAAGAGCGACTATTTCATATTCGGGACGCCTGCGAACCTGGAAGTCACTGCAGACGGCAGTCCTATAAAATGCTCGGCAACGTCGAATGTCGGCGTATCCATAATATGCAACAACGTGAACTCAAAGAGCGTCGTGTATAAGTTCCGGCTGGAAAACTCGATAGAAAATATCAGGGACCTCCGCCGCTTTTCATACAAGTTCTCGATAACCCAGTTCACTGACAGGTTCGCGGCCAGCATAAAACTGCCTTTGGGGGCCGCACTGGTCGAGACTTCAAGGCTTTCCGGCACAGGTCTTCAGCCATTTGAGCCGTCCTTCGGCAGGGAAGGCTCTGACGGAAGGAAGATATATATCGAGTGGATATCTAATATCCCTAAATTAGGTGAAACATACGATATATCGATAATTTATGAAGATATACAGCCTATAAATCAGCAAATATTGCCATTTTTTGTCATCATAGCCGCTTTATTGGCTATTATAGGCGGTTTCATAGTATACAACAAGAAATTCAGGGTAAGTTCGAAAAACATACTCCCTGTTCTTGCCGAAAACGAAAGAAAGGTGATGCAGATACTCATAAACGAGAAAAAGGACGTTGACCAGAGAAAAATAATCAAAGATACCGACTTCTCAAAGCCAAAAGTGTCCAGGATAATAAAAGAGCTAGTTGGAAGGGGACTTGTAGAGAAGATTCCGAAAGGCAGAACCAACATAATAAGGCTGAAAAAACGACAAAAATAGGGATGTTAGTAATTCAAAATTTATCCGAGGATAAAAAGAAATTTAACGTCTAAAACAGTTATATATTGACTTTAGAACATTTTATCTTTATATTTATCTCTTATAAACTATTAAAAATAAGTTTAAATATATATGGAACATAGATTGAAACTGTTTCAAGTCAGATTTATATATATACCAAGTACATCTATATGGTACAGAATTTGGTCAGAATACGCTACGTATTCTGATGCGGCAATCCTAAACATATTCAAATCAAAAGGATGCTGTCATGTTTCAGATTAGGCGAGATGATATGAGTGCTATAATTATAGCATAAATATCTTCATGCCTGGTTTGATTCCGGAAAACAAACCAAATTATATAAAAAAGGAGAGTGCAGAAAAATGCAATTCAGAAAAGTTTTGGCTGCAGGTGCCATGGCAACCATGATGCTTGGTTCGTCAGTGGCATTTGCGCAATTGGACAAATACCCTGCACCTTTCGTCTCCGGCAGTGAAATACCTACATTGGTAGTTGTAGGCGCAGAAGCTGCCCCGGCAGACGTCGTAGGTGCAATAGACCTCTCAGTAAGACTGGGAGGAGAAGTGACGCAGCTTGTCAAGACATCCGGCGTGTCCGGAACCACAAGCGTGAGCGGAGAAGGCAAGGCAGTGGCGACAACCAACACCAAGCTTTTCCTTGACGACAGTCTCGGAAAGAGCGGCCTGAGATCAACAATGACAAAAGACGACCTGCCTACATTGCTTGCAACCGGCACGTTGAACGATGCAGATGCGTCAACAACCCACAAATACCAGCAATTCATATACCTAACACCCGGAAGCACGACGGTACCCGAGTTCACAGCTCAATTCGAGAAGCCTTCAGGGGACTCCACGAAGAACCCCACATACAGCTTCGGTGACTGGACAACGGCGCCTACCCCTCTTACCCTAACGACAGGAAACGCCTACATGTACAGGACATCGATAGTCTTCGACAAGGAGCTCAACGGCACGACAGCAGTTGGTGAAAAAATAAACATGTTCGGAAAGGAATTCACCATTCTGAGCGACACGACTTTCATCAACGGCGACGCCTCAACAAGCAACAAAATGGTAATATCAGGCGGTGCCGAGACGAAGGTCCTCAAGTCTGGCGAGAACGTGCAGGTAACGCTCAGCGGAACGTCATACGATGTCACCATGGTCGGTACCTCTTCATCAACAGCAGTTGTTTTGAAGGTAGGCAGCGACCAGAAGACAATCAACAAGGGCTCCACTACATCAGTCGGCGGCCTGGACATCTTCGTTGACGACGTGTTCCAGCTCTCATCCACGGACCAGAGCGTGAACTCGGCAAAACTCCTGCTCGGTGCGCAGAAGGTCATCCTTCAGCACGGAAGCAAGGTGAAGGTCGGCACGAATGAAGACACACTACAAGGTTCTTACGTAAACCTGACTGTTTCAAGCGGCAAGCTTGCATCATTCAACGTTTATGTAGGCGGTACCTCATCTGACAAGGACTTCCTTGCTCTTGGCGGTGAGTACATGGACCCTGTGTGGAAGACCTTCAAGCTGGCATTCCCTTCAGTATCGCCTGGGCTTGACGACACTACAAACAGGAATACGCTCACAATAGACCCATCAGGAGACAACCTGATCAAGGCAACCGTAATAAACGACAAAGGAGAGACGGCAACTGTCAGCTGGGCATACAAATCGGCGAGCACCGGAACGCTATTCGACCTCGCTGATTCGAGCGGATACAGAATACACGTGGCTGAGAACGAAACCATCGCAAACAACGAATACTTCGTTGTAGACGCTGGTGACTTTTCGCACATGTTCCAGGTCAGCACTGTAAACCTTGACTCCACAACTTCGGCGTACATCGACCTGAGGGACGTATTTTCGGGGACAACCCTGAGGGTAAGTACCTCATCCGACAACAAGGACTCGAAAGTCATAGACGGCCAGACATACTACTTCACAAACAGGTCGTCAACGACTTTCGCCGTAACGTGGGGAACAAGCGCGGCTGACAACGTAGTCGGCACATATACAACCGTATTCCCTGTGCTGAAAGGCAAGCATGGCGAGAAGTACGCATTCGTGAACGGCAGTGCGAATATAAACATAAACGCCACGACAACGATACAACTCCCTGGCGGCGCATTGGGCACTGTGACGATATGGGCAGACGAGGTCGGATCTACTTCGTACCTGAACCTTTCGTCAGCAACGCAGGAAGACGGGACTGCATCAGCATGCCCGCAGTCACCATGTGTGTCGAAACTCAACGTAACCTTCGGGTCAGGCGACTCCGAGCTCTTCAACCTGAGCAGAACAGCCACAGGCGGCCTGGTATACAACATATCAGCCTCCCGTGTAGGTTCAGGCTGGTTGAACATATCAGTCGCATCTGACCAGGACGCAACCGGTGCGGCAAGAGCAACACAGCCCGGCATCGTCCTCATGGAAGAGAAGGACGACGGCAGCAACGTATATTACGCATACGTGGCAGCCAGCACAGAAACATCCGGCTCGAACAACGTTGCAATACCGACAGCACCTGAATTCACGTCAGTGGAAGACACAGACACACTCGGCAGCGACTCGAACGTCAACAGATATGTCGACCTGTACGGTACGTATGCAGAGAGAAAGACTTCAGGACAGGATACCGTGAAGATATGGTATCCGGACGAGCAGACAACCCTAGACGTGTTCGTCCTGGCTGAAGGCGCGACAACCTCCGCATCATCCGGCGCTTCAGGAAGCACGGTGAAGCAGGCAGTCCCGGTAAAAACACCTATAGCAAAACAGGACTCTGAGGTCACGACAGCTGACAAGACAACCAAGAACCTTATCCTGGTTGGCGGACCTGCCGTTAACAGCCTCGTAAGAGAGCTCGCAACTGCAGCCAAGACCAAGGACAGGCAGTGGTACCTTGACCAGGGCCCTGGAACAACGCTTGTCGACCTTGTTTCGGATGCGTTCACGACCGGCAAATCAGCATTGGTTGTTGCAGGTTACAACGCCGACGACACAAGAACCGGAACCGGAGTCATGCAGAACTACGACGCTCATGCCAGCGAACTCACCGGCAAGAACAGAGTAGTCTGGAAGAACGGTGTCGTGAGCACGGCAGCTGCTTAAGCCTAAAAGGGGAAGCCGCAAGGCTCCCATCCTTTTCTTTTTTATTTCAATTTCCTTTTCAGCCATAATTTTCCAGCACATGAAATGAATATAAACTCTCCGCCCAACTGATTCAGATGAAATTATATCTCCTACTTATCGGAGTCATAATAGTTGCCGGATGTGTAGAGCAGGATTCTTCAATACGCGAGGTCGTCATACCAGGACATGCCGAAATTTATACTTTCAGCAACGACCTGCGAGACGTGCTTGAAGTGCCGATAAACGATCCCGCAGGAATACGGGAACAGTTTTTCAGCAACAAGGTAAATTTCGTCTTCGACGGCTCAAGCCGCCAGGACAACGCCTACTTCACCGTGACGATGACTAACATCATGGCCAAAGTGCCGGCATACATGGCATACGAGGGCCGCATCATAGAATTCACGCCGTACTATTTCATAGGCGACTTGTGGTACGACAGGAAAGGCGAAGAGATAGAGAGACCGGAATTCCAGGGCCCAGTACTGTGGCTCAAAGGCCCGTCGACAGGGGCCGAAGACACGTCGGTGAACATAGAAAACGCCACAATAACCGTGCAGGGAACTGACTATGGCAGCCTGGTGCTTGCCGGCGACAGGCTCGTTCTTGCAGTGATGAAAATAGACGCCATACCGAAGGCTTAATTGTATATCGGCACCACTGAAAGGATTTCATTCCTGCTTACCAATATCAATGCATAGACGGTGGCGATTACGAACATCGTCAGGAAAAAGGATTTCCTGTAATCATAGCCAAGCTTCATCTTTATTCCTATCATGACAAAGAAAAGCGCCCAGAGGAGGCCTATCGCCTTCACGACGGCAAAAGGCACCCAGCCCAGCATGAACACAGGCGTGGACGCGTATGAAAGGAGGAAAAAAGACTTGATGAAGCCTCTTTTGAATCCGTATTTTTTCAGCGTGACGGAAGAAAAAATCAGCGCCAGCAGGAAAAAGCCGCCGACGAGCCCCATAAAATTCACAAGAAGGGACTCGGCAATGCCGACTTTCGGCACATAATTCGTGAAACCGGCGCGTATTGACATCTCGTTAAGCGTGGCAAAAATGCCGACAACAGCCGCCATGTACGCAAAGGACTCCCAGAACGTTTCCCTGTATTTCTTGAAGAATCCGTTGGGGTTGTCGAGCAAAATCCTCATGAAGGCACCTATTTTAAATGGTAGATTAATTATACTTACAGTCATATTCAAATAACGTTGGACGTTATTTGACATATCTAAAAGACCTTAATATGTTGTTAAAGGTCTTTTAAATATATTTAATATGCTCGGAATTGAAGTGAATATATGGTTAGAAAAAGCTCCATAATACTCGGGATAATGATAGCGCTGATTTCATACTACTTCGCGTATGAAATAATTTATGTGTTCCCGAAAGTCACGTCAGCGGCCGGAATGACGCTCAACATCATCCTGGTTTCCGCCGAAATCCTCACAGCCGTCTTCAGCATATATCTCTACCACTCGGTATTCTGCTCGATGGAATGGAGGCATGCAAATTACAAAGGCCTGAAAAAATTCCCGTTCGTCACGATACAGATACCTGTCTTCAACGAGCCTGCCGGCACCATAAGAGACACCATAAAGGCGTGCAAATCCCAGGACTATCCAAAAGACAGGTACGAGATAATAGTAGCCGACGATTCCACCGACATGAAAAAAATGAGGATGGTGGAGAGCCTCTGCAGGAATGAGGGTGTGAAATTCTTCCACAGGAACCACAGGAGAGGGTACAAAGCCGGGGCGCTGAACGACATACTCCAGCACTCAAAAGGCAGTATGCTGGCGCTTCTTGATGCCGACGACATGCCCGAGAAGACCTTCCTGCCGCATTCCGTCGAAGTCCTTTCAAGCAGCGGCAAAATAGCATACGTCCAGTCGAGGAACGCGGAAAGGAACGATGAAAAAAACGCCGTGACAGGCATAGGAAGGATGATACGCGACCTGTTCTTCGGCTCAATAATGAAGAGCAAGGACATGCGGAATCTCTCGATATTTTGCGGCTCGAGCGGCGTGATAAAAAGGGATGTCGTGGAGGAGATGGGAGGCTGGCCGGAGCAGACGGTCACGGAGGACATAGACATATCGACCAAAATATTCGCGAAAGGGTACACGTCAAGATTCATAAACCCCGTCGAATGCAGGGGGCTTCTTCCGCTGTCCTTCTCTTCGCTGACAGGACAGACATACAGATGGGCGCACGGAACCACGAAGACCCTCATGATCCGCTGGAAAAGCATAATGAAGATACCCGGCTTCTGGAGGAAAAGCGAGCATTTCCTTTCGTGCGCAACCTATGTTCTTGGACCAGCTATATTAATAATAGACCTTATCATGGTCGCGCACCTGATATTCAAGATACCCATATTCCACATGTACGAGCCTGTGGGCGTGTGGGTATTCGGCGTCGCGCTTACCCTGAGCTCGTTCTTCACGCTGCTTTACGTCCAATTTCTGGACGAAAAGATAAACATGAAGAGGATATTCGCATACATATTTGCAATGTACGGCCTCTCGGTGAACTTCACGCTGGCGGCGTTCAGCGCAATAACAGGGAGGAAGTTCGAGTTTTTCAGGACGCCGAAAACGGTGCAGAAAAAAGACTACAGAAAAATAGCGAAGCGCTTCTGGATAGAAACCCTGGTAGCGGCTGTCTCAATATACGCAGGCGCGACAAACCTCATGAACCCCATATACAACGCGCAGGCAGTGTGGGTCATATTCTTCGGCATAGGATTCCTGTCGGCGCCTCTGCTTGCAGTGAAGTACGGCTAAACTTTGTACACCTTTATCCCGGCATTATCATACACTGCATCCAGCCCGGAAAGACAACTGATGCCATATCTTTCCGCGAACCAGTCCTCCATGTATATGTATGAAATGCCGTAGCCCTCCGGAACCCTGCAAGTCGAGTAGAAATCATGAAGCTCCAATATCCTGGTGTTGACGTCCGGGGCGTATTCGGCATAGCCGTCGACAAAGTTCTTCCGCCCGGCGATGCCGGATATCCAGTGTCCCCACTGCCAGTCCGACAGGACGACGGCGCCAGGAGGCGTGTTGTCCCTGAGCCAGTGGAAAGCGTCTATCTGCTGCCGTACCGGATAATCCTGCGCCAGCGCAACAGCGCGCGAAAAGCCGAACCATGCCATATAAACCACCAAAAATACGACAAGCATCCTGCAGAAATTTCTGCTTACCGAAGACCTTACTTTAACCAGGCCGAAAACGGCCGTGAATGCCGCCGGGAACAGCATGTAGAAGAACATTCTTTCCGCCGTGAGGGCGAGCGCGATGCCAAAAATGAACCAGAATCTCATGAAATTGTTCCTTGAATAAAGCAGGCCGACGGCAGAAAGCGCCAGCAGAGGCAGCGTGAAATAGCCCTTTCCGAGCTCCCAGAGGAAGTTCTCAGCGGCAGGCGACTCCAGGCTGTATCTCCTGTCCCTGTATTCCTCGTGCAAAGAATTCGGCTGCGGCAGGCCGTTCTGCGCGAGGAAAGGCGCGTACCACGCGAAAAACACCAGGATAACGGGCACGGCAAACTTCAGGATGTCCTTTATTCTGATTCCCCTGTCCGACAAGACGTAAGCAAGCACTACTATGAGCATTATCCCGGCCGATTCGGGATGGAAAAGAAAGGCTATTCCAAGGGAAATCCCGGAATGCAAATATCTCTTTTCCGACATGAGATAGAGGGATAAGATGCCCAGTGCAATAGGCGGCGCCCTGGTGGATATGTGCGAATTGAGAAATATAATCCCGGGCATGAGGACAAGAAACAGGGCAAACAAATCCTCCCTGAAATATTTCCTGCTGAAGGCGTACGCCGTGCATGTCCCCAGAGCGCCTGAAAGCGACACGAACACCATGCCGCCCAGATTCAATCCAAGAATCAAGGCAAACGCCGCGTGAAAGAGCGGGAAAAGCGGCGGATACGTCATGGGGCGGCCGCCGAAACTCAATTCGTCGTAATACTTGCCCTCCAATATGTTTTCGGCTATCCTTGTGTGGTAGAAAGTCGGGGTGCCGACTATCTCATCTATACCGTAATAAAACTGCCTCATCACAAACGGCGCCATGAAAACGACGAAAGACACAACAAACAGTGCGGCTATTTTCCTGTCCATACGCAATTTTTATCTATTAGCATTAAATCTCTATTATGAAGCGCGCCCTCGTGTTTCTCGCCGTCATATTCGCTGTGGCCCTTGCAATAAGGATGACGCCTTATTTCTGGGAAGGCCGCCCGATAGGGCTTGACTCATACTATCATATAAGGATGGCATCAAGCCTTGAGGACGGCCGGCCTGCATACGACGAGCTTTCATACGGCGGCAGGCCTTACGCATACCCTCCTGGCATCCATCTCCTACTTTCGCTGCGTCCGGAAGCGGCGGCTTTCATAATAACCCTCATAGGATCGCTCCTGATACCGGCGACATTCCTCCTTGCAAGACATATTTACGGCGAAAAAGCCGGGATCCTGGCTGCGTTCCTTATCGCATTCGTGCCCGTGCATATATGGAAAAGCTCCAGCAACGTTCTAGTTACATCTATAGACCTGACGCTCCTGGCGCTTGCCGCATATTTCCTCGTGAAGAAAGACTTTATGAAATATTTCTCGGTATCGGCACTGATTTTCATATTCTCACCGGCAGTCTCGATCCTTTCGCTCCTGCTTTACGCGTCATGCGCAAAGAGGAACAATAAAACAATGCTTGTCGTTGCGCTAGCCGCAGCCGAAATCTTGGCGGCATACCTCCTTTACGGCAGCGCCATTGCCGTCTACACGCAAAGCATGCCGTGGGACATATCAAGCGCCCTCTTTGAGGATATAGGAATTGCAGACGTGTTTTACAGGCTCACGCCGTTCCTGATACCGCTGTCCGTGCTTGGTCTGTACATGTCAAGAAAGAGCGTAAGCAGGCCGGTTCTTCTATGGCTTGCCGTCATGCTCGTCCTGTTCGCAGCAGGGAAGATAGAGACAGACCGCGGGCTCGTCTACATGGGGGTGCCCTTGTGCATATTCTCCTCGCATGCATTGGCATCGCTGAAGAGGAAAGAGGTCATGGCAGTCATTCTCGCCATAACCGCGATAACCGGCATCTACTCCCTGAACAACATCAGATGGGGAATAGTCACGGACGACGAATATGCAGCGCTGACATGGATAAAGGAAAACACGCCCGAAGACACTACTGTACTTGCCCAGTTCCTTGAGGGCCACTGGATATCGGGCATCGCCGGAAGAAGGAACGTTGCGGACCCGAACCTCATAGGCGCGCCGGCAGCCGAGCGCCTCGAAGACATACTGGATGCGTACAGGAACGAGAGCCAGAAAGAAATCCTTCGGAAATACAACGTCTCCTATATATTGTATACGGAACGCGCGCCTCAGGTCGGCTCCCGACCCGAATATTTCCCATACACAGAAGTGCATAGGAGCGGGAACGTGATAATCTTTCAGACCAGGTAATCATGAATTTTCTTCGTCGGGAGATGTCGCGCTGAGCTGACGGTCTATCTCCTGCTCAATTTCACTAATTTCTTCCGGCGTTACGACATAATTTTTATATTTTCTAACCTCTATTGAAGGCGCTTTACAATCTTTTCCGCTTCATTTTTATCAAGCTTGTCGATATACTTGACGACGCTTTGAGAAATGATAACATTATAATTTGGCATAATGATATTGATTTCAGTTCATATTTATACGCTGATTACATTTTCTTCATCTCGTCAAGCAGAACCGTTGCATATGAGCCCTTCGGCAGGAAGAATTTCAATAGCGCAGTGCTGTTTTTTATCGCATAGCTTACCGTTGTCTTCACTCTGGTTTGTCTTTCGGAGCCTCTGCAACAAATCCTCATCCCCCTGAGCATGAAATCATCCGGCGACACGCCTTCCATGGCAAGGAAGCTTTTCATGAATGGGTTTTGTATCCTTGAGCCGTAACCGACCAGAGGCAGCTTGACAGGCACATTCCTGTTCTCGATGCATTTCTGCAGCACGCAGTTGAATATCCATGACTGGTATGAGTGGATGAAGAACTTTATCTCGGCTTTCTGTAGAGATGACATGCCTTTCCCGGTCTGGCATTCAACGGCCTTCCCGGCCTTCTTCATGTCCCCCTTCACCATACACCTCCCAATCATGTAGTTGTCTGCGTTAACTCCGAAACGCTGCCTGCCGAAGAAGTTGTAGAAGCCTTCATCCCTTACGCTCCTGGCAAAATCCTCCAGCTTTTCTATTTCGGTGCACTCATGGAGCGTTATCTCGAAATCATTGCCTTTGAGGTCACCGACTGATATATGATTCGCCGTCTTCGATACGAAAGAGACGCTTATGTTCCCCATGTCCAAGTCATCGAACGAAGAGTCCTTGACCGTTATATACTGATACGTCACAGCATTCTTGTCCTTCAGGCCCGCATATCCGACGTCTCTGGCTCCCGTCCTCTCACATATCTTCCTTATGACATCCCTGGTATTTTCGCCGCTCTTCATCATCAGGTAGAGAGAATAGCGGCCTTTTACCAGCCTGACGCCTGAAGATGTTCTCTCGAACTTCCTGAGAAATTTGTCGTCTATGACTTCCCGGACCACAAAGTCGTCGTTGGTTCTGAGGGCGAAATTCATACGGGACACTTATCTGCAACGACATTTAAATCTTTAAACATCGTTGAGATGACAAAGAACTTTGTTCTTTGATTACTTCAGCATCTTTAAAGAAGTGAACTTCTTTAAGATCCTAAATAGCTTCGCTATTTAAGGAGTTTCAGAGAGCCCGTTATCTTGTCTATCTTCTTTTCCTCGTCGGGGCCTATGCCAAGAGCGGTCACAGTCCCTGGCTCCAATTCAGTCAAACCGGCATCGGAGATGAGGCAGGAAACTATCGAGGATTTGTCGCATTTTTTCTTCATCTCAATCATGTCTTCCATTGCGGCCTGGAGTATTATTTTTTTCTGCCCATTCCTGAACCACGTATCGACATTTTTTTTCTTCGACTTCAACAAAGCTGAAACGGATGCATGACAGGATTGCGCGGCCGTCTTTCCGGGTGACATCGCTATGTCCTGTCTTATCACAATTATCTGCTTCATTGGTTTATTATGGGCGACTCCCTTAAAAAACTCTATACATACGACCTTATCAGTTCCTTTATCTGGTAGATTACAACCCTTACGCTTTCCTTTATACCCATGCCTCTCCTCTTGTATTCGACGCTGACAGGTACCTGAATGACGCTGAGGCCGCGCCTAGAGGCCTTTATCATAGTCTCGGTCTCAAACTCGTACCTGTTGCTCCTGAGCCCCATTTCAAGGAATTTGCTTTTCCTGAAAGCCCTGAAGCCGCAAAGAACGTCCCTGTAAAACCTTCTCGTGGAAAGGAAAACCATGACAGCTGCAAAGGTGTTGGAAATCATTCGCTGGAACGGCACGTCGCTCCTACTGCGGAAACCAACGACCATGTCAGCCTTGTCCAAAGCAGAGACAAATTGCGGTATCTGATACGGGTCCAACTGGGAGTCGCCGTCAATGAAGACTATCTTTTCACACGACGCATGTTCGGCACCGACCCTGCATGCATACCCCTTCCCCGTGTTTTTTTCCAGACGTATGCACTTATCCGCCTTTTTTCCAAGAAATCCGCATATATCCATGTCGGAACCGTCGTCTACGACTATCACCTCATAATCTTTCCTTATTTTTTTGAGGACGCTTTCTATGTCCTTCATTTCATTGTAGACGGGGATGATGACGGAGGCGGCAGGCATTCAACCACTCCTTTTCACGGAAGCCGATATCCTCTGCAGAGCGCTCACATTCGTCAGGACTGCCAGAAGAGCTATGAAATATACCAGATACATGACATTAAATGAAGCCGACAAAATTCCCAGGAACAGCAGTATCATGCGCTCCCCGCGCTCGACCAGGCCTCCTTTCACCTCAATCCCGAGCTCTCTCATGGCAGCCGCCCTGACGAAGGTAGTCATGATGCTGCCAAACAGGAGAGCCGTTATCCATAAGTTTGCCCCGATGAAGAAAGGCGGAAGCCCGGATGCCATAAGGGAAACTATCACGATAAACTCGACGTACCTGTCCACGACAGTGTCGTAAAAGGCCCCTTTCGGCACGGCCGAATTCCTGTACCTGGCAACCGAGCCGTCAACCATGTCCGAAAGCGCCGCCAGCGCAAATACAGCCGAGGCCTCTGCGAAACGCCCCATAATTATAAAATAAGCCGACAATATGGACAGCAGGAATGAAATTAACGTCCATTGGTTCGGCGTTACCGGCACCCCGGACATCTTTTTCCCGACAAACCTTCCAATAGACTCGAACTTTTCCCTGTTCTTGTAGAGCATAACAATAATGCTTCCGCAGAAGAATTTAAATTGAAAAATCAACTCATATAGTGGTTAAATGGTTGCTGAAATCCTCATAGGGCTTGTCACGTCTTTCGGCTACCTTGGCGTGTTTGCCGCCAGCCTCATAGGCAGCGCCACAATAATACTTCCTGTGCCGTCGTTTTTCGTTATATTCTTTGCAGGGACCACACTGAACCCTCTGGCCGTAGGTATAATAGGAGGGCTGGGGGCTGCCATAGGCGAGATGACGGCTTATGCCGCAGGGTACGGCGGAAGAGCCATAGCCGACAGAAAAAAGACAGACTCAAAGAAACGCCTGAACAACATAGAGAAGCTGTTCAAGAAATACGGCGGGTTCGTTATAATATTCATATTTGCACTGACGCCGCTGCCCGACGACTTCATAGGACTGTTCTGCGGTGCCATAAAATACAACCCGAAAAAATTCATAGTCGCCGCCGCTGCGGGAAAAATAATTCTTTACACTTTCCTGGCGTATGCGGGATTTTACGGGCTGGATATAGTCCTGAACTACCTTTCGTGATCAAAGACATTAATTCATAATGTCTTTGTCATGTCAACGGCATCAATAAAATGATGCCATTGCACATAGTCACCATGGATTCTTCTTAACTTTCATCATATAGCATCCTATGTAGTTCGTGAACAGGTGTATCGGGGGCGTTGCCAGCAAAAGAGCTATCAATATGTACGGGTCCAAAGTCTCCACGACAGACGCGAACAAAAAAGCAGCAACCAAGAATCCCAGCTGGTCCATTATGACTGCGGAATCGCCGCTGTTCAGGCCAAATCTCCTCTTTATGAAGGAGCCTGCTATGTCTCCTGCCATGGTTCCCAGAACAAGAGCAATAATGAGAGGGAATGTCATGTGATATAGCTGCAGGGGTATCATGTCCTGGTAAAGAACCTGCAGGGAGCCGACGGCAAGTCCTGCTATAATGCCGCCAATTGTCCCTTCAATGGTCTTGCTGTTCCCAAGTATCCTGTGGTTCCTCAGGTTTCTGCCGAAATCTATCGGCTTTTTGCCTTTCATGACAGGGGGAAACCCGTTGGCGACGTATGACGAGGCTATAAACCAGAATATATTCACTACAAAAAGCAGAAAATCCATT
Organism: Candidatus Aenigmatarchaeota archaeon; assembly: GCA_016180925.1. Taxonomy (GTDB): domain Archaea; phylum Aenigmatarchaeota; class Aenigmatarchaeia; order GW2011-AR5; family GW2011-AR5; genus JACPAH01. The sequence continues at coordinate 16,109 of JACPAH010000005.1, forward strand.
TCATTAGATTGCAACCGGATATTTTAATATGTTCTCTGAGCAGCCTGTCGAGCATCTTAAAAGTGTGGCTGCCATACTCTTTGTAAATGAAAATCTCCAAAAAACAGGGTTTTGCGCAAAGAAGCGCAGCTTCTTTGACATCTCAGAGGAATTCAGATAATTCCCCTGCAGATATGAGATCTCAAAGGAGGTCTCTCCTTTGAAGATAGCGATGTTCACGGACTCGTACAGGCCGCAGATAAACGGCGTCGTCGCATCAATAGAGATGGCGAAGAAGTCTCTGGAAAAAAAGGGCCACGAAGTAATGGTTTTTGCGCCATCCGTGCCTAAATACACGGACACTGAGACCGACATATACAGATTCTCGTCTGTCTCCTTCATGGCCCACAGAGAATACAGGATAGGCGTGCCTGTCGAGTTTCTGAATGACAAAAATCTGAAGAAATTTGACTTCGATGTCATGCATGTCCACACGCCATTCTCAATAGGGGCCCTGGCGCTCGGAATAACGAGGAAATACCACGTGCCCTGTGTAGGCACATTTCACACCCTGTTCTCCGAATACATACACTATTTCATCAGGCCGCAGTTCATAGGCGAGATAAAGGAGGTGAAGATGCTCTTTGACAAATTCTCATGGAGATACCTGCCTTGGTTCTACAACCAGATGGATTCCGTCATATCCCCCTCGGACGCTATAAAGAATCTCCTGAAAGAGAGAGGCATAAAGAAAGACATGTTCGTGCTGCCCACAGGCATAAAGGATGGTATAATAAGCAGGAATTCAAGGAGCTGGTGCAGGAAAAAATTCGGGTTCGGCGGGGAGAAAATATTGCTCCATGTGGGCAGGATATCGAAGGAAAAAAACCTGGCATTCGTCATCAATTCCCTGAAAGACGTTCTTGGAAAGGGCGGCACCAGGCTCGTTATAACTTCCGAAGGCCCGGAGAGGCCTGTGTTGGAAAAACTTGCCAGAAAGCTGGGCGTTGAAAAAAACATCATCTTCACCGGATACATCAAAGAAAGCGACATAGCCGACATGTACAGGGCCGCCGATATTTTTGTAATGGCATCAAAAAGCGAAACCCAGGGGGTAGTGCTTCTTGAGGCGGCGGCCAACGGCCTGCCATGCGTGGTACTGGACGCACCTGTAACGTCGGATTTCGTCAGGAAAAACTGGACCGGAATCGTGTGCACGGAAGACGGATTCGCCGACGGCGTGGATAAAATGATACACGAAGGCGGCAGGTATGTGAAGAGCGCGCTGTCGTGCGGCAGGAAATACTCAGCAGACAGATTTGCAGACAACCTGCTCAAGGTATACAGGTCCGCGGAAAAGCACTAGGAGTCGTAGTCCCAGTAGCCTCTTATATGCGTGCCGTTAAGGAAATAAGCGAATGTCGACTTGATGTATATTTTCAACGCCCCCAGGAATCCCATTTTTCTCACCCTCCTTGAGGATGTCATGACATGGATATCGTCAAAATACATGAAACGCATGAGCTTTGAAGCCCTTATCGCCAAATCGTGGTCCTCGTTCGTCATGAGCAACGGGTCGAAGCCTCCGGCCCTCTCGAACACGTCTTTCCTGTAGATAAAACAGCTCCCGGCAGTCATGGCTATACGCAGCTTGAAAAGGAGCTTCATTATGACATGGGCAAGAGTATACAACGAAGAAAAACCGTCATAGGAATACAGCCTGCAGATGAAGCCCCCTATGCCGGTTCCCAGCCTGGATTCAACGGCATCAAGGAAGTTATTTCCGACACGAACATCGGCGTCGATGAATATGAGCACCGAGCCGCGGGCCTTCCTGACTCCGGCGTTGCGCGCCGCTCCGGGGCCTTTCTCCCTTTCATGCACCACGACGGCGCCGCGTCTTTTCGCCAATGCCGCTGTAGCGTCTTTGCTGCAGCCGTCCACGACTATTATCTCATAGTCCTTCCTTTTCTGCCTCTTTATTGAGGCAAGGCAATCTCCAATATACTGCTCCTCGTTCAACGCCGGTATGATGAAGCTGAATCTTACTTTTTCCATCCAACACAATCCTGATTAATTATAATGCCCCTGACGGGATTCGAACCCGTGTTTTAAGGTATTTGCATTTACACATTCCGCAACCTCATATTCTTTCTGTATTTAAATCCAGGCTAAATTACAGGGGCCTTATTTAAAAAAGCACTCTATTTTACATTTATAAGCGTTTTTATATAAGAAACATAAGGTGTCAAAATGAAGTGCACATCATGCCATACGGTCCTGATATCGGAGGATAATTTCACTAAATTTACATGCTCCTCATGCTCAAAGGAAACAATAGTGAGATGCAAGACGTGCAGGCTGAAAAGCACCGTTTATACGTGCCCGGAATGCGGCTTCGAGGGACCCTGAATGGGAGAAGTCGCCGTAAGCATCAGGATAATGCCACAGCAGGATGCTGATGTCAATTCCATAAAAGCGAAGGTAAAAGAGCTTGGTGCCAGCAACATAGAAGAGAAGCCAATAGGATTCGGGCTAAAGATGCTGGAAGCCATATTCGTTTTCGATGACAGGCAGGGAGCCAATACGGACGGCATAGAGGAAAAGATACGCCGCATAAAGGGCGTCGGTTCAGCGGAAGCAGGCGATGCCGCGCTGATATGAAAGACCTGCTACAAGCCTGAAAAATACGTTCTATTAATTATCAAGAAGCCGCAGCTCCCATGAAACGCGCTTATCTGAGCGTCCAGCTTGTCTTCAGGTTCCCGGTATCGCACTTCTGCTCATTATTGTAAGGGTTTGTGCTGCCGTCATTGAAGCATCCGTACGAGTTGCCGGCCTTGACCCAACATCTGTCTCCTGCAAGACAGCAGTCCGGGTCCGAAAGCCCGCACGCGCTCTGGCAGACGCCGTCAACCCTGTATGAGCAGGAAACTGCAGCCGGGCTTTGTGTATTGCTCACGCTGTATCCGGTGACGAAGCTCTCGTATGAGGAGAATCCAAGAGAGATAGCAAGAAGCAGCACAAAAATGCCAATCTCAGTCCTGCTGGCAAAGCGCCCTCTGCTCTGTTTTACCATTCTAATTTTATTGGAGCCGGGATTATTAAAGATTTCAAGGCAGATAATATTTCAATGGGCATACAGCTGACTGACATAATAGGCGGTGAAGAAATATCGATTGACGCCCTTCTTGACAAGAAAATCGCCGTTGACGCCTACAACTGGCTCTACCAGTTCCTTTCCATCATAAGGCAGGCTGACGGCGAGCCGCTGAAGGACTTCAAGGGCAACATAACATCCCACCTGTCCGGCTTGTTCTACAGGACGCTGAAGCTAATGGAGGCCGGAATAAAGCCCGTCTACGTCTTTGACGGGAAGCCGACGGAACTCAAGAAAGAGACCAACGAGAAGCGGCATGACGTGAGGGAGGAGGCTAAGGAGGAATGGAAGAAGGCCCTCGAAAAGGGGGATTACGAAGCCGCCCGCAAATACGCGCAGCGTTCATCGACAGTGACACAGGACATGGTAAGTGAATCGAAGAACCTTCTAGATGCAATGGGCGTACCGTGGGCGCAGGCACCCAACGAAGGCGAGGCCCTATGCAGCCTTATGTGCATGAAGGGAGACGTATATAGCGTTGCATCCCAGGACTACGACACGCTGCTTTTCGGCACGCCAAGGCTCATAAGAAACCTTTCGATGAGCGGGAAGAGGAAGCGCGGGAATGAATACGTGACTGTGAATCCGGAGATGATAAACCTGAAGAATGTCCTCCAGAAGCTGGACATAAGCAGGGAGCATCTCATAATAATCGGCATGCTGATAGGGACGGACTACAACCCCGGCGGCGTGCTGGGCTACGGGCCTAAAAAGAGCCTGGAACTGGTGAAACAGGAAAAAACCTTAGAGGCAGTTCTGGAAAAAGTCAAGTGGAACTCTGATGCAGACCCGCAGGAGATATTCGATTTCTTCATGGAGCCGAAAGAGACCGACTACACAATAGAGTTCAGACCCATTGACGAGGCGAAAATAATGAAGATACTAGTCGAGGAGCACGACTTCTCCCATGAAAGGGTGGAAAATGCCGTCGGCAAGCTGGGCATCAAGAAGCAGAGCTCTCTTTCAAGATGGACAAAAGCATAAGAATTTAAAGACATATGGGAATATGGGAATATGGGAGAATTAAAACTAAAAGTTTCTGATAACGTAGAGAAGAAATTCAGGGAATACGCCCTCAAAAGATTTGGGTACAGAAAGGGCGCGTTCAGCGAGGCTGCGGAAATAGCGCTGATAAAATTAATGAGTTCTGCAGAAAAAACCGCCAAGGACAGATTCCTCAAATCAGCCGGTGGCTGGCGGGACGTGGATTCCGATTCTATCATCAAGAGAATATATGAAAGCAGAAAAATATCAGGAAGGAAAGTTGAATTTGAATGACATATCTGATAGATACGGACTGGATAATAAACTGGCTGAAAGGCAGGGAAAAAACGGTGGAAAAAATCAAAAACCTGCCAGAAGGCGGGCTTGCCGTGAGCATAATATCAATAGCCGAGATTTACGAGGGTATATTCGGCTCGAAAAATACGGAAAAACATGAAAATGCGCTGCAGGAATTTTTAAGTGGTGTCGAAGTCGCATATATAGACCAGGAAATATGCAAAAAATTCGGGGAATTGAGAAATGAATTAAGGAAAAAAGGAAATCTTGTAGGCGATTTTGACATTCTGATAGCATCGTCCGCGATATCAAAAAATTTCATCTTGCTGACCGATAACCTTGAGCACTACAATAAAATTCCCCGCCTGAAAATCGGCAAAATTTAGACTTTCTCAGCCTTTATCTTCGCCTGCGTGTCGCTGAGTGCCTCCATCGAAAGCCTGAAGCTCCTCCAGAACGGGTCGGTGAACTTCTCGCCGGCGGTCAGGTAGTTCCTGCCCTCATTGCTCTTCGTCACGTACACGACGAGCTTCGTGAGCCTTCCGCCGGAGTCGGTCTCGACATCAAGGAAGTATCCGGAGTTGCTCGTTTCGGAGTTTTCTGCCAAGTCCATCTTGTTTATGCCAGTGACAATAGCCACGCTGTTCTCGTCCTGCCTGCTTCCGCTGACATAATTCAGCTTGGCGACACCAATGTACAAGTCTCCGACTCCGGAGTACCTGAATTTGTGGAAGCTTCCGGGATATATGTCAACACTATTCAAGCCAGACAAACCCTCGGGCGTCATATAATCGCCGCCTGTCCTGACGACAAAGTTGGCCCTGTCAGCCCCTATAAACCTGTTCTCCGGTGCGTAGCTGGTACCGCCTATCGTTATGGTCACGGAATTCCTGCTGCTGCCCTGCCCCGTCAGAACTGTATACTGGCCGTCTGCAACAAGCGAGACGGATGAAGAGCTCGCCGAAAGCACCATGTAGTCCTGGCCAAACAGATTGAGCTCGGTTCCGGCAAGCTCAGAAGGCGCAACCGGAGTCTGGAATTCGACAACGGTCTTGTAGAAATACGAGTTCCTTGACGCGACTGCCGGCAGGGGACCGAAGTTGAGCTGCCTTGCCGGGAGCTGCGCCCTCATGTTGTCGTAAGCCAGTTCATAATCCACCGTCGCCGGGGATGTGAGGTCGATATAAGTGCTGTAGTTATTGAAAGCACCGGATGCTGTTGTAATAGCACTGCTAGTCACAAGCCCTAATCCGGAATCTGTAACCCTGCCCGACATGGTAGAGTATTCGCTGAATGTGCCGGCTTCGACTGCGGCCGGCGCGCCGCCTTCAGCACCGCCAGCAGTCGATACAACGCATGAATCACCGCTCTTAGTATACCCGGAGACGCATGTATATTCGCATTTCGATGATGAACATGAATCCGAATTGACCAAAGTTATTGGCGTGTTTGCACTAAGTCCTGAATTGTCGCCCGAGCACAATTGCGCATTTTGCGGCGGCGTTCCAGTGCATACGTATACGACGCTGCTTACCGCAGTGCATGAATTTCCGTTTCTTTGATAACCGGATTCGCACTTCCACCTGCATTCAGTCGACGTTGTGGCAGATTCATCGTATGTCCACGCGGATGTCTCACCGGCCGAGTACCATGAAGAGCCTTTTATAAGATTAGTGCCTGAAGGCGTGGAACCGGAGCATGAACGCGCCGTTCCAAGCGTCCTGACCACCCTCCTTTTGCCGAAATTGTCGGCGAACGCAAAGAAATCAGTATAGTCAACAACACCGTCCTTGTCAAGATCGAACTTTGCGTTGAAACCGGATTCGCCGGTCCTCTTCCCGAAAGCATCAGCAAACATGAAGAAGTCATCGAAGTCAACTATCCCGTCCCTATCATAATCGACTACGTTGGGTATTACCTGCGGAACGCGGACGACGCTGCTACGTTCTGTCACTGTCGTTGTAGTTCCTGTTCCGCCGCCAGTGGATGACGTTTGCACGCACGTTTCGCCATTTGTCTGGTATCCGCTAGCACATGTCCATGTACATGGGGGCCCTCCGCCTATTTGACTATAAGTCCATGAAGTCACGGTGTCATCCGTTGAACGGTACGGATTCATATATATAACGCCTGAACCAACGGGCCTATTGCCTTCGCATGCTATTTCATCTGTTTCTTCCGGCTCTTCCTCTACAACCTCTACTATTTTGTTTAAGACCTTAGTTGCAACTTCCTGTATAAGCTCAGGCCTTTGCTCTTCAGGCGCATTCAGCACTTCAGCAAGTCTCTGAATCTGGTCCGGCGTCAGGTCACCGCTTCCAGTGGAACCGACCACGAAGCTCTGCAGCTGCCACTTGCCGCAGTCCGTGGCCGTGCGGCATCCGCACTTCCACTGGCTGTTCACGTACTGGCAAGTTCCGGCCGCAACATAATAAGTTCCAGGGCTCAATTGCATGCTGACATCGGATGATGCTGCCCCCTTTATCCATCCTCTTTCATACTTCTCGTCCTGAACGCCCCCGGCGGCGGCATCGACTGAGAATCCCGTCATCTGCCACGCGTTATTTCTCCACATATACCAGTCCTTCCTGACATAGTCGCCCTTTGCCGTTACTCTGAAATTAACGTTTTGAGATAAAACTCCTGAAACGCCAACGCTATTAGATGAAACACCCTTTGTTATCCTTGATGGGATTTCATTGCCATTAGCATCTCTTGCAAAAATGTACATAATTTCCAAAGCAGTTTCGCCATTAAGACTAGATACGTCAAAATCGGCCTCCCAGAACCGTCCTGAAAGCCCTATTGCTCCGGCATTCCTGAGCCACACAGTAATTCTTCCGTTATCAGCATTGAAAGTATTGTCCTTTTTAGTTGAAAAAGAATTTGCGCCGCCAAGCAATCTTCCGCTATATACACCATTCACGCGGGGGTCTATCTTATTTTTGTCAACCCCTAGAATTATGGTAAGCTCCTTCAGATTAACATTATAATCTATTATTTCTAGCCCTACGGTCACCACATTTTCACTCTTGCGGACAGGTGCTGTGAGTTGAATGTCAATATTCTGCGTGACGGTTTCAGTACCTATCGGCGGGCTTCCTACAGGACGCTGATATGAATATGTCAAAGATGCTTTATCATATGAAATTAGAGACGTGCTTTCACTAGATTGGAGAACCGCAGGGTCAGGCGTTACTTGGATAAGCGCGTCGCCAACCGATATGCCTTCAGAGCTGAAGAGCGCCCACGGCACTCCGGCCCAAGAAACTGAGCTCAAAAGGGTCATATCATTTGCTGCTATCAGTTTTCCCGTCTGCACGAAGTCCTCGTATGAGCCCAGAAAACCCGCCACTGCAAGAAGGGCGACAACCGCTACAATTTCTTTTTTGTGAAGAACATTCACCTAAAACCACTGATTACTATTATCTCTGGTGGCTTATAAACATTTTAACCCACAAAAATCAGTTATGATTCATTATGAAATAGGTGGAAGTCCGCCACTGGGGCCGCCACCAACCGTCAGGCATCCGCAATTCTGCTTGCAGATTTCCTCAGTTGACGATGTTCCGAACTTGTTCTGGCATATTGTCTGCAGGGTCAAAGAGCCTGCGCCCTGAACATTTGTTCTAAAATTCTGCCATCCTGTCGTGCATCCGCCACCCCTATACTGGGTGCATAACTGGGCGAATGCGGCTTCCTGTGAAATAGAACTGACGCCGCCGCCGAACTGGCTTGTAGTAAACGCGGTTATGATGACAAGAATAAGCACCGCCAGCGCTATGATGACTATCATGTTTATTGGGAGTTCCATACCCTTCTTCATGTTTGTTATTTGGAGGGGCGCCGTATATAAAGATTTTTTCGGGCGTTTCATGATTTGTAATCCAGAGGGTCTATCCTCTTTGCAAAATCAACTTTGTCGAAATCCTCATCGGCGGATATTATTTTGCTCAATGAATTCATCTCCATGGATGCTATATGTATGCAGTCTATTCCGGAAACGTCGAAGTCGTACTCGCTGGCCCTTTTTATCACCAGGAAGTTCAAATCAAGCCATACTATCGGCAAGGAAAGTATTGCATCCACATTATCCCTTATGACAAGCTCTTTTTTGCCTTCCTTCGCCAGAATTCTGTTCAGTTTTTTCAGGACATTTATGCATTCCACCAGAACAATAACCGATGAATAAGCCTTCAGCTTCCCGGACTCCACTTCAAGAAGCACCTGTTTGCAGTGTTTGCCGTATTTCTCATTGTTCTCGATCGCATAAATTATTACATTCGTATCGAGATAAATCATCCGAATTCTTCCCTGGATTCCTTCACAAGCCTTACGGCATCTTCCTTTATCTTACACTGGGACGTAAGAAATTTGACAGGATTTTTCACCTTTCTGGAAGAGCTCACGACGACCATGCCCTTGAGAAGATGCCATTCCACTTCCTCGTTGGGCCTTATATCAAGAACCTTTCTCATCCTCTTCGGTATCGTGGTCTGATACTTTGATGTCACTTTCGTATTTTCCATGAAAAGTATTACACGTAATACTTTAAATATGTTTCTGCAAGCATATGAACACTTTTTACCAGAGCCGACAATTATTATCATGACATTCGTGGACGACGTAAGGAGCATGAAGATACAGTCGGCGACAACCATAGCTATACGCTCCCTCAGGCACCTGAAAAAAAGCAGGAACCCGCGGAAGGAGGCGGAAGCCCTTCTGAAAGCAAGGCCGACGGCTGTCGTCCTGCGCAATGCCCTCGGCAGGGCAGGCAAAATAGGAATTGACAGGACAATAGCCGAGCTTGAGGCATCAAGGAAGAAAGCATCCAAGAATTTTTTGGCTTTCATATCGAAGCGCTGCAGGAAGAAATCGCTGACAGTGCTTACGCACTGCCATTCAACTCTCGTGGTTGGCGACCTGACTGAGCTGAAAAGGAAATACAGGCTTCATGTGATAGTGACTGAAACGAGGCCGCGCAACCAGGGGCTTCTGACGTTGAGGGAACTGTCAAAGAAAGGGATAAAAGCCACCTATATCGTGGATTCTGCAGTGGCGCCGTTCATGAAAAGCGCCGACTTCGTTCTCGCGGGAGCAGACGCGCTGCGCAAAGAAGGCGTGGTGAACAAGATAGGCACTTATCCGCTTGCCGTCTTCTCGAAAGCGATGAAGAAGCCTTTCTACATCGTCTCGACGAGCTTCACTGAGGACCGGAGGAAGAATATCATGATGGAGGAAAGGCCGGCGGCTGAGGTGCTCAGGAACCGCATCAGAGGCGTCTCCGTCAGGAACCCGGCGTTCGACATAACGCCGTGGAAATACGTGACGGCATGCATCACGGACAGGGGCGCCAGGAAATGAAGCTCAGGGCAAGGCATCTTGACATGGAATCCGGCGGGAAGTACATAGCCGTCATAAATGACGAGGATGCGGCGGGGCTCGGGGTGTCGCCGCTGGAAAGGGTAATAGCCAGGAACGGCAGGAGGCACGTGACGTGCATAATAAACACATCCTCAAAGTTCGTCAGGAAAGGCGAGATATTCCTGTATTCGGAGACTGCGGAGGCTTTGGACACCAGAAAAGGCTGCATACTGGAAGTGGAGCCGCGCGAGGAGCTCGTGAGCAAGGCCTACATAAGGAAGAAGATAGACGGCAGGGAGCTCAGCGAGGAGGAATCAAGAAAAATAATATATGACGTCATGGAAAGGAAACTGAATGATTTGGAAATAGCCGCGCTGATAACGGCTTTCCACATACGCGGCATGACGCTGGAGGAAAGCTACTATTTCTCAAAGACCATGATTGAAACCAGCAAGAAGCTGCATTTTCCGGGAACCGTGGTTGACAAGCATTCGGTGGGAGGAGTCCCTGGCGACAAGACATCGATGGTCCTGGTGCCTGCGGTGGCGTCAATGGGGCTGACGATGCCGAAGACGTCGTCGCGCTCGATAACATCCCCTGCAGGGACGTCGGACAGGATGGAAGTGCTGGCGCCTGTGGAGCACAGCGCCGACAGCATAAGGCGCATCGTGAAAAAATGCAACGCATGCCTTGTATGGGGAGGGGCGATGGACCTTGCGCCTGCAGACGACCTTCTAATAAGGGTGGAGCATCCTCTGGCGCTTGACCCGTTCCTCCTTCCGTCGGTGATGAGCAAGAAAAAGGTCGCCGGCTCGAAATACGTCGCGATAGACATCCCCAGAGGCCCAGAGACAAAGATAAAGACCAACGAGGAGGCCGAGCGCCTCGCAAAGGACTTCATATCGCTGGGCAAGAGGCTTGGAATAAGCGTGGATTGCGCGATAACACGCGGCGACCAGCCCATCGGCCACGCAATAGGGCCCGCTCTCGAGGCGAGGGAGGCCCTGGAAACCCTGATGGGACGCGGGCCAGAGGACCTTGTGAACAAAGTCGCATCGATAGGCGGCCTCCTCCTCCAGATGGTCAGGAAAGGGAACCACAGGACGATAATGGAGACGCTGGAGTGCGGCGGCGCCGAGAAAAAGATGAGGCAGATAATAAAGGCGCAGGGCGGCAATGCGGATATAATGCCGGAGGACATACCTTATGCCAGATACAAAAGGGAAGTGAAGTCGGATAAAAGCGGCATCGTCGGCAGCATAAGCAACAAGTCCCTCGTCTCCATATCGAACTCGGCCGGGACGCCGAAGGACAAGCTGTCCGGAATATTTCTTCACAAAAAAATAGGGGACAGCGTAAGGAAGGGCGAAGCGCTCTTCACCATATATTCCGAAAAGAAGGAAAAGAGCAGGAAGGCCTTCAGCAAGGCGCGGCTCCAGGAAACTTACGGCATCCTTTCCCACGGCGGGAGCAAGATGCTGATAGAAAGCGTGAGATGATGAAAAAGTTCGTTCTTGTTATATTAGATGGCATGGCCGACGAGCCTGAAGGCACGCTGCTGGAGGAGTGCAACACACCGAACCTGGATGAAATATGCCTGAAGGGCAGCATGGGAACGCTCAGCGTCCTGCCCAAGTCCGAAAGATTGCCGCAGTCTGACGAGGCTATATTCTCGCTTCTAGGAATGGACACGGGCAAAGGATATCCTGGAAGGGGGCCTGTCGAGGCACTGGGTTGCGGCTGCATAAAGGAGCGTGATAAAAACTATCTTGCGCTAAGAACCAACTTCGAGACCGTTGACAGCAGGGGCTCCATATGGGATTCGAAGATAAAAGACAGGAGAGTCGGAAGGAGCCTGACGACAAAAGAGGCGAAAACTCTCGGGAAATTACTGAACGGAATTGACATAGGCTGCGATTTCACGTTCATGCCGACTGTCGAGCACAGGGGCGTTCTTGTCCTGAAAGGAAAGTTCGGGAAAGCCGGAGACACAGACCCGTCGTACAGTGGGGACGGCAGGCCGCGGAAATCGGGCCTGCGCGAGCTGGATTCTTTTGTGGAACAGTCGCACGAACTCCTGCCGTCCCATAAAATAAACAAAGAGCGCGCCGGAAAGGGCATGCTCCAGGCCAATGCCGTGCTTACAAGGGATGCAGGAAGCAGGCTACCTGACATGAAGTCCGTCATGTCGTCTTACGGAATGAGATGGTGCGCCATAGTCGGCATGCCGCTGGAGACGGGCATCGCAAAGGTGTGCGGCATGAAAATAAGGCGCTTCAAATACCCGGAAATAAGCGAGAAATCGCTGAAGGACCTCTATGGAAAGCATTTTCACCCCTCGCTGGAAAAGACTTCGAGGATGTCGGCGAAGCTCCTGGAGGACAATTTCGACGATTTTGACGCCTTCTGGCTCCACCTGAAGGAGTTTGACATCGCAGGGCATGACGGGAGGCGCGGCGACAAGAAGAAGATGATAGAAACAGCAGACAGGAACCTGTTTTCCTTTCTGAATGGCTTGGGAGCCGCAGTCGTGGTGACATCAGACCATGCCACGCCTTGCAGGCTCAAGTCACATTCCAAAGACCGTGTTCCGCTTGTGCTTTACGGAAAGGCGGACGGTAGGAAAAAGGCTTTTTCGGAAAAAGACTTCCTGAAAGGCTCGCTGGGAAATATAAAAGGCCACGAGCTCATAACCAAGATACTGGGAATGATATGATGATTCTTGTAAAGAAAGCCGACGGCAGGAAGGAGGAATTTTCGCCCGGCAAGATACTGAATACATGCATGCGTGCCGGGCTGTCAAGGAAGGCCGCGGAAAACATCGTAAGGAAGGTGGAAGCCAGACTCTTTAACGGCATAAGAACCCACGACATATATGAGATGGTGCTGAAGGAACTGGAGAGGATTGAAGACAGGTCCTCCATGGTCTTCAGGCTGAGGGAAGCCGTTTCCGAGATACCGTCCGACAAGTTCGAGCTCTACGTGAAGAAGATACTCGAGTCCTACGGCTACAAGTGCCAGTGGAACGTGCTGGTGGAAGGCAAGTACGTCGAGCACCAGGTCGACATACTGGCGGAGAAAGGCGGGAAGAAGTATCTCGTCGAATGCAAGCATCACATAAACCCCCACAGGTTCTGCGGCCTCGGCATAGTTCTTCAGGTACAGGGAAGGCTGGAAGACGTACAGGATGGCTACAGGGAAAGGAAAAACCGCCTGAACTTCTCCGGCGCGTGGGTCATAACCAACACAAAATTCTCCGAGCACGCCAAGATGTACGCGAACGGGAGGGGCATTATGCTGTCGGGATGGAAATACAAGGCCAAGGGCTCGCTTGAGAGCATGATACAGGCGAAGAAACTCTATCCCATATGCATAATAAAGATGGACAAATCGCTGAAAAAAACCCTCTTTGAGCGCGATATAATAACGATACAGGACGCCATTGGAGCCGAAATCAAGGACAAAAAGGCGTCTGAATACATAAAAACACAGGCAAGGCTCCTTGCCTGAAAGGCGGAAAGCTTTTATTAAGATTGGCTCCAATTATGATTCGGCCGGAGAGCATCTCAGGCTTATAGCTCCGCTATAAGTCGGTGTCCTTTGTGATACCTCTATGAGCTTTGATCCGGCCGCTTGACCTTCAGCGAAAAAAGCAGCTCACATGCTTTGCATAATGCTCCGGAAGAGGGCTCGCCGCATTCCTCACACTCTTTCAGCGAGCCTCCAGGAAGTGGCAAAGAACCTCTGAGCCTGTCATAAAACCCCACAACCTGCTGCTTTGTGCCGGGATACTTCAGCTCGAAATCATTGAGGACGCCCTGCATGTCGCGCCTCACGTTGTCGAACGAATGCGGACATTCGTCTCCGGAGAATTTTATGCCTTTGAGCACGGCGTAAGCGGCTATCTCCTTTTCCGGTATGTCCCGGAGGGGCTTTATCCTGGGGACGAACTTCGGGCTTTCGCCGGGGGATGCCCCAAGCCTGCTGAAACGGTTGAGGTCGCCCCTCACAAAATTCATCATGACACTTTGGGCCTCGTCGTCAAGGTTGTGGCCGACAGCAAGCTTTGCCGCCCCGAGCTCCCTGGCCTTTTTGTTCAGAACATAACGCCGGAAAACGCCGCAATACGTGCAGTTCTTGACCTTCTTTCCGGCAAGCTCCTCCAGGCTGTCCATTTCCATCCCTATCTCCTTCCTGTACGAGTAAACGTGATGCTCTATGCCGAGGAAACGGGCGAGTTCGGCAGCGCATTCTATTCCTTTCGGCCTGTATCCTGAAATTCCCTCGTCTACCGAGAATGAGATAAGGCTGAAGCCCTTGGCGATGCCGTTAAGCAGGTACAGCATGGACAGGGAGTCTTTGCCGCCCGAGACGGCAACGGCCACCTTGTCGCCTTTTCTGATAAGCTTGTTCTTCGAGACTGTCCTGCGAAATTTCTTCTCCACGCTGTCGAGGAAGCATTTCATGCAGTAGCCTCTCGCCTCGTATCTTCTATAATATACTATGTCAGAACCGCACTTGCATTGCATGTCAACCGCCGGAAATCACGCTTATAGTCTCTATGACATCGCCTTCCTTCAGCTGTTCGATATCGGCAATGAGCCCGCCGGCACGTTTCACGAGCACGGTTTCCTGGTTTATGCCTGCCTTCCTGAGGGCATCTGCCGCAGTTGAGCTTTCCGGAAGCTCCAGAATGCTGCCGTTTAGAGCTATCTTCATAGAGTTAGTGAATTTTAAAAAGTATTAAAGCCTCCATATCTCATCAGGCCGGCGTCGCATAAAGGCGCGCGATGCATTGCGTGCGCCATGTAATCTGGCATTGCGCCAGTCTCGAAAACTGGTGTCCTTCGGACTTGCAGGTTCAAATCCTGCCGCCGGCGCTTTTATCTTTTTCATTTAATATCTATCTGTGCCAGGATGGCGGAGCTAATCCATGAAGGGGTAAGTCCCTTCTGGATGTCGCAAATTCACGGAATTTGCAACATGCTCAAGGTATGAATAGGGCGGGAAAGAGCTTCTGCTCTTCGGATTGCGTCCTATAGTGACTACGAGCGTCTCCATTGGTCCAACCAAACTTTTCAAAAAAGTTTGACCAAAACGAAAGTTTAGGACTATACGCGCTAGCCTTGAGAGCTAGTATGCTTCACTGAAACGGCCCCGGGCCTTTCGAAGTTGCATGCGCAGGTTCGAATCCTGCTCCTGGCGTCCTCCATTTGTAATTACTGCGTGATTTCTGCGTGTCCAAAACCTTTATTAACGGGGTTTACCAAGTCTAATACAGCCTATAGGATATCTTTGAAGGAGACACCTTCTTTGAAGATGTGCACATCCAAAAGGGAGGAGATAAAAAAATGGTAGTAGAAATCCTCGCGGGACTGGCGGCATCCACGGTAAAATTCCTTCCACAACTCATAAGCGCCATAATCCTGCTGGTGATCGGTCTGATCGTCGGCAAGATAGTGGGCAGGGTCGTCAAGGAAGTTTTGCTGAGGGTAAAGCTCGACTATTATGTCTCGGAGACAAAGAAGCCTGTATACAGCCTCGCTGACATATTCTCTTTGATAACGCGATGGTGGATATACCTGGCTTTCATTTCAGCAGCCCTGTCAAGGGATGTGCTGGGAATAGCGTATCTCGCGACATGGATAGCCGAAATAACAGCCTTCATACCCAGAGTAATAGGAGCGTCACTGATTCTCGTGGTAGCCTTTGTGCTGGCCGAATACATAAAAGGCCATATAAAGAAGACAAACACGCTGTGGGGATCAGTCGTCGGCAAGGTGCTGTTCTTCTTCGTCATGTACGTTGCGATAGCACTCGCGTTGCCTATACTCGGCGTCTCGTCAACGCTGGTCGACAACATATTGCTCGTGATAATAGGAGCGATAGGCCTCGGCGTTGCGATAGCACTGGGATTGGGTCTGAAAGACGCAGTCAGCGAAGTGTCCAAGAAATACGTCAGGAAAATAAGAGTATAAAACCTGAACTTTTTTCTTTTTTCTTTCCCTAATTTTTACGAATTTAAGCGTAAGCTCCATCTAACATTATGCGCTTGTAGTCTAGCGGTAGGATACGACCTTGCCAAGGTCGCGAGGCGAAAGCCCGACAAACCCGGGTTCAAATCCCGGCAGGCGCACTAAAAACCGGCACATATCCATACAGCTATTTAAGCAGGGAATTCCATTTCTTATTATGCTGTTCAAGAGGCGCGAGAAGGACGACTACAGCGAGATAAAGGATGCCATAGAGGAGCCGACGAGCTACAAGGAATATGACGAGGAGCCCCTGATGGAAAAGCCGGTGATATCCGCCCCGCTGTTTGTAAAGATAGACAAATACAGGGATGTAATATCTGGCATACAGGAAATGAAGCTTTTCATATCGAACATCAAGCAGGTCTTCGGCGTTCTCCACGAGACCGAAAGCATAAGGTCGGACGCGCTGAAGGTCATGAGGGCGTCCATACAGAGACTGGAAAAGAGCGTCCTGGAGATAGACTCCGAGCTCGTGAGGCCGAAGGGAATAGACCTGGAAGACCTGCAGGGCAAGGAGGAAATAGGGCACATAGAGAACTCGCTGACGGACCTGCAGAAGCAGCTGGGCGACCTGAAGCGGGAGCTTCAGGACATGCGCTAATCTGCGAAAGACAAAGTCTTTCGAGATGCCAAAAGCTTTGCTTTTGAGCAATCAGTAAAGAAAGCTCTTCATGAAATGCCGCAACGCCATCAGGTGAAGCTCGACACGCTTCTCGAAATCTATCAAGCCGGGCGTTTCTATGCACACGACGCGCTTCGGCTCGATACTATCTTTATGCCGCCGCGGTTCAGGATGCCGTACATAGTCTTGTCGTGATTTATGGGAACACCTTTCCTCTCGACGGCGCGGAGGAACAAGACATCATCGGCTATTATTTTGCCCAGCCTGCCGGCATCAAAGCTCCCCGTCTCATACATGTAGAACGACTCCATGTCAACATCCTCGTGGAGGGACATCATCATATCGAAGCTCTTCCCGTTCATGTAGTTTTCAACAATGGAGTTTTCCTTGTGGAATTTCTTGCATCCAAAATGCCTGTTCATGTCTATGGGACCGTTCTTCCTGATGTCCTTTGAAAATCCTACAGGATTCATCAGAGGTAATATCGTAAGCGAAAAATCCTTGAGGAAAACCGGCGTCTTCTCGTCCTCTATGAAGCGTACGGCAGCTTCCGGCGCGGCTTTTTCATTGCCGTGTATTCCGGCAGCGACAAGGACTTTTTTCCTGCCGTTCCCTATCTTTATCGCCACTATGGGGCATTTCGTGTTTTCGTGCACGACCATGCCAAGCACATTGGTATGGAAAGCCCGGTAATTCTTTGACGCGTTTGCATACCTTTTCAGGAGGGAAAAGCACCGGCCCGGATTGAACATAAGTGCGGGAGGGCGGATTCGAACCGCCGAACGGACTAACCGACAAGATTGCCCATCTGGACTTGAGTTTCGCAATCATCCTGCCGTCATAACTCAAGATGCATCCTTGCGCCTTTTTCTGTCGGAATGAGACCAGATTTCCACATCTTTTCTTTCTGCTGTTCTTTTCTGCAGAAGACGTAAGTCTTCTGAGAAATCCAAGAAGATTTCTTTGGAGTCTTCTTGGGATTTGGTACAGCTTTTCTTCTGAAGAAAAGGTGTCTTGGCTACCCCCGCTTCAGTAGAAATTGTTTGCCAAAACATTAAATGCCGATTTTATAGCGCAGAAATGCCGCCAATCCGCCCATGGAAAGCAGCCGCTCGCCGGCCTCATGATTGGAATAAATTATCTTCACTTCGGCGCCCCTTGATTCCGCCGTCTTAAGCAGGCTGTCCTTTTCCCTCACGAGCTTGTCCGACACCAGAAGCATGGAAACGGCCCCCATTTCCACGGCATTTTCCACCTCCTTCGGGCCGTACATGACCTTTCCGTCTGCGGCCAGCTCGGAAAAAAACTTCTCCACGAGCCGCGTCTGCTCCGCAACAGCCGAGGACTTCACGAGCTTCTCGACAATGCCGCGGCGCAGGAGCTCCCTGACGCCGGCCTCCCCTGTATGGGCTATGCCGTCCATAATTATCTTCGATGCAAGGCTGCCGCCGGTTTCCTTCACGAGCTTCATCAGGTCGTCCTTCGCGAATCCCGGGCCGGCCAGTATTATCCTGAAGCAGTCCTTGTCCTGCATGTACTTCACGAGCTCGCCGTAGTACTTCTCCCTATTTTCCTGACCGTAAGTCTTCCCGGTGACTCCCCTGAAAGACGCAAGCGGCTGGAGCTTCTCCGTAAGCACGAAAAAATCAGCCTCGCCGTCGTCCATGACGCATATAAGCACTTTTGGATGCTTCACCTTCGCGTCATCGAGCCTCTGGAGCTCATACTTCTTCCATTCCCTTTCTATTGAGACGCTTTCGTTGGGCATTATCTCGAAGGCGTGCCATCCGCGCTCCCCTTCCGAGCACTCAATGATGCGGCCTGAAGCACGGAGCTGGCTTTCCTCAAAATCCACCTTCTCCACCGATACCCGCACGAATATGCTCTTCCTTACCGAAGTATGGGTGTCGCCGCGCTCTATCTTTATCGAGCGGAGGGTTTTGCCGCCGACTATGTCGCCCTTTCCGACTATTTCGGATATGAGCCACAAGTCGTCGGGGTTTTCTGGCACCAGGACGACGGTGTTGTGCCGGAGGTCTTTTTTCAGTATCCTCAAAGGAGATACCTCCTTTGGGATATCAAAAAGCTCTGCTTTTTGCATATCCTCATGGATAAACATGGGAAATTAATATTTTAAGTTCCATAATAATGCCCAATGGAACCTGTAAAGTATACGTTGATATCAGGCAATGAAACCGAGCTGTTCTCATTCTTCTGCCTCAACTTATGGCTCCAGTCAAGAATAGATACAGATAATGAAAGTGACGGCGATGAAGAGGTCAATACGTATGTTTCAGGCGTTCTTTACAGAGATGCATTGGGTATGTATATGACAGACGGCGCCGAAACGAGGTTGAGAAAAAAGGCCGTTGACGTTGAATTACTTGCCGAGACGACAGAAACACCGCGAGAAAGACACGGAATTTATGCGAGAAATGCCGACCTCAGATTCCTGAATGACGGCATATATGATGACAGAAGAATAACGGGTTGCGGAGACGTGTTTTATGAAAATGCGGCAGCTGCCCTAGAGGGAACCAAAATACGAAGAAACATGAGGCCGATGTTAGACAGACTGTCATCCGGATACCTTACCTATGTCAGCATTCTCCGCTACATGAAGGCCATGCACCTTGACATGATAAAAAGACTTTCACAGCAGGAAGTGGCCTCATTGCAAAATGACGCGCAGGAAGCGGCAGTGCCGTATATGAGAAGACTGGCTTATGCCGCCTTCACAGATGCTTATGCGGATGCAAGGAATGCAACAGAGCCTGCAGCCCGTGCAGAAGCCGAAAGACGCGCCAATACAATAGCCGACCAGCTCAGAGGGATAGACCCGGGCTTCAGGTTCGATGGCTTCCAATAGACTTTTAAAGGTTTCTATGTTAATTACTTCTAAGTGACAAATTATGGCAGATGAGGTTGTTAATCTGTTTCCACATGCATTTGTAGCCGGCATCACGATACTTGCGGTGCTGCTTATCATATTCAACGTCAACACCTTTGTCCAGCTTCCGGTGCCGGGGACTGGGTTCCTTACCAGGGAGAGGTTTGACGAGAAGGATCTGAAAGGCGCGTTCTTCACAGGGATCAACTTCACTGACCAGTTCGCGGCCTTCAACTTCGACTTTGCCGTGGACAACCTTGCAGGCACCAAGACGGCAGGCATAGGCCAGAGAGAAGTGTCGAACGGCATATTGTTCGGCGAGAAGTCAGTCAGATACACGCTTGAGAAAGGCGAATCCGTCACCATAAAGTTCAGGATAGAAAGCACAAATGCCCTTACGCCTCTCGTATTCCGGCTCGGCGGCAAGGATTATGTTTACGACCTCAAGGAAGGCATCCATGAAGTGACGATAGACGAGCCCTTCGAATACGGCAGCGTGCTTGAAATAACAACAGCCAGTTCAAACTGGAAAATATGGGCGCCGTCGCTTTACAGGCTTGAAGGAATAAGCATAAACGTCAAGGCGTTCAAGGAGGATGTCGACCAGTACATATTCAACGTCGACAAGGAGTTCGAGACGCTCCAGGGCGGGAGGATGGACCTTTACCTGAAGGAGAACGCAGGCATCCTGAAGATAGAGCTCAACGGCAAGGTCATATTCGACGGTATAGCGAGGGACTTCCAGCCCATACGCTTCTCAAGCAGCGACATAGAAAAAGGGCAGAACATACTCACATTCACGGCCACTCCAGAATCAAAGTTCTCCGGCGGGGCCACGATGGTCCTGTTCTACAAGCACGGCGACCAGAAGGAAGTTAAAGCCGTGATAAACCTGACTGAGGCCGAGCAGAAGGCCGTAAAGCGCGGATACATAAGGTTCAAGATTGTTGACGTCAAGGAAAACGGCGGCGTCGCCGTACGCATAAAGCGCGGGGACGAGACAACGTTCAGCACATTCGCCCGCGCCGAAACAGGCTCCTATTCATTCGAGTTCACGAAAGACGAGCTCAGGCAGGGCATAAGCGTCGTCTCGATAGAAGCGATAGACGGCGCCTCCTTCCTGGTGAAGGAGCTTGACGTGAAGCTGGAGAAAGGCATTGTATTGCAATTATAGAGGCGAAAAAATGCTCGGCGACACCCACAGGCTTCTCAGAAGACTGAAAAAGCATCATTATCTGGTGAGAAGAGAGACCGATAGTAATGACGGAGTATGTTGGAATATTTACCAGCCTCAAGGCGCTCACACCGCACCTGATATGTGGGACAGAAACGATGCCTATGTAGGGACTGTTCAAAGCTTCAATCCGGGGCCTGTTCAAATCAGAGACGCATACTTGTGCTTCGGAAGGCCGACCTTATTTTTCAACGAAACCCACGAAAAGACGGATGTAAAGAAAGAACTCCAGCAGATTGTAAGTTACTTTCCGCGGGCGAAATTCATCCAGAAAAGGCTATAATTCTAACAATCCTATAATAATAGTCATGCAAGACGCCATGACAGAGATAAAATCGCTTGAAAACGATAAAAAGCGCATAAAGCTCCTGCACTCGCTCGGCAAGATACCTTTCGAACAGAGCAAGAAGGAGATACGCATCCTAGACAGCAGGTTGAAGGTATTGATGGACAGCCTCCCTGAGAAAGAGAGAAGCATGCTCCTTTTCAGGAAGGAATATCATTCGGTTCATTACTAGCCTATTCTAACCTTTTTAGGGCGGGTTTCACCAATAATAAAACAGAGAAATTGTCATAACTAGATATGATTAGGTGAAAAAATGGCTATTGACAAAGCAACAAGGGACCTGGCTATAACAGAAGCGAGGGTATTAATGGGTAAAGGACTGACAGAAAGCGAAGCTGTACAACAAATCATGTTCAATTTTCCCGGAATATCAAGAGTAGAAGCCCAGAACATTGCTCATATTGCCTTTACTACCCCTGTCAGGGAAGAGCCTTACTTTTATGTGAATATACTTTCCCCACAAGACAGTCAATTAATCAATATAGAAACCGATACGACGTCAGAATCTCAGAGAAACCGCTTCTTTCACAAGAGAATTAATTTTTACTTCCAGATAACAGGCGGCAAGCCTCCTTTCAGATATGAAACAAAAGTGAGGAGAATAGGCCCGAGAGTTCCACATGAATACAACGACCATTTCTGGCCGTACAGAAGAGATGGAAACAATTATGTACCTGTTCGTATAAATCAAAATCTGAACGAAAACCGTGTCGGTGAGGAAAGAATAATACAGTTCTTTAAGGGCGGCGACTCACAGGAAGAGTTCCATCCTTTCAGGGAAGATGACGACCCGAACGCACAAATGACCGACTCCAACGGCAGCCTGCCTGAAGGAAGATACGAGATAAAAGTCATCGTAAAGGATGACGATGGCAACGGCAAGGAAACGACAGCAACATCAACGTTTCAGATAGTCTCAAAACCGCGCAGCAGGCTCCATGCCGTGATAACCTCGCCTGTTCTGAGCACGGACGAGGAGAAAGCGATGAAAGAGAAAGGCATAGAAGCCGTGCCTTCATATAAAGTCAGGTCTTCCAACACATCCGAGCAGGAATATTCATACACACAAGACGAGGAATACTCAGAAGGCGACAAGCGCAAAGGGAAGAACAAGTATCATGACGAAATCACATTTGATTGTAGTGTGGACGGGGGCTCCGGGAGATATTATTATGAATGGTTCATACAGGATGTAAGGCATGTGGGGGATATAAGCCCGAATGCCGGCGATGCTCCCGTAAAACTACCTCTCCGTTTTCTGGGAGTAAAGAATTTCAGCATAGGCGGCACAAACCACCCGATAGAGGAAATACCGGAAGGCAACCATGAAAGGGTGGACCCTCGTGCAAGCCTTCCTGAAGGACTTTACAGAGTCATCCTGAGGGTGACCGACAGGAGAGGCCTGAATGTAAGCGGCATGACAGGAGGCGGACTGAATGTCGCGCAAAACGCTTCGTCAGAGGCGACGGCATGGATACGCATCGGCGAGGAGCAGGGGCCGACAACGCGCTCCCTCTCGTCATATGTCGGGATGAGGCCCGGCGTGGCGCGCATAGGGGGCGGATGGGCTGGCGGGCCGCGGGGTGCTTACACGCGGCGGCAGGCTGTGACAGGAATCAGCGAAAGGGCCATGCACAGGGTGCAGCATCCGATGTCGGGCTCGGGCAGAGCCCTCAGTTTCATAAAAAACGAGAAGAAGGAAGGAACGGGAACATGGGGCAAGGAAGGCACCAGGGGAACTATAAGGTCCAATATCGCGGTTCAATCGGCAGTGAACCAGGGAAAGCGCGAGCTCAACAGGTGGGCCAGGCAGATGTTCAGCCCGGAATTCCAGAGGCTCCAGCGCGAACTAAGAACCCTCACGGATACTTGGAGAAACAGGAGGCGCGAATGGCTTGACATAAGAAACCAGGCAAGAAGGCAGTACGGAAGGTGGAGGGATTACCTCAAGGGCCAAGGCGGGGCTGATGCTCTCACGAATTCCATCGCCGTTGCGCAGCAGCGCGGCCGGGTAAACGAGGTGCAAGCTAGGCTTCTGACAGACCAGATAAACCAGGCATACAACAGGTTCACGAAATCCGAGGAGGATCTCCTGAACTTCAGCCACAGCAAGGCCGGCGAATTGCATAAAACTATAAACGACAGGATGGAAAAGGTTGCGGAACAGGTCGCTGGACGCATCATCTACAGGTTCAAGATAAGGGATACGGCCGCAGCAAAGGATATCGAAAATGAGCTCAAACTTGAAGCCGGTAAAATCGCAAAAAGCATGGTGGAAAAAGGCAGGGACACGCTTTCAGGCCCGCTCGGGATGATAAGAAGCGCCTCCATGGGAGCGAAGACGGTAGGCGCCACATACTACAGCTTCTGGGAATTCTGGAGGGAAATACTGACGGCGCCTTTCATATGGGGGACGCTTTTCGCTATCGTCCAGTACCTCTTCATATTAACGTATGTGGGCTACAACCCGACATACCTTCTGGTATATCCGATAATAACGGCACTGTTCACTTTCCTTGTTTACTTCGGGGACCTCTTCGAGGGGGGTGCGCGGCCTTTCGATTTGTTCAACCACCTGGCATCCGGCGCCATCATAGGCTATACAGCAGTGCTGCTGATGCTGGCCTTCGGATTCCAGACTTTTGTAAGCACGGGATGGTTCTGGGGAATATGGATATTCTTCAGCCTTGTCGGCATCTTCCAGTTTTACCATTCGGGAGGATTCAGGATAGTGCTCCAGGGCGGCGTCATAATACTGCTGTTCGCGTACATCGCGCTGGGGCCGTATTCAGGATACTATCACCAGGCCATAGACCAGGTAAGGGGGCCTGTTGTCGTCGCGTATGATGCGGTGGAGAAGACTATAAGCGATGTATACCTGCTGGCAACGAACCCGACGGAATGGTACGCAAGGCAGCAGGTCCAGAATGTAAGGCCCGAAAGGTCTACTGTCGGCGCAAGAGCACTGGAAATCACGCTGTTCGACGCATTGCCTGCGAGCGTGCCGGCCGGGCAGCAGTTCGCGGTTACGACTGTCCTGAAGCATGAAGGCGTGCTGGACAACGTCACCGACATGAAAGTGGCGTTCTCATGCAACCAGTGGTGCTTAATTGACGGCGTCACAGCCACGGACAGCGACGTTGGCAAGACGAGCAAAGGGAAATTCACGATAAACAATGCCGCGGGCGGGCGGAGCATCCTACTGAAAGGCGAATCGATAGTGGCATCGTTCTCCGGCTTCATCTCGAAATCGGTGACGAACAGGGAGAACGAGTACAGGCTGGCAAAGGTCACGATGAACGTTTCATACAGGTACTCGACGACAAGCTCGCTGTTCGTCGAGGCGATAAACAGCGAGGAGCTCAACAAGAGGACCAACGAAGGGAAGAACTTCAGGAACGTGGTCGCGACAGGCAAGAACGGCCCGGCGCAGCTTTCCCTGAACGTGGGACCGCAGCCCCTGATAGCCGGGAAGAACGCGCTACTGCTCGTGTCCGTATCGAATTCGCGCGACGACAGTTCCGTGATACTGAATGACGGGACCGAAATCACTATAAGGATGCCGCGCTCAGTTGGCAGCGGGCTGGACTGCGAAGGGTTCGGCCACAACGGAGATGACGGAGACCCGGACTTAACGGGCATTGAGGTCGTGAGGTACAAAGTCACGCCGAAGACAACCGACAGGGTGGAGATAAAGGCGTCGGACTTCAATTCCATATTCCCGTTCATATGCAGCTTCACGGCAAATGAAGTGCGCGGGACAGGACCGCTCACGCAGACAGGACTCGTGACGGCGGAGCTGCCTTCGTACGAATTCACGGTCAAGAAGGAGAAGGACGTGCCAGTGACTGTGCCTCTGGGAATACTATTCGACCCGTATGACGCCGTGTGCAGGCAGTGCGGCAGCACTGGCCTGTGCGACGCGGCGGAATGCCAAGCCCTTTCGTCCGACAGGGGCACCTGCTACTTCGAGGACAGGGGAGCGGCGGAGACAGGCCTGTCGCAACGATGCTACTCGTGCGGCGAAGCGGCATGCGAGCAGTTCAGGGATGACGTCAGCTGCCTCGAGGAAAGCAAGAGATGCGGGCTGTCAAACTGCGGCTGGGATGGCGATGCGAAGAATGAGATAGGTGTGACGACGGGCAAGTGCTTCCAGAAGCCTTACCAGATAAACGGCAACGTTAGTAGCGCAACGCTTTCGGGAGATGTTGTGGAAAAGATAATACAAGTGTCTAAGGCTTCAGGATTCAATGAAGAAGACACTAAGAGGGTGCTGGCCGTAGCGGCACAGGAGAGCGGATTCAGGATGGTCTCCGGCGACGGCGGCAATTCGGCAGGCGTCTTCCAACTGAACAAAAAAGCGCATCCGATGTGGTTCGACCCGCTGCTGTCCGGATGCCCTGAAGGACAGACAGCAATGGATGAGGACTGCAACATAAAGCTTGGAGTGGATTTCATCAAGAGCCTGCATAACCAACACTTCAGCTCACCGCCAAAGCAATATGCATGCAGGAACGTTCAATACAGCGGCTGGGATGCAGTTTTCAGATATTATAACGGCTGGGCCAATGATTGCAGCGGCGATCCGGATTATATAAGCCATGTGAATGGGTGGCTAACATGCAGGGACAAGGCAAACTGCGTTGAAAATATCTTAGTCAAGAAGATTGATGATGCGCGCGGTTACGAGAGCTTGATGGAAGCCGTATTCGCCGGAAAAGGAAGCGTGGATTTCTGCAGGGAAGCCAGAGTCGACATAAACAACAAAGCGAACAGCTGGTCATACGGGCCCGGATTGTGTATAGAAGGAGAAGGAGGATGCGAAGGCGACGGGCAGTGCGGCAGGCTGTTTGAAGGCGGCAGGATAGACAATTCAGGAATCTGCGTGAAGCCCGGGCACGCCAGCTACGACGAGGTTGCGCAGCCGTTCGCGAGCTCGGGAAAACTCCAGAACGGCGCCGGCATTTGCTGCTGGACCGACGCGAGCGGCAGCATAGATGCGAACAAATGCAAG
The DNA here is from genome assembly GCA_016180925.1 of Candidatus Aenigmatarchaeota archaeon. Lineage (GTDB taxonomy): Archaea > Aenigmatarchaeota > Aenigmatarchaeia > GW2011-AR5 > GW2011-AR5 > JACPAH01. The sequence continues at coordinate 42,037 of JACPAH010000005.1, forward strand.
AGTGCCTACAGCCAGTGGTTCGGCTCGTCGCCGTTGTTTTCCACTCCATAACAACAGGTTCAGACACAACAACCGATTGATGCAATTGTTTCAGAAGGTATATACTTCCCATAAAATCCGATTTTTTGTGTAACTCCGATTTATTGTGCAAAGCCGTTTTCTTCATATGAAAGCGCGGCCTGCAGACCTCCGCGAGGAGCGGGAGGCCTAGAACGGAATGCCGAACTCCAGCCGTGGTCCGAAGACCACGTCGCCGAAATGGCCGCCGACCTTGGTATCGAACTCGTCAGGGACGAGCTCGACCCTCAGCGCGACCCTCTCGCGTCCGTCGAAATCGAGGAACTCGAGAGAAACCCCCGCCTCGAGCCCGGCGCCGAAGCCGAACTTCCAGTCACCGTCATTCCACGTGACGATGCCAGAACCGGTCGGGAGGATGTAGAGAATCCTCCGCTCGAACGAGTACCCGGCCGACAGACCGAGCGCGTTCGTCTTGTACAGGCCCACACGTTGGTACGACAGCTGCACGACAGACTGGTCGTTGTGAAGGCCCGCAGAGCCGCCGAAGACGTTCTCGGAAGCCGGAAAAGCGCCTCCTGAAGTTGCGGCGGCCGTGAAGAACCTGCTGTCATCCGCTCCCGATAGTACAGGAATCAGGACGACAGCGGTCGTGAAGAGCCACCTCATGGTCTCTCTCCTGTGGTTGGAGCCTGGGAAGTGCAATGCATGCCTTCCCCGGCTCGCAGTGCGTTGGTCAGCGGCTGAACCTGTGGGCCTTCTTGCGGGCCTTCTCGAACTCGCTGCGAGTCGGCCACCCGGACGGCGGCCTGACGTCGTGCGAACTGTCTTGGAGGGCGTCGATAGCGGCCTCCAGACTCCGCGCCTCGTCCTTATTGAGGCGCTTCTTCGCGGCAAGCTCATTGAAGGTCGTGAGGTTGTTGACGACCTCCCCTAGGCGCTGTTGCTCCAGCTGCTGCTGCTGGCGCCTTTCCGCCTCATGCTGACGCCTCTCAGCTTCGGCGGCGGCGGCCCCCGCCTGCAGCTGCGCCTGCAACTCTTCGACACGATGATGGATGACCTCCTCCGCCCGTGTCGTGTCCGGAGCGTTGAGGTCACGGAACCTCTTCAGAACCCTGCGGAGACTCTGCAGCCTTTCGTCGTCCGGGAACTCCAACACCGGCGCCGTGAGGCTGTCGAACTCGGCTCTGACGGAAGCGATGCGCTTGGACAGAGCTGCCCTCTTCCCGCCGCCGAGACGCTGCTGGATGCGGGCATCGATGCGCGACCTGTCGCCTGGCCATGTGATCTTCCCGGGCTCAAGAGTGCCGACTGCAGGCGACGTCGGGAACCCCGTGACCTTGAGGACGACCATGTCGTTGAACTTGATGCCTTCGGGCACCGTCACGAGATACGGTGTGCCCTTGTCGTCGTACTGAACGAGAGGGTACACAGTCGACACGGAGGTACTGGACTTGTACCCTGCAGTGTACGCGGTCGGCGGCCTCATGTCGAAGGACGACGGCAGCTCGACCACATCCGTGTAGTCGAGAAGCCAGAAGGTCACCAGTCCCGCCTTCATGTTCTTGAGGAACTCTCGGGCGGGGCCTTCCTCCCTCTTCCGGATCTCGACGATGACCTGGTTCTTGCCGCCCAGGAACTCCGGAGCGTCATACTCGACGCGCAGCTTGGTGATGACCTCGCCTACGCGCAACGTGGCGATGTCGCGAAGCGCGCTCTGCCAGACCGCCGGGCCACCATCCTGGACGATGATCAAGTCTTGACGCATCGGCTTGCGGAACGCCGACGTCCTCATGTGCAGCTCCAGCGTCCCGACTAGGTGGCTCTCGGAATTGCCGGGCACATACGAGAGCCTGTCACCCGGGACGAACTTCCCGGCGGCGGCACGGCACTCTTCCAGTGTGCCGGCGAAGCGCAGCTCGTGGCCATTCGTCGTCGTGGGGCGGTACTCAGCCGTGCCGTCAGGAAGCGGGATGACCTTCTCGCTGACGAGCACGAAGGTCGCGCCCTCGACCTGCGGAGGGCCGGACATGGCCTCTTCTGCGGCCGGAGCTTCAGAACCTCCTCTGAGCCTGTCTCCGATTGGATCCGAGTCGCCGCATCCCGAGACAACGAAGACGAGGGCCAGAGACAGCATCTTCAGGACACCTCTGATAGCGGTAAGGTGCGTCCTGACAGAGTCTCCTTCGTCGCCTTCTGGCGTCAGTCCCGAGATCCCATCCAGTCCGGCCACGATCTTCCTGACGTTCTCCCGGCGACGGCTCCTGCGCATCGCCGCCACGACAAACACGACGGCGAAGACGATGATGTTAACGACGAGCACGAGCTCGACGAAGTGAGTGACGTTCATGGCGCTCTCCTTCCTGATGTGCATGCGAACTTCATTGCGTGCGCTGTTGATGGATTGCTCGTTGCGAGCGGGTTGTGCCTTCACGGTGCTCTCTGCTGGCTTCCTGACCTTGGCGGAAGCGGGAGGAGCGCGGCCTTCTGGCTCTTGGTTATTGGAGGCTGTGCCTGTGACGGCCGAGGCGACTACTGCAAGGACCACATATATGGCCATGACCTTGTAGATTCGCCTCTTCCTTTTTCCCCAGTCAGGATGTCCTCCCTTGGTCCTCATCAGACGATAGTCGGCATATCCCGTCTCGAGAAACCCGAAGGTCAGGATGCAGAAAGGGACTGTCAACAGCCAGTGAATTCCCGCGGCGGTGACGGCCAGGCATCCTGCCGCGAGTCCAAGACAGCAGAAGCCCACCGCTACAGCTCTCTGCAGCAGAAACCAGACTGCCAGCAGGACAGCCAATGCGGCTACTGGACCAAAGACGGCTACTGGACCAAAGATGTTATCCATCTCTTCCTCCGTTGCGCGCTGGGTTGTCCTCCTCCCACTGCGCGCAGTTTGGATGGGTGGATGGTTACGTCTGAACTTCCTTCGCCTGGCGAACAGCCTCAAGGCGCCTGATGAGCTCGGGGTCGAAGTGCATATCGTACTCGAAGCGTCTCCAGACGACCTCGGACATCCAGAGGGACCTAAGACTCTTCCTGACGTCCCAGACCGTCAACCCGTCCCAGTCCCTGCAAGCATCAACGATGAGACGCGCCAGTTCGGCTGCATTGGGACGGACCCGAGACCAGACTCTCTGCGTAAAGCAGGAGTTCAGCCCACTCCAGGCGACTGCAATCCACCACTGTGAACTCCCGGTATATCCAGTAAATCTTCATGGTGTGATGCGGAACAAATCCTTTAGCCTTTTTTCATAGACTCTCCTTCCGGAAATCTGGGCAGGATTCATCAGGGCTAGCCTTTTCCGTCTTTCATCCATGTGGAGACTTGAGCTTCCACCGCCTTGATATTCTCGAAGGCGAGCCTCAAGTCTTCCGCATTTGCGATGCCGACGGACTGAAGAACGAATGCGATGACAGGGAGCAGTGCAACCTGCTCTCGCAAATTGTCCTGAATGACTGGCATCCTCGGTTTGCCTTTGGCATCGATGTACCTCTCCGCGACAGCTGCGCATGAATTGCATAACGTCTGGAGGGCATTGCTTTTTTCTTTGCCACAGGCCTCGCATGTAGCCATCATCCGGCCTTTCTTCTATGATGTCTTCCGACATCCTTGGTTGAAATTAAGCCGTGTAGAATTCTAGGTTTGGCTACTTTTTTCTTTCTGAGGTTTCCCTCGCCCAAACGGGTGGCTGAAGGAATGCTCCCGTCCTTTTCAGGCAGGGAACATTCCATAGGCTGACATGATTCAACGCACATGGAGCACGGAATCAATGTCAGACCTGGTTCTTTGTGTATTTGGTTTGAAGGCCGTGAAGTGGGTTTTCACCACTTAACAGCCGTGACATTCATTTAAGAGTCTAACGCAGAAAAGTATTTAAAGATTTTGTTACTTTTTGGTGGTTTATATTCTATAGAAATTTGCCTATCGGGATCCTCTTGAGTTCCTTCACAGAATCAAAATCCGGGTCATCACTTATTATTTCCCTGATGCCGCGCGAAATGGCTGTTGCAGCATGGATGGCATCACGAGGCTTCAGGTTGTATTTTTCCATCAGGTTTTGGGCGTTGTCTATTATCAAAGGCTCTGCCGGCAACAGTACAAGATTCGGGAATTCCATGAACTTTTTTCCCTCTTGCTTTGCCCTAGCACTGTCAAGCATTTTTTTGACAACCCACACTATCTCGTCCCATGTAAGAACAGAGGTATATGCAGCGCGCTTTCCGCCGGCTATATCCGTGAGAAACTCCCTAGTCAGACGGGCTTCTTCATCGTCATACAAGGCGGCACTGAGGAATACGTTAGCGTCTATGTAAAGCATGGGGGAGCTCCTCCTCGTACTGCTCGTCGATAATCCTCTTTATTTCCCTTGTAGTAAGCCTTTTCTTGAGCTTCGGCAAATTGCAAAAATCTTCAACAAATTTCGCCGGGTCGGCGGCTGTCCTGATTATTATTTCCCTTTCCCTGACCTCGAAACTGACTTCTGTGCCAGGCTTTATGCCAATATAATCCCGTATGTCCTTCGGCAGGACTACCTGTCCTTTCTCGCCTACTGTGCGCTTTATCTGCATGCAGATATTTAGTTATACTAAATATTTATACCTATTCCTACCTTCAAGTATAACTTAGACGCCCATGACGAGGCGCGAGAAGTTGCGGAGGCCCGGGCCCAAGCCGAGGACAAGGACTACGAGCTTCAGGAAAGTCCTTTTCTGCACCTCCTTGGAAAGCTCCTTGTCCAGGGCGTACAGAACGAGCGGGACGACGACAAGCTTCAGAATGAACATGGAGGCGGGACCAAAAAGGCCTATAATAAAGCCCGGCAGGACGTGCTGCTCGAAGTAGTTGGGGAAGAACTGGAGCGCCACGAAGGTCGTCGTGGCGTCGAACATATGCACGGCAATGAGGAACGAATTCTCTTCGGAAAGAAAGTTCCTGATTTTTACGCCGCCAAGCTTTCTTGCTGCAAAAATCGCTGCTGCCCATGCTGCTGTGATGCTGAGCATGGCGTACAATGCAAAGGCGCTTTGCAGCGTCATCTGCGATACTGCAATAATGACAAAGAGCATGCCGAGCGAAAACCATATCTTGTAATAAGGCGTTTTTGTCCATCTCTCCATGAGCTTTGAAAATAGCAGGGCAGCCAGAGCAATGACAAAAATTGAAATATATATTAATGGAGTTATGAGGAATATGTTTTTGGCCAAACCTGCAAACTCGCGATAGTCTTCAAGGGCACGTAGGAAACCTCCCAGCATCACGAAGGGCACTATGCTGAAAAAAAACTTCCTGTCTATCTCTATTCCAAGTCGCCGGAGCAGTTTGTAGGTTAAAAACGCCGCCGCTACCAGCAATACTGCATACGCGGCAGTGTTGTAAACATTGTATCCGGTGCCGTTCAGTATTGGATTGACAAAATATTCCTCGAAGAAACCCATACTAACTTTAATTATGGGAAAACCTAATAAATCACTGTAAACTACCCCGGCTAACGCAGGGAGCTTTCCATAGGCTGATAATCATGTTGCACAGCAACGACATTACCAACGACATCGGAACGCAGAAGTGCGTTTACAGGCACTCGTCTGCTGGAAATCTGGATAGAACCCAAGTTGGTAAGACTGTGAGTTTTGTTCCGCTCCAGCAGAGATTTTACAGCGACGGCAAGCGAGGCTTTCTTGTCGCTGTTCACGGTTTGACCACACGACTTGCATTTGTAAAGGGCATAATTCATCGAACTATGCCCTTTGTTCACTGCACCGCAGCGGGAACACCATCTGGAAGTGTGGTAAGCATCAACTTCGTGAAGAGGAATCCGGAACATCTCGCAGTTGGACTTGAGGAACTGGTTAAACTTTCCGTAAGGAATTTTGCCGATTTTCTGGTTAGCCTTCCTGTTAAATTTTCCTTTTTTGCCTCTGACATTCTTCAATTTTTCGACAGAAATATAGGCATCATAAGACTTCGCAAGATTTATGATTTCTTTGGCAACCTGACCGCTTCTCGTCTTGACAAAGTTTCTCTGATTGTTCCTGAGTTTTCTAAGGCTTTTCTTTGCTCTGCGAGAGCCTTTGTCAGCAAGGCTTTTGAGATAAGCCCTTCTTTTTATAAATCTTCTTTGATGTTTGGCAACATCCCTTCCGAAATAAAGCTGTCTGACGACTCTTCCTTCAAGAGAATCAAAGACCGTCACGGCAGCAAGGGTCGAAGAGCCGATGTCAATGCCAATCACGTATCTCTGCCCGATTTCCTGTTCGGGAAACTCCTTTTCGAGAACAATGGAGATTTTTCCGTCAGACAAAAGAGAGATGTTGTCAAAAGTCCACCCGTCGTTCAGAAAGGAATTAAATCTTTCGTACTGCCTGTCGGTCTGGACAGGAATCACATAAGACTTTCTTGGAGAATATGTAATCTTGAAGCACGGATTCCCCCTGTCGGTCTTGATGAATCTGAACCATCTCTTGTTCAGGCGGATGGAACACCGCTTAAAATCAGTTCCTTTGGTAAATCCGTTGCCTTCAAAATATTTTCCCTGTTTCCAAGCATCTTTTCTGGCTTCCTGAACAATGTCGCTTGGCAGGAAGGAGGTCTTGCGAATGCCTGAATATGTGAGATGGTGTAGGTTTACAGAAGAATCAGCCAAAGGAAGTTGCAGTAAATGTGCATCAAGGACACGCATGTATTCAGAAGTGAACCTATCCAAAACTTCCGACTTTTTGGACGTTAAGTCTAGATTATTCAATACAATACACTTTCTCACAGTCTTACCAGTCATACTTATAGACACAAGAATATTTAATATTATGCCACAATTACTCTCCATTCTTTCGGATGGAGCCTCCTTGAGGTGATTAAGATGAAATCATCGTATATAGCTGTTCTTTTGCTCGTTTTCGCCGCCGGATGCACCGGGCTGTCCGGCGTGTTCGGGGGAGACATCCTCAACATAAAGCAGAACCTCATCCAGGAGGGGCAGAAGGATATAGTGGTTATAAAGGACGTCTCGACGATACCCAAATCCCCCATGCTCCCGGAACAGTCATTTGTACTGACAATGCTTCTGGAGAACATCGACAAGACCGAGGACGCCAGAAACGTCGTGGTGGACCTCTTCAACGCGCCGACCGTGAAAAAGGACGACGAACCGAATAAGGGAAATGTGTGCAATGCAGGAAGCGGAAGCGTATGCATCCCGGACAAATGCAGCAGCGAAGGATGCCTGATGCTTCCTGGCGAACAGATACCGATAAACTTCTACCTGAAGACGCCGACAGAGGATGAAATAGTAGGCATAGAGACCAAGCCGTCCCTCGACTACAGGGTCACATACGATTTCGAGTCGTCGTCGCTGTATGTGATGCCGTCAGTAAACCTGGACGAGATAATAAAGAACCAGAGGAGCAACGACAAGGTCAATGTCCAGGTGACGAAATCCTACGGCACCGGGCCTGTCAGGATTGACATGGAGCTATTCGGCACGCCGTACATACTTTCGGGCCAGTCGGCGACCTTCATATTCAAGATAACGAATACCGGGAGGGGCAACGTCATAGGCTCCCAGATAGACGCCGGAAATTTTGAGGTAAGCATACCGAAGAGCCTGATAGGAAGCGGCAGCCTCGAGCTTCCGGGAGGCGGCGCCATCGAGCCCGGCCGGTACACGCAGACGACAGAGAGATTCTCGTGCACGGACGACACGACATACGTGACATGCACAAACACCGACGCCATACAGCTCTACAAGGACCAGACGCGCGGCTCGCTGCGCTTCGAGGTGAAGGGGGTGGCAGACATAAACCAGCCATTCATATCATACGACATAAGGGCGTCGGTGAAATACAGGTACGAGCTGCGCGGCACACAAGAGATAACGGTAAAGCCGTTTGAAAGCTGATTTTTATGAAGTATGCAATCATGCTCGCGTTCCTGATAGCAGCAAGCGGATGCGTTTCCCAGAGCGCCTCTTATGGAGGGCTCGTTGTCAGCATGTTCGCGGACCCGCCGCAGGTATTCCAGAACCAGGCAACGACGCTTTTCATCGACATGGACAACAGGGACGTGAAGAATGTCAACAACGTCGTCTTCGAGGTGTTCGACACAGGCATCATGCGCATCATGGACGGCCCGAGCAACCAGTTCGTGCAGTCACGGTGCCAGGACGCGGGCTATTCTGTCAGGGAAGGCGACCTTCTATGGAACATAGTGAAAAGCCGATACGGCATAACTAGCAACCAGGAAATCGCAGGGAAGGTGAACGAAATCGCCAGCTATAACGCTGCCAGGCTCCCGTCCATTACAATAGACAACAGGAGATTCGACGTTGCAGACGACCCGTCAACCCTTGTCGCTTGCGAAACGGAGCCGTGCGACAACATCCGCGGCGACGTTCTCCGGCCCGGCGATGTAATACAATTCCCGGAAGAGGCGTGCGGAACAGCGGAAACCGCGACTGTGTCCGGATGCAGAAAAGCCTTCTCCAATATGAAGCCGAAGGAATTCCAGACTTTTTCATGCAGGCTGGCGACAGGAAGCGTCGGCGAGAGCGTTGTCAACAGGATAAGCGCAAAAACCACTTTCAGCGCCGAGCTGAACGCGGTGCAGCTCATAGAGCTCATATCGAGGGAGGAATACGAGAGGAGGAAGGCGGCCGGCACATTCACCACAGCGCCAAGGAAATACACTTATTCCGACAGCAACGTGGCGCTTGACATAGAATTCAGCGAGGATCTCCCGGTGATAGAAAGGGACGGAAAGAGGTACTTCATACACATGAGCGTCAGGAATGCAGGGAACGGCTACATAAAGGAGCTGGAGCCCGGTGATTTCATAGTGACTCAGAAAACGTCTGAAAGTTCGCAGATACTCCCGGAAACTGGAGAAACGAGAATAGTGAGAGTTGCCGATACCCGGGCCGACAGCCTAGTCAGGTGCGACGGCCTAGAAGAAAGGATGTCGCCAATAGGCGACAAGTTCCCCAGGGTGACGTGCGAGTTCGTGCCGCCCGAGAACATAGACGTAATAGGCAATTACCCCATGGGAGTGAAGATAAACTACGACTATGAAACAAGGCAGAATCTAGATATAAGAATAATAAAATGAAGCCAAAAAATCTTTTTAAAGAGGTGCAGTCATAACTATAAAGAGAGATAAAAATGAAAATCGGACTCCTTTCAATTCTTGCTCTTATATTCGTTGCGGGATGTGTAGGCAGCGGCACAAGGCCAGCCACTATCAGCGACACAGAAGGCGTCCGCATCTCGTCATTCACGGCAACGCCCTCTGTAACCGATGTCTTGTCGGGTGACACGGTCATATTCGATGTCGAGGTGGAGAACATCGGCGGGACGACAGCTTCTGGTGTCGAGGTCACCCTGTCCGGGATAGAGAACCAGTGGAGAGAGACGAGCGGCGTTGCGGCGCCGCAGGTCATAGCAAAGTCATTCTCATCGTTGAGGCCGCCGCAGGCGGAAAGGAACATAGCCGGCGACTTCCGCATCGCGCAATGGGAATACATGACGCCAAGAATACCGGAAGGCCTCAGGACGCCGCTGAACATAGAGGCACGCGTCACTTATGATTATAACACCAACGGGTTCCTGCAGCTTACCGCCGTAAATGACGAGGAATTCAGGAGGCAGCAGGTCATAGGCTCCTCGATAGACCCCCCTGTAGTGCAGAACAGCGCCGGCCCCCTGAAGCTGTCAGTGCCGTCAACGGAGAAGAGCAGCTTCGTTATAGTCGACACGGCATCCACGGAACCGGAATTCATATACCCGCTCAAGATAGAATTCAGGAACGTCGGCGCCGGATTCCCCCTGGGAACTGATTCAACCAATCAGGGCAGGCTGACCGGAACAATAAAATTGCTCGGGCCTGGCGTGGAGTTCTCCAGCTGCCTCGGTGTTACGAGCGGCCGGGAAGTCACCCTTCAGGACAGCGGCGTCAACGACGTCATAGTCAAGCTAAGAGATACGCAGAACGTGCCGATTGTATGCAACCTGAAATTCACAACGTCGGAATGGCAAAACAGGCCCACCGACAAGGTGAGCCTGGTCTTCGACATAGACTACACGTATTTCACCAAGCAGACTGTCACCGTGAACGTCCTGGGAAGAAGGACAGAATGAGCTTTTTTGATTTATAGTTAACCAAGCAAAGAATCCGGATATAACTTGGTTTACTATCTGCAAATCTGTGAAAAGCAGAGCTTTTCAAGACCCCAAAGAAATTTCATTTCTTTGCGGGAGACAGAGTCTTTTGAGATGTCAAAACCTTCCGGTTTTGCACATATGTGACCAACTTGTGTAATACCTGAATATTAAGTTGGTCAGCTATATATACAGCAATTTCTATAATTAATGCATGAAGGTTTATCTCCTGTTAGTTCTGGGCCTCATTTTTGCTGCAGGGTGCGTTTCGCAGGCGAAGAACCCGAACAACGGCATCGTGATAAACGAGTTCACGGCCGACCCGAAGATAGCGGAATACGGCGACACCGTAAGATTCTTTCTGGACGGCGAGAATGTAGGCGGCACTACGGCACAGTGCGTCACCACGGAGCTGTTCGGGCTTGAAGGCGGATGGACGGACCTTACAGGGGCGCCGTTCGCCATTCCGTATGTAGGGCAGACGATAAATGCAGGGCAGCCAGGCATCACAATAGGCTTCGAATCATGGGGGTTCAACATACACAGAGTCAACGACCGGTGGGGAGGCTCCATTTTCTACAACGACCTCAGCGTGGAAGGCGGCAGGAGCATAGTCGCATCGATTGAAGGCGGGGACTTCTCGGTCAGCGGCGGCTTTTACAGCATAACGACAGCCATAGACACTTCATTCAGGGCATTCGCTGCCGACTACTGCACCTACATAGGGGGCAGATATCCAGGCAAGATAAAGTTCGAGCCCGTCCTGTCGCCGCCTCTTCCGGAAAGGAACAAACCCGGGCAGTCGTTCACTGCAGACTGGATACTGAAACCGCCGCTGATTCCGGAGGGCCTGTCGGTCGATTATCCTGTCACAGCACGCACTTCATTCTTCTACACATCAAATGCCCAGGTTAACATACCTGCTTACAGCAAGGCCGAATACAAGAGAAGGCAGGACATAGGGGAAATCACCGACTCGCCCCTGAATGTCATCAACACCCATGCAGCCCCGATACAGGTCGGCATAACCAGGGGCGCGAGCCCGATAGTCGTCAATACTGACAGCACATTTTCGAGCCTGCCGGAAGAGACCTTCAACTACCTCATTGAACTGCAGAACGTCGGGCAGGGATATCCACTGCCTTTCAGCGACGTGCAGACAACCGGAGGGAACGACATAAGTGTCGAGAGCGGCTTCGTCATCGCGACGATGAGCATAGCAGGTCCCGGCGCGCGATTCGAGGACTGCCTGGGCCAGAGAGGACAGGAAGTCGTTATAGGCCCTGATATAGTTGCAAGCCTGGTGAAGCTGCGCTCCGACGGCAAGGCGCCTTTCGGATGCAAGGTGGCGATAAACAAGGGCGCATGGCAGACGACGCCTGTCGGCACCGTCAGCATAACGTTCAACATAATGTACAGATATTACGTGGACAAGTATGCAACAGTGACCGTGATAGGCCCTTCAAGGTCGTAGGAAACGCGCAAGGCTTTCCTTCTCTTCCCCCATCTTCCCGTATACGCCGTCATACCCCGGCACTATCTTCAACGAGCCTTCACGATTTCTGATTATAAGAGATGCAAGCTTCTCGTCGCAATACTTTGCAATGTCATCGCGGCTCGCATCAAGAAGTATGGAGAACTCGTTTCCGATTCCGCCCGTAAGCCTGTTGTAAGCGTTCCAGACTTTTTTCGTCTCAATACCGGAATTCACGGAATGGGCGATAAGCTCGTGGAGAGGCAGAAGGCGCTTGAACGGGACTGCATTCTCCGGCCTGAAGCCTTCAGGCCTGTCGGCAAGCTCCTCAACACGGTTCAGGACGCCGATTGTAAGATGTTTGCCGCATTTCGGGCATAATCTATTGAGTTTTTTCGTCTCATCAGGCATGCACGAGAAATTACACAACCTGTGGCCGTCGGCATGATACTTGCCATATTCAGGCGGCGTTTCCACCGTGAACACGAAATTCTTCCGCGTTCTTATCGAATCCATCACGTCGCCATATGAAAAATCATCCTTCAGCTCGAAGACGTTTGCCTCCCGGCCAAGGCGCCATGGGTAAGGGGAATGCGAGTCGCTGTTGCTGACAAGCGTTATACCGTCAAGCTGCGACAGCCTCCAGTTCATCGACGGGTCGCTGCTCATTCCTGTTTCCAGAGCATGTATGTATCCTGTCTGGTCGCCGAAGCACTCCTTCAGCGAATCGTAGCCCGACATGGAGCCGAAGAGAGCAAACCACGGCGTCCATGCATGCGCAGGTATTATCTCTATGTCTTTGCTGATTTGCATCATCGCCTCCGTGAATTCAGTGCAGGAGAAGCCGAACACAGGCCTGCCGTCGTAATCTCTCCTTCCTTTCTTGTCAAGCCATTCGTTCATCTGGTCTGCAACATCAAACGATGGCGCGTGCAAGAGAAGGTGAACCCTCCGCTGCTTCCCGTTGTGGGAATATATGAGCGATATTTCCCCGGTGAGCATGAACTTCGTGCCGTCGTATTCATATACCGTCACCGCTTAGTTTTTGTTTGAGATTTTCCATCCATATCGGATGCGTGAAATCTCCTGTGCCTACAAGGCCCAGTCCCTTGATACCGGACCATTTTGATATCTCCTCTATCGTCATGCTAGGGGAAGTCGCCCTGGAGAACTTGGAGTGTATCTGCAGGTCTGCAATGATTCTCATGATATTTTAATATGCAGAAATTATTAATCATTAATGAGGATATCTGCAGGAAAAAAGATGTTTTCAGTGAAGGACTGCCGCGGCCTATCATGCGTGAGGGGGCTGATGTTCGACGGAATGGAGGATATAGACGGCGCGCTCGTCCGGGGCAGCAGCATATGGATGCCTTTCGTGAAGCATGAGCTGGAGCTGTTTTTTATTGACAGAAACATGAAGACAATAAAAAAATCACCTGCCGTGCCAATGAGCCTTAACCCAAAGACGTGGAAGACGTATTCGTGTAATGGCGCAAGGTATTGCCTCGAAATGAAGAAAGGCTTGTGCAAGGCGAAAGTTGGAGCTAAAGTCAAGATAATGGGCTCGGCAGGAAAATCGGCCAAGCGCCAAAGCGCTTCTGCTTTCGAACCTGCGGCCTCCTGCGTGTGAAGCAGGCGTATGCTAGCTATGCTCAT
>JACPAH010000009.1 GCA_016180925.1 Candidatus Aenigmatarchaeota archaeon
TGCGACGCCGACTATTATGATACGGACGGCGATACCGGCGGCAGGTCGTGCTCGGGAGTAGGCACAGGCTATTACTCCACAGGATTTTCAAACACAAGAACGGCATGCTCCACCGGCCCCACGAATTCATATTATTCCAGCTCAGGCGGCGGCCTGGACAACTGCGGGTTCCTGTGCAATTCAAGCCTCACTGTCGCGTCAAGGTGCACGCAGACTGGCACGAACTCCAACATAACATATCACGGCATAAACACCTACTATGCGAATCTGACCATAGGCTCAGGCTCCAAGTTCTATATCAACAACTCGAACATAACGATAGGGAAGCTGAACATAAGCACGACAGGCGACAGCATATTCATCAGCAACGGCAGCCGGCTGATAATAAACGGCAGCTTGTAACCGTGAAGCAAATTTACAATATCAAAGCATTATCTTGATTCGTTATATAAGTTTTAACCGTCAATAGAAAATTATGAATTCAAAAAATAAGGCGCTGATAATTGCTCTTGTTATCATCGCCTCTCTTACCTTTCTATACGCATTCAGGAGCCCCACAGGGAATTTTGTCAAGATGTTGCAGGGTATTCCGGTCCAATCAGAGGGCGAGATAGAAGCTACAATTCTTGACGTATACAACAAGACAAATCCCGCCGGGCTCAACGGAAAGCACGCCAAAATAAGCGTGGATAAAGTTCTGAGATATAACCACAACAGCGAAGCTTTCTACGAGCCATTGAAGGAAAATACGACCATGGAGGCTTACCTGCAGTGGGGTTCTGATGAAACAAGCGTAAAACTGTTCCCTGAAGGCGAGATGAGGCTTCCCGGCGTCTCTGCAGGCGACAGGATACGGGTCAACATAGCCGGATGCCCGGACCTGTGCAACAACAGGTTTGGCTGGACGCTTTACAGGTACTCAAAGATTTGACAATAAAGCCAAAGTATGGCTCAAAGCCACAGTATTATGACTTACGGCCATAGAGGAAGCGTCAATGTATATACTATAGAATATAGTATGTAGATAGCTTTAAATAGTATTAACATGTTAATAAAATAGTATTAACAGGTTAATATTAATGTGGTAAAGTATGGAAAAAAGATTCTATGACAGGCGAGTTGAGCTGAAACAACTTACAGAGAAGTTCGGGTCTATGAAAGGCGGCGAGCTTATCGTGATGTATGGCCGCAGAAGAGTTGGTAAAACAGAGATAATCAAGCGATTTCTTGAAACCATAGAAGCGAAAAAGCTGTATTACTACGTTGACCTTGTTGAAAGGCCTGTGCTTATTAGCGGCATGCAGGGCGAGATAGGAAAACAGATAGGCGAAGCTCCACTGTTCAATACTTGGGACGATTTTTTTGCTTACATCATAAAGGAATCGGAAAAAGGGAAGTTTGTGCTTGCTATAGACGAATTCCAGAGATTTTTGCAGGTGTCCCCTGATTTCATAACGAAACTGCAGCGCTACTGGGATGAGAGCCTGAAATATAGCAAGATCATGATATTGATTGTAGGGTCGTCCATAGGTATGATGGAAAAAATCGGGAAAAGTTATGCAAGCCCGCTTTATGGCCGGGTGACAAGCCGCATAAAAATAAGCCCCTTCCGTTATGTTGACATGCGTGAAATGTTCAGGAATATCAGTGAAGAGGAGCGGGTGCGCTATTTTGCTGTATTCGGCGGCACGCCATATTATTTGGCAGAAGCGAAGAATGGCTGGGAATCTATCGAGCAATCTATAGTAAACCTGATGCTTCTCAAGGGGGGCAAGCTTTTTGATGAGCCAGCCGCTCTTATGGAATCAGAAAAGATAAGGACACATGCAAGGTACAATTCCATATTGCAGGCCATATCAGCCGGCAAAGAAATAACGCGGGAGATGGAAGATTTCACAAATATAAAATCAACCACGCTGCCAGCATATCTCCAGAGAATGGAGCTTTTACTTGATATTGTGCAAAGGAAGAATCCTGTACTCGGCAAGGAGCGACTTGGCAGGTATACAATAAGCGATAATTTCTACAAATTCTGGTACAAATTTGTCTTCCCAAATAAATCAGATCTTAACATGGGCAAGACAAACGAAGTAAAAGCGTTGGTAATGGGAAACCTTAATGCGTACATAGCCAGGGCCTTTGAAGGGGTTGTCCATGAGATGCTTCATTTGTATAATGGCAAGCAGATAAAGGGCCTGGAAATAGATTTTGAAGAAGTAGGCAACTGGTGGGACAGAAAGTCCAATGAGATAGATATAGTTGCCTATAACAGGAAAAAAGGCACTGTACTGCTTGGTGAAGTGAAGTGGACAAACGAGAAAATTGACGTGGATGTTTTTGATGATCTTGTCAGGAAATCAAAGCTCGTGAACTTCCGCGGCATGGCCAAATTTATAATGGTTTCAAAGAACGGCTTCACGAAAAGGTGCATCGAGAAGATGGAACAAATGCACTGCGTATATCTGAACCTTGCCGATATCGAGAAACTGTTTGATGATGCCGATAAGAAAGGAAAATACGACAATCTGCTATAAGCTTTATATATTTATGTTAGTTATAGATAACTTAGAATTAAATATTCGTTAAGTATAAATAACTTAAAATAAGTCAAAAACGGTGACAAATATGCCAGCCATAAAAGAGGTTCTCGTTGAGAGAAACACATGGTGGAAAGGGACATTCAGGGCAGATTACAAAGACAGGGAAATCTATGGAAGAATACGGAAATTCATCAAAATGCCGCAAATCATAGCTTTTACCGGCCTTAGAAGGGTAGGCAAAAGCACATTGATGCACAAGATAATAGAAGACAAAATTGCAGAGGGCTTTGATCCAAAAAATATAATCTATTTTCCCTTTGACGAGTTCAAAGATGCTGAAATAAGGAACATCATTGCAGAATACGAGCGAATCGTTGAAAAGGATATCCAAAAAGAAAAGTTTGTCATCCTGCTGGACGAAGTGCAGAAACTGCGGAACTGGGAAGATCAGCTGAAATCTCTTTATGATGTCCACAAAGGGAGGATAAAATTCTTCATCTCCGGCTCTGAATCGCTGTTCATCGGGAAAAAAGTCACAGAAACTTTGGGCGGAAGGATTTTTTCCTTTAAGGTTGAGCCTCTCAAGTTCAGAGAATTTCTTGCGTTCAGAAATTTTACCGCAGAGCCTGCCGGCATATACGGGAAAGAGCTCCTGAAAATTTTTGATGAATTTGTTTTGACGATGGGTTTCCCGGAACTGGTCGGCGTAAAAGACAGGGAAGTGGTGAAGAAATACGTAAAAGAAGGCATTGTGGATAAAGTCATTTACAGGGATCTTCCCGCACTATTCCCGATAAAAGATCTCTCATTGATGGAATCACTGCTTAACATACTCATCGAGGGGCAGGGCCAGATTGTGGAAGTCGGTGAACTGTCCAAAGAACTGCGAATATCGCGGCAGACCGTGTCACTCTATCTGAGATATCTGCAGGATGCATTCCTGGTGAGGAAGCTCTACAATTTCTCAACCAACAGGAGAAAAATTGAAAGAAAACTGAAGAAATACTACACCGCGGTGAATTCTGCGGATTCTGTTTTCAGCCCTGACCAGCTGTCGAAGTCAAAGGTTTTTGAGTGGCTGGTTGTTAATCAATTGGAAGCAGAATTTTTCTGGAGAGACACGTTCAAGAACGAGGTGGATGTTGTCATGGCAAACGATAAATTTGTGCCCGTTGAAATAAAATACGGCAAGACAAGAACAGACGGCCTATTGGCATTCATGAAAAGATTCGGGATTGGGGAAGGATACATTGTGTCTTACGACAAGGAGGAAGATATCAAAACAGACGGGAAAGTGATACACGTCGTCCCTGCCTTCAAATTCCTGCTGACGGAGAAAACTATTGGAAATGACTAAAAAAGAGCTAAAGAGATGCGGCCACGAATGGGATTTTTAAACCCGAATAATGCAATTTCGGCACAACACCAAAATCACAAAATTCCGGCACCGCCTCATTCTCAAGTTTGTCGAGGCACAAGGCACTCCTTATTATCATTGAAGGCTCAGGGCAAATAAAAATATCAGGCGATAAATCACGCATGCATCACGCATGAAATTGCCGCCTTGATATTTATAATTTAGTGTCAATATCATGGATATGCCTGCCGAAAAAATAATATACAGGGACAAAAGCAATAACGGCTACAAGGCCGCTGTCGTCATTCTGGTCATAATTGCCGCAATACTCCTCTACAATTCCTACATGCCGGCCGGCAGCGGAAAGGCTGTCGGCACCGTTCAGGACGTTTTTGGCCTGCTGACGGACACGGACGCTGAGGTGCTTACAGTGAAGGAGGAGGCGCCCGGCCTGTTCAAGGTCGTGGTCAGAACGGGCGGCACGGGCGTAAACGTGAATGCCCAGGAAATATACGTCACCGGAGACGGAAGCTTCATATTGACGAATGTCGTGAAGGTTGATGATTACAAGAAGAGCTTGGAGGCTGACAAATCCTTCTCCCAGTGCCTTTTCGACAAGGGAGTGCGCGTGCTCGGACTTGGCAACGAGTCTTCAAGCGTTCTGCAGGCGCAGGTTCTTGGCGCTTTTGGCTCGCGTGTGTTTGTTGATTGCTCAGGCAACGTTCAGGCGTGCCAGCAGCTCGGCGTCCAGCAGTTCCCGACGACCGTCTACAACAATTCAGGATATCCGGGCGTGCAGCCGGTGCAGGCGTTCACGCAGCTTACGGGATGCGCCAGGTAATACGGTTTTTTATTGCTTTTCAGAAATTCGCTAAGCCTTTTCATGATAATTTTGCATTCTATACATGATGGCTCTAATCTTTGTGTTTGATGATATCCCTCAAATGTTCTGACCAGTATCGGTTAAAAGAAATTCTAGATGCCATTAATTCTATCACATCCATCTTTTTCAATTCAGGGTAACAGAGATTTCGTTCATGAATACGAAAGCATTCATGCAAGCCGGCAAAGCAGAGTGAGCCGTGAGCCATGATATTTGAACATTAAGCCTTTACGGTGATCCGTGAAACTCCACGTCCCAACACATGGTGGCTTCTATGCCTATCGGTTATCAGCCGAGATATGCCCACCAGCCTGTTCTAAAATCTTCAGCTACTTTCCTGATGGTTGATATCAATATTCCAGTTTGCCGTCTGCAGTTCCGCATCAAGCTTTATTTTTCTCGCCTCCAGAGCCTTTATTTTATCTTCGAGTTCCTTCAGAGGAACCTGTGAAACATATTCTATCCTCTTGTCATCAGACCTGAACAGCAACCTGTCTTTATAAGGGTCTTTTTTGGCACGCTCCATCTGTGCTATCCTGCTTCTTATGTCGCCTATTGAAATAATCGCTTCCGCAGGGCTCATGCCGTTTTCAAGCTTCTTGCTGAGATTGGCTTCCATGACAGAAATCTTGAGGTTGCGGAGTTCTTTTTCAGCCTTTTCCAGGTTATCAAAAATATCTGCAACAGCAAATTCAGGCTTCTTGCCAGTTTCATAAAACATATGCTCTTTCATAAGTTCATACTGGCTCGCCATATAGCCTTTTTTCGCCTTTATCAAGGACAATGCCTCTCCGAGTTTCATAAAATCGCCTCCGAATAATTCACATGTTTAAATTCTTTGCATGTCATATATCGCTAGGGGCGGGATTCGAACCCGCGTTGCCGGTCGAGGCAAACCCGCTCGCCCAAGAGACAACTTCTTGAGGCGGGCGCATTCGGCCTCTCTGCCACCCTAGCATTTCTTTCACTTTGATATATATAATTACATACAAAACTATTTATAATTATACTATGAAGTAGAATAATATCATGAAAAATATAAATGAAACCTTTTTAGAAAACACTGAACAAAAGGCATGCATGTCAAGGGTGCTGGTAACAACAACATATTCTGCGGACTCCATAATTCTGGCAATAACTAGGCTGGCTGTAGACAGGGTTTATCTGCTCATAGATAAGAAGCCTGATGAAATCCAGAAATCCGCTATAGACTCAATAAACAAGACATTCGGCTCTGTTATAGAGATAAAGGAGAGAAAGGTGGAGCTTTACGATTTCGTCTCTGTCGCAAAAACAGTTGCGGACATGCTCGACGACATATCAAGAAAGGATGAGATCCACGTCAACATAACCCCCGGCAGGAAGACGCAGGCCATAGGCGTCCTGTTCGGCTGCTACGCAAGGCCGGATTACGTGAAAAAAATATTTTATGTGCCTGAAGGCACAAAGGACATGATAACTCTGCCTGTGCTTCATTTCGACATTTCCCCGAGCCAGAAAGAAGTTCTGGATAACATAGAAAGAATTGACACGCCCAAAGCCCTTGCCGAAGAAGTCGATACAAGCAAGGCCATGCTATACAGGAACATCAAAAACCTCCAGGACAGGGGATTTATAGAACCGAAAGACGGGCAGGGATACAGGCTTACTGATGCCGGAAAGATAGCCCGGCTATAGCGAAATACGCATCTTCTGCCCTGTAAAATGACATGAAAAGGCGAACAAATTCTGCAGATAGCTTTAAATTCATTATCTTATAAAAGATAATGATGACAGACATCATAAATCCTGTCACGGCAGCCATAATCAGTGCAGCAGAAGACGGCAATACGATAAGAGAAGTAGCAATGAAAACGGGGTTTGCCTATTCTGCAGTATACAGGTGGGTCATGGAATTGGCAAAACATAACATATTCGAATTGAAGGACGGGGGAAACAGGAAACGGGTATATGTGAAAGATGCCGGGGGCTTATACACCCAGTTTTCAATATTGGTAAAATCCGTTTGCGAGGCAGAAAAAGACGCCGCGTTCTGGAACTTTATAAGAAAAACAAGCTTGAATGCCAGATTTACAGGCGGCACTGCAGTATCCTTATGGACACGCGGAGGCTACATAACAGGAGACTTTTTCGACAAAATATATATGTTAGAAGTTGCACCGGAGGATTTGGATAAATTAAAAAAAAGATTGGATCACTACAATATAGGCTATACTGAAGGTGATAAATCCGACTCGAGGCCGTTAATTTTCTTGATTCCGAAGAAGGGCTTTTCCTCGGAAAGGATAGAGGGTATCCCTGTAATGCCGTTGAAGGAATTGACGGAATGGTGCAAAAAGTTGGACTTGGACGCCGTCTTGGAGCAATTAGACGCTTTGTACGGCTTGGGCTTGAAAACAAAATATTCTGAGGTGCATACAAATGTCTGATTTTATAGGCAATATTTTGTCCAGGGAAAGCGAGATTATCAGACTGATCAGGTTATTTTCTGCCAGCAAACTTGACTTCATTGTTGTCGGCGGCTATGCTGTTTCTGTCCACAAAAAGAGATTTTCAGCAGACCTTGACATTGTGATAAAAGAATTTGATGCAGGAAAATTTGAAAGCCTGCTGGAAAAGGAAGGATACATCCACGGATATTCAAAGGAAATAAGCACGGTATATGGCGAGAAATTCAGAAGATTCGAGAAAAAAACAGGCAAGATGACTGTCAGTGTAGATTTCCTGATAAACGGCGTCGTATCTAGACTGAGCGGAGGCTCATGGGGATTTGAGATGCTGCTTGAAAACTCCATTAAAAGCGCGCTGCAAGGCGCTGAATTTCTGGCGCCCGCAAAAGAGATTCTTATTGCCATGAAGATACATTCGGGCAGGTTTTCTGACATACGCGATATTGTAGCGCTTTATGAAGATATAGACCAGACCAGACCGTTATTCTGAAGTATGCAAAGCGCGGCGACACCAAAAAACTCAGGGATGCCCTGCAGAATGAAGTCAAGTTCATGGAAAGCCCAAATTTCAGGGACAGCTTCAAGGGTATTTTCGGTTTTCATGCCTACAATGAGCAAAACCTTGAAAGTGCCATAAAAGGCCTGCAAAAATTGCTGAAAGAACTTTAAAATGAATTCATTCTTTCTCAAACCTTGGCAGCATGTCTATAGTGCCGAGGTCGGTGCCGTCAAGAAGGTAAACACGGGCTGAAGGCAGAAGGTTCTTTGCTATCGGGCCGATGAAATGCTGTTCGTTGACAATGCTGGCTCCGCACAGCTCGTTGAAGGCGGGCATTATGGTGAGCTGCCTGCCGTCTTTCAGCATGCCCTGAACCCACGCCGGCTCGACGTATATGGCGCCCATCTCGTCCTTCATCTTGACATGGGGCTGGTTGTGGCCTATAATAATATGGTTTTTACGGGTTTTGACGTTGCGGTGGCCATGCGTCAGGCAGTAATCCCCTACGGACAGGGATTTCCTGACAGGCACCTTCCCTATCACAGTCTCTATGGAGCCATCGTGATTGCCTTTGACTATGACTATGTCGCGGAACTTCACGGCGGAAAGGAAGTCCGGTATTTCTTCAGCTTCCCTTGGAGTGGCGTGGGTTATTTCATGCTTCACGTCGCCAAGTATCACAAGGCGTTTCGTCCGCGTCTTTTTCTTCAGGGAATTGACGCGCCAGACCATCCCGGCGACCTGCGACGGCAGCGAGACGCCGTTCTCCCACATCCCCCTTGTTATGCCTATGTGCAGGTCTGTTATCACGAGCGATGTGCCTATCTTCATCGCCGGCTCATTCCTCACAAAACTTGCCGGGAAGCTGTGTTTTTTAGCTTTCACAATCCTTATAAGACAGGAAAATCATTATAAACCATGAGAAAAGCGGCCCTAGCTGCTATTCTGGTTCTGACTTCTTTTGCGCTTGCCAGCGAGGTCAACGTAGGCAGCATAGACATAGTGAACGGCACGCTGGTCACCATGGACATAGGGGCGACGCCTTACGGCGGGATAAACGGAAGCATCAGGCTGCGGCTGGGAAGCAGCGAATGGTACCCCGACTCGGTGTGGCTGCTCCCTGCAGGCACCAATACGGGAGACTTCAACTATACCGGCAGGACGTACAGGCTGCCTACCAGCATGAACATGACAAACAACTGCGTTTCCAGCATATACGAGTCCGAAAGCGGATATGCCTTCAAGGCCACCGTCAAGGAGCAGGGCAAGTTCTGCATACTTGCCGACTCCGGTAGCTACAGGATAACGGCTGAGTACTGATGAAGAGGATTTTAATCGCGGCTCTCGCGATAACGCTTGTGCTGTCGGCGGCAATAATAAGCCTGAAGCCGACAGGAGCGGCTGTTTCCGGCGAAAACTATCCTGATTACAAGAATTATGTCGATGTTGGAAGCGCCGAAATAGAAGAAGGGAAACTGGAATTCATGGACATAGACTTCGATTTCGCCGGGAAATCTATATAAAGCGGCCGGAAAATAAATATCATAGGATGGTTTTGATGAAGAAAGGTATAACCCCCGTAATAGCGATAATACTCCTGCTTCTTATCACGATATCCATGGTAGGCTTCGCCTTTGTGTGGTTTTCAAGAGTAGCACAGACCGCCACCGAACAGACCGAGAAGCAGCTCCAGAGCGACCTGAACAGGCAGGGAAAGAAGATAGCGATTGACAACCTGCAGCTTTCCACAGGCATCCTGGAAGGCAGCGTCTCGATAAGGAACATAGGGACGTCGAACATCGCTGCAGGCGATATAAAGCTCTACGTCAGCAACGCCGTGCAGGCCGGATGTGATTCCCTGGCGCTGGCCGCAGGCGCAGTGGGCTCATGCGACATAGATGTCAATACGTGCAACTCCGATTCCGGAAACACCCTCAGGGTGACGGCTCCAGGCAACCAGGACCAGGTCACCTGCGGAACAGGCCCAGGCGCGGGTGCTGGAGGCGGAGCAGGCGGCGGAGGCGATGAAGGAGGCGGAGGAGTGCCGCCTCCACCAGGCGGATGATAAAAAATGAAAATGTACATTGCTTTGCTCATGATTTTTGTCGTGTTGACAGCAGGATGTGCAGGGAATACTCAGATATCGGAACAGAGCACACCTGATTCCAATGTGCCGTCAGCGCCCTCAACCCCGTCTGATACCGGAGACAGTGCGCCCTCGGCGCCAGGCGGAGCGCCCTCGGCGCCCAGAATTCCCGGATAAAGTTTTATATAATGGCCGAGTGAAAGATAAAACAGAGTGAAAAAATGAAAAAACAAAACGCGAAAAAGACTTCCCGGAACAATAAATATTTTCTTGAGGTTGGGCTGGTTGCAGTCCTCGTGGCAGGCGCTTTCGCATTCAATGCGTATGATAATTTTGTCTCAACCGGTTATTCCATTCAGAGATTTCCCGGCATTTCTCCGGCAGCTTCCCTGCCGTCATGGGCGACCTGGGCAGGAGTGCCATGGAGCCTGTTCAATTCGAACGCAATTGCAAACATAACCGTGAACGAAACGCTTATCCTAGCGGTTCCGGACCCTGCCGCTTACAACGAAGGCACGAATGACGTGAATTTCAACATAACGGCGCAGGGCGATTATATATGGAAGACGGGATGGCTGTATAACGGGACAAAATGGGTGTCATTCACATTTTATGCCAACGAAGCACTGGGCGGCAGCGGCCAATACTATTCGAGCGGATGGGTCACTAGTGCGTCCATCGCAACTGTAAACAACCAGAACAATACCAACCTGAACAGACTCACTCAGGGAGGCTACTGGTTTGTTGCCTACACCTGCCAGTACGTGAACAGCCAGTGGAAGTGCGGATGCCGCACGGCCACGGACTGCGGCAAGTGGCAGCTGCAGAACTTTGTAATAAACAGCTCTTCTAACCTTGCAGTTGATGTAAACCTCTTCGACGACTACCTGAACGCGCCGCCGGCTGAAAGGCCCCTCCTCCAGGAGCAAATTACAGGCGGCCAAAATACTGTAGTGCCTTCCGTATCGGCTATTTATGATGACTTCTTCCAGTTCGCAGACGTCTTCGGCAAGACCGTGCTGGAAAACCCGGCATGGCGAAAATACGACCTTGACGCCGACTTTACGGTGGACTTCGAAGACTTCTTCGGGTTCGCAGCCCGATTCGGCCAGACTGTGTGAGAACAATTCTTAATAATCTTAGCCTAGAATGAAGACAGTTTATCATGATTTCTGGAGCTGTTTCCATCTTCTGGATGCTTCTTCCTGCAGGCCTTCAGGCGGCTTCGCCTTCAGGGCGTTGAAGAAAACTTCCACACGCTCCTCCCTGTCCGGGTGCTTCGTAATGCTCAATGAGCCGTTCACTATCTCGTAGACCGGCCACAGGAGGCATTCAGTCGCAAGCTTGGCTATTTCTATGGTGTTGGAGGGCTCGTATCCCCACGACGGGTTTGGCGTCAGGACTTCAATGAATGAAAATCCCCGGCTTGAACACGCTTTCTTCAGCTTTGCCATGTAGTCGTTGTAGAAGGCCACTGAGGCTGTCGCCGCATAACCGCCCGCGGCCGGGGCGAGCTGCCTGAAGTCAATCATGTTGTTGTAGCACACGTAGATGACATTTTCATCCATGGAAACCAGAGACGGAAGGTCCTGCATCGCCGATTCCCTGTCCGCGAATACGACGACTCTGGCCTTGTCCTGAAGGGCTCTTGACAGGCCCTGCGCGAACGCGGCAGGTTTCCCGGAGACGACGAAAGGAATGCCGACATTTCTGGCGACCATCGAGACCGGACCGGATGCGACCACTGTGATATTATCAACAGACTGGAGGGCAAGCTTCAGCGCGATAAGCTCCCCGGAGCCCGGAGCAAGGGACGCGCTGCCGAATACCTCCCTGCTGAGGCTGGAAATGTCGAAGCTATTCACCCCTTCCTCCACATTCCTGTATTCAAACGGCAGTTCCTTCTCTTCCATAATTATCACTTCTTTTCCATCGCCTCTTTCAGGCTTTTCCTGAAGCCCTCGACTTTTGAAATCATTTCCTCCACGCGCTTTTTCATGAGGCTTTCCTGGCCTTCCATGCAGTACCATGTCGAATACTCTAGGTATTTCCTTTCCAGGCGCGCGCGCTTCACTCCAAGCCCCCGGCGGGAGCATATGAGGAAGAGCTCGTTGTGTTTCGGGAACCTCTTCTTCATTTCAAGGACTGGCGCCGGGCCGTTTTCCTCCAGGAATTTCATGAAGGCCGACGGGTTCCCTTCCCCGGGCTTCCTCAGTCCCCTTATCCAGTGGTACGCGCACGAGTACGACACGCCAAGCTTCCTTGCGATGTCGCCTACGGCCATGCCTTCGCCGTGAAGCGCCATGGCGCTCTCGTATCGCGACGAATAATGCTCCTTGCCTTTTCTTATCATCTGCAAAGAGTATGGATATTATGGCTTTTATAGTGAACCCACAAAAGAATCCCGATATGTTTTTGTGGCTTCACATATGCTCAAAAGCGAAGCTTTTTGGCATCTCGGAAGACTTTGTCTTCCGCAGATAGTGCCAAAGAAAAGTAATACTTGAATCTTTTCTTTGAGCACTATAAGCCATACTCTCTTCAAAGTATTCACATACTGCGGGCTAATCACAAGTCAAGCTTCGCCTGACTTTGATTTCACAGAAGCCTTCGGCTTCTGATGAAAAGCCCGCAGATATTAAGAATACTTATGATCATGCGGACAGACGCCAGAGGCGCCGGTTTGTTTGTGATGGCTCAGCAGCTACCCGTTGCACTCACTGCGCTTGACGCGCTCGTTCTGGGACAGCGTCTTCATCGCCACTTCATAATTGAGCGGCGATGTTATTAAGCGTGAACTACAGCCACAGCGTCCCGGTTTCGGACTTCTTCAGCTTCGAAAGGAGGGCCGAAACATCCTTCTCCGTCAATGTCTTGCCGCCTGTTTCCAGCTTCAGCTCACCCGAGAGCCCGGCAAGCAGGCCGCACGAGTCTATGACTGCGACCTTTTTTCCTTTCAATGCTTCTTGAACCGGCGGCATGGGGCGGACTACGCGCAACCTGAGCATCCCGACCTTCTCGCCGGACGCTCTCAGGGATTTGACCGCATCCCTCACCGCGGACGAATCGAAGCCTGCCGCCACGAAGGCGTATTCAGCGTCTTCCATCATATACGACTCAAGCATGCCGTATTTGCGCCTGAATTTCTCCTCCCACTTCCCGAAGGTCTTTTCCAGGACCTCCGGCACGTTCTTCACAGCCTTCGACTTCTGCATATCCCTTTCCGTGTCCTCGAACGGCATGTTGAACGACGCCGGCTTTTTCACGTCGACCTTCGCAGGCAGCCTGAGCCTTGGAAGCATGTTCCCGACAGCCTGCTCCGTCGGAACCTGGACAACCTCCCTGGTCTCCCAGTTCCCTGCAGCCACGATTGCAGGCAGGAGAACCTTGTTGTCCTCGCATACCCTGTAGGCCTGCACCACGTTGTCCAGGAGCTCCTGCGGCCTTTCAGGCACGAATATTATCACGTCGGAGTTCATTACGCTTCCTATGTCGCGGCATGACTTGCTCACTATCACCACAGGAAGCCTCATCGACGCGGCAGACGACACCTCGCCTGCGTCCACGCCGGAGACGACCGCGATGGACCTCTTTTCGGCCAGCGACGAGCCGGAGGCGGCCGTTATCCCGTTGAACGAGCTGAAAACCACTGAATTGGAGAGCTTCCTCATTTTTGCGGAGAAACTCGCATCCGACGACGACGCCAGCTCCACTCCTGCAGCCTTCGCCGCATATGCGGCAGCCTCAAGCCCGTCCGCTATGTCGTTCATTCCTGTCCCTCCGCTATAGCCGTAGTCGGGCATTCCCTCAGGCAGATAAGGCATCCGTCGCACTTGTCATAGCTTATTGAAGGGAAGCCGTCCTTTCCTGTCTTTATGGCGTTCTCTGGGCAGTAGACCACGCACCTGTACGTCTTGTCGCATCTCTTGAGGTCTATGACAGGCTTGCGGAGCCTCAGGGCGGAAGGCTTTTCCGCATGCACACTGGGCAGGATTTTGGAAACGTCGTACTTGACCTCGTTTTCGTTTATCATCATTTCACTTCCCTGTATCCGGCCTCGAAGGCCGCCTGGAGAGCCTTGTCGTCCCCGAGCTCCTCCTCTATGGCGGACTTCATGCTTTTTATCGAGACCCTGGAAAACAGCTTCGTCAGGCCGCCCAAAACAGACATCCCGTCACTCGAGCCGACAGCATGCGACTTTGCCCTGACGCTTTTCACCTGCACCTTTTCTTTCGCGATGACGACGGAACCGTCCTTGAGCCCGTCGAACGCCCTGGCTGAAACCTTTTCGTCCATGAGAAGAAGATAGTCGCACTGCTCCGGAGACCTTGAAGTCACGGTCTTGTCGGCTTTCACATATGCTATATTATATCCATTCGGTTCCGGAGACCTGAATATGAAATCCACTACGTCCATGCCTGAAAGGAAGCAGGCCCGGCCAAGGACGCGCCTTGTCCTGTCAACCCTGTCCGCTCCTCTGCCGTATATCTTAAACGTAGTCATTCGTACCTTCTCTCAATCCCGAAGAATCAAACAGTGGGCTTCTCTTCTATGGCTTCCTTATCTTCCTCTATCGTGCTCGGCGTGACGTGCTTTATGAGGACGATGTCGCCGACCGACTGCACCATGGTGAAGGGCACTATAACGCCCTTCTTGTCGCCAACCATGCTGGCGAAAAAGGAGCCCCTTACGGCGTCGATGACTATTGACTTTACCCGGAATTTCTCGAGGTCTATGCCGACATCCATGACCTTCCCGCAGTATGATCCCTTGTTCGTGAACACGTCCTTTCTGGTCACGTCAGAAAAACTCCTCATATTCGAAGGCATTATCAATCACCAACCTCTTGATATATAATCTCCAAAACATTTAAAGATTATACCGTTTTTCGCCTGATTTATTAAATCTTTCAGTCCAAGATATACAGATGCTGGGATAGCCAAGTTAGCTTTCCGCCAAAGGCGGAGGTCTTGAATGGTCTACGGCGCAGACCGGGAAACCGGGCGTAAGTTTGCTACAGCCCTTTTGCTCGCGCAAAAGCGCTGGCGGAAAGGCCAGTAAAGGCTTGTAAATAACCTGTGAGATTAACTTCTCACGAGGGTTCAAATCAGCTTTTTCGGAAAAAGCTGGCAAAAACCGAAGAGCGGTGAAATTCCCTCTCCCAGCGCTCATGGAAGAGTCCACGCTTTGCTATGTCATAAAGGACGGTAAAGTGCTGCTTATAGAGAAGAAGAAAGGATTCGGGGCCGGGAAGATAAACGCTCCCGGCGGCAGGCTGGAGAAGGATGAGACGCCCGAGCAGTGCGCCGTCCGCGAGCTGAGGGAGGAGCTGGGCATCACTCCTACAGGAATGAGGAAGGCCGGCGTTAACCGCTTCCAGAACGGCAAGGTCCGCATGGCGGTCCACATATTCACGGCTGACGGCTTCGAGGGGGAACTGAAGGAGACGGATGAGGCAGCGCCTTTCTGGGCTCCTCTTGACAGCATCCCATTCGACAGGATGTGGGATGACGACGTGCACTGGTTTCCCTACATGCTTGAAGGCAGGACATTCGCCGGAAACTTCACGTTCAGCGAGGACTGGAAGTCGATACTGAAGTATGAAATAACGGAAGAAAAACGATAAAGACGGGTCAGTGGTCTACCGGTATGAACAACGGCAAATGACGTCGCCCTTACAGCCCTTTTCCGCAAGCAAGCGCGAAAAAGCGCTGGCGGAAATTAAGCTTCCGCCAAGCGACGTAAGATAGGCGAAGGCAGGCAGTTCGATTCTGCCCTGACCCATTTATTAACCGGAGGCAGATATTCTTATGGGAGAACTGGAGGAAAGCATACAGAAGATGGATTTCAGGGCCATAGTTTTCGCGGCGATAATAACCGCCCTTTCCTTCGTCGTCGGCCTGTTCTGGCGAGACGCCATAACCGAGACCATAAACCAGTTCATACCGGGCGGCGAGGGCCTTTTCTACAAATATCTAGCGGCCGTTATCGCCACCATAATCGTCGTCATATTTGCATATATCCTGATAAGGGCCCAGAACCTGAAGGTGGAGAGGCTCGCAAAGAAGATAGGGGAAATAGACAGGAAAAGCTCCGAAAGAAGGAAGAAAGCTGTAAAGAAGATTCTCCTGCATAGGATTTGAATGGAAAGGATATTTGTAGTGCCGGCCGGCATACTTCCCAGATTCCAGGGCTTCATGCCTGCCGACGAAACGGTGCTTGATGCCATAAGGAAGAGCGGATTCTTCACTGACAGGGCGGCTGCAGAGAACGAGCCCGCCATGAAGCAGATAATACCTTATATCGTCTTCTCAAGAGACGGCATGCTGTTCACCATGAGGCGCCTGGAGAAAGGCGGTGAAAAGAGGCTTCACAACAAGACGAGCATCGGCATAGGCGGCCACATAAACCACGAAGACGGAGAGCCGATAGAAGACGGCCTCAGGAGGGAGTTCTTCGAGGAAGTCGACTATCAGGGCACATTCAGGCCACGGCTTCTCGGCTTCATAAACGACGACTCCGACGACGTGGGGAAGGTGCATTTCGGCCTCGCCTATGTCGTGGAGGGCGACGCCCCGATATCCGTGAGGGAGAAGGACGTTCTGGAAGGCCGTATGCAGGTGCCGGATGACATAAACCGTGAATCCCCGGAGAAGTGGTCGAGGATAGTTCTTGATGCCCTGATGAAGGACAATGCTGCCGGCAAAACGCTCATTTAAAAACACTCCCCGACTAATTGCTTTAGAAATCGCTCCGCTAGTCTAGACACCTTTTCTTCGGAAGAAAAGCTGTACCAAAAGAACAGCAGAGGAGAGGTGGGAAATCCCGGCCAAGGACTCCGGCCTTTCAAGCCGGAAACGCGGGTTCAAATCCCGCGCGGAGCATTTAACTTCAATTTATATTCCTAGGTACTTCACTTCTGTTTCAGATTGATATGTACACGGGGCATTTAAATATCGTTTAATTCCAGTTTCTGCCTATCCGATATATATCGGATAATCTATTTTCTACTCTATCCGATATATTTAAGTATTCTGCTGCATACCATAATAAACATGATAAACCAAAAACTCCACGAAAAATTAGTAAACAAGAAAAAAGAGCTGGACAAGCTTAGGCCTTTTCCCAAAGCGGCGCTGCAGGAACTGAAAAATCAGCTGGAGATCGAATTGGCTTACAACAGCAATGCCATAGAAGGCAATTCGCTGACACTTCAGGAAACCCGCCTCGTTTTGGAGCACGGAATAACCATAAAAGGCAAGAGCCTCAAAGATCACTTCGAGGCT
>JACPAH010000010.1 GCA_016180925.1 Candidatus Aenigmatarchaeota archaeon
GGCATTCGTCAATTCCTCTTCCGGCATCCAGTATGAAGCATTATTCACCCTGCAGGCGGCGAAGGACTTCGTGGAGCTCCAGGTGAAGAGGGTTGTGTAGGGAAGCTTCTCTGTAAAATATATATATCGCGCCGGTCCATAGTCTTACCATAGAAGAGGGTGTGACTGATGCGGTTAACGTATACAATATTAGTCCTGTTGTTCGCCTATGCAGCCGTGCCAACCATAATGAACCTGCAGGGCCGCCTTACCGATGCGGGCGGCAACAGGACACATGAGGTTATCATATGAAGAGGGTTATCTTGGATACCAACATCTATGGCAGGATAGTTGAGATAAGGCAGGAGGAAGAAATAACAGAGATTATCGGAAAAAAGAAATATATTTTGATATATGGATATGATATTGTAAGAAAGGAATTAAGGGATGTTCCATCAAAAAGAACCATAGAAAATAAAAGACTAAGACTTGCTCTTTTGGCACTTTACGACAGATTGGTAAAATCTCATATCTATTTTACCACAGAACCAATAAGGCAGCTCGCAAGTGATTATCATAAGGCGTACAAACAACTTGGCGGAAAAGAATCAGAAAAGGAAATGCTCAATGATTTTCTTATAGTGGCTTGTGCAAGCATCCATGAACTGGATATAGTAGTTTCTGACGATACCAATACAATGCTTTCGAAAGAGGCATTAAAATCGTATAAAATAGTAAATACGCTCAGAAAATATAAACTCCCGGATTTTATCGGCTTTGAGAAATTCAGGAGGTCGTTTTTTTGACAAATTCCTTGACTGCTCTGCGAAATTTCGGGTCTTTCTGCCACTCCTTCAACTGTTTCCAAAACTTATCATCTTTATCTTTCATGAGAATTATATCTATACGGGAATACTTAAAATTATCGAGGCGCGGATATGAATAAAGCACTTTATGCAATTGCAACTTTCCTACTAATAGCCGGCATCGCCTACGCAGCTATACCCACCATACTGAACTTCCAGGGGAGGCTCACCGACAGCAGCAACAACCCCATAAACGGGACACACAACTTCACCATGAGGATATACGATGCCTATACGGGAGGGAACCTGCTGTGGACGGAGACGCAGAGGAGCATAAACGTGAGCAGCGGCGTATTCACCGTTGAGCTCGGGAGCGTCACTTCAATAAACCTCACTTTCAGCGCCGACTACTGGCTCCAGGCTGAAGTGACGGGCGAGAACCTGACGCCCAGGAGGCGCATCGCCTCCAATGCCTACGCCTTCAGGGCAAACATCTCCGACAACCTCACCTGCACCTCGTGCGTGAAGAGCGGCGCCATAGAGAGCGTCGACGCCACGAAGGTCAATCCGGGCACGTTCGGCGGCTCCGGCAACTACACCTTCCCGCAGAATGTTTCGGCCAAATATTTTGTAGGCGACGGGCAGTTCCTCATCAACACAGGCACGAACATAAGCGTGCTCCACGGCAAGGACCCTGCAGGCGTCATAGTGCCCCTGGCGGCGACCGCCGAGGGCATACTGCTCCTGAATGTCACGCAGGCGGAGTCCGTGATAGCGCAGACGCTGTCCGACTGGGCGACCGGCAACGATTTGATACTCCTCAGATACTTCCGCATCGGCTCCTCCAATTTGCTGACTGCCAACACATCCACGTCAAGGGTCGGCATCGGGACAAACTCGCCGGCGACCGAGCTTGAAGTCATCGGAAACATAACGGCAACCAACGTCACTGCCACGTATTTCATAGGCTCCGGCGCCCTCCTGACGAACATCACCAATGTTTCCCTCCTCTTTGCGTACAACAGCAGCGTATTCACTCCGGTGCAGACGACGACCGACGGCGTGCTGCGCCTGCAGGTTGACGAAGCACAAGCCAGCGGATTGGCCACCGGCGCGACAGGCACGAACCTCACCCTCACGAGCTGGATCAACGTCTCCGGCACGGCCAGGAACAGTTCCTTCCAGGACGTGCAGATATTCGGCACGCTCTACGGCGGCTCGCCCCTCCGCATCTCCGGCAGCCTGAACGTCACGGGAGACCTGAACGTCACGGGCGGACGCGTGTCATTCCCGTCCACAGAGGTCACGACCTTCAACGCCGGAATAAATGCCATAAACGCCAACTTCACCGGCAGCATCAATCTGGCGACTGGCGGAGGTAGGGTCGGGATAGGCGCAACAAATCCGTCATCGGCATTGGAAATCAGGGGTTCTAGGCCGTCGATTATCATAAATAATTCTGCCGGTTCAGGCGTCATGAATCTTGCATGGTATAACAGCATCGGCTCGCACCAAAATGGGTCTGTCCGCCTGCAATACAGCGTCGACGATTTCTTCTTGTATGTAGACAACCTGATTCCGGGAAATAGCTTTGGAACGGCTTTCCGCGGGAACAGCGCCAGCGGGAGCACAGGCAGCGTAGACACAACCATCATGACAATTTTGAACGGAGGCAACGTCGGCATCGGGACGACGGGACCGGGAGCGAAGCTGCATATTCTAGGCTCGTTGATAGTGCAGAATTCCACGAACTCATTGTGGGGCGATGAGTCGGACGGGGCAGTGTCCAACATGGCCGATTCGGACACCGATGCGACAACGATAGTGCAGTCAGGAACGCTGAGCGCGACGCACAACCGCATATACAGGGCGACCGGCAACGTGACCATATCACAGGCCATAACAGTGTTGCCGCAGTCAGGGCAGACAAGAGGAGTCTATCCGACCACGCAAGGCGCGGCCGGAATTCCGCTGGGCGCCATACTTTCAACCACAGGCTCGAAAGGAATCCCCCGGACAATGAAGCCCGGCGGAGAAAGCAACACGTCAAACGGGGGCATAATACAGATACTTGCGAAGGGGCACGTGGTGATAACCGCCCAGATAAATGCCTCAGGCAACTACACCGGCGCCGACGGCGGAGGCGGAGGCGGCCTTGTTGTAATAGTTTCAAACGGGACAATATCAGGGACTAGCGCAATCATTGTTGCAGGAGCTGACGGTGGCAATGGCACAGCCAACGCCAGAGGCGGCGCAGGCGGCTATTCCGGCGAGCCCGGAGGGCATGCAGGATGGGGCGGAAGCGGGGGTGGCGCCTCAGAAACTGGAGGAAGCGGAAGCGGAGGCGCAGGATTTATTGCCGGAAAAGCCGGAGGCGCGGGCGGAGGAGCTAATGGCGGCGGCGGCGGCGGCGGCTCTATAGATAATGCCGGTGCAGACGGGTCTGGCACAACCGGCGGAGCCGGCGGAGCCGGCGGAAGTTATCTGAATACAACAATAATACAATCAGTCCTGGGATTCAAATCAAGAAATACCTTAGCAAAGTCCAATAATGGAACTTCAAGCAATGGAATCGGAGGAGTCGGAGGGGTACATGGCGGCGGCGGCGGCGGCGCAGGATATGTAGGATCTCCGGGAGGACAAGCCACTAATGGAGCTGGAAGCGGAGGCGGAGGCGCCGGAGATGATGGCGGAGGCGCCGGAAGAGACGGAGGCAACGGAGGCAACGGAGGCAGCGACCTTTACACATTATCGTCTTATTCTGTATATGCCGGTCTGCCTGGTGGCCAAGGAGGCGGCGGCGGCGGAGCAGCTAATGGAGGAACCGGAGGAACCGGAGGTTCAGGCGCAACGGGAATAATCCCCTTTGTAAGCGGCCATGGTGCAGGCGCAGGAAGAGCAGGCGCATCCGGAAGTAATGGAGGAGCTTGGACTGGCGGCGCCGGCGGAGCCGGGGGCAACGGTGGAGGCGCTGCAGGCATGGTCATAATGATAGCGCCGTCTGTTTCGTACTCCGGCACCGTAACCGGCAGGCTGGTCATAATAGAGGGCGCGGAGGCGCACAACTTCATAAGAGGGTATTTCACAGACTGAGGCGAGATGATGAAAAACAAAATGGCATTCATGCCGGCACAATTCCGGCAGAATGAAATGCCGGCAAAGCGCCTGCCGGAGTTGAGGTTGATATCGGCTGGACTTGTTGCCGGCTTTGCTAGGAAAGGTTCGCATCAAAGATGAAAGGGACAGGAGCGCCAAAAGGCCGGTGCAATAGCGGCGCTAGAAACGAAAGAAACCGAAGGCACAGCGAGAATCAGGGTTGCCGTGGGAGTGAAGTGAGAAAAACAGGCAGAAGAAGCCTTCCGGGCGCGTTTTTCCCTGGTTCTATTCATGCCCCGGATTTTTGGCAAAGTGGCATTTCTGCAGAAACATTTCATGTTTCTGAGATGTCAAAAATCTTTTTGAGATTTTTGAACATATTCCAGAATCCGCGGCTTTTTTCTAGTAATGTGTAAAATTCGTAGAATTTCAACATCTCAAAGAGCGAAGCTCTTTGCAGAAATGCGGGGCATGAAAATTAAAGGCTATTATGGGTTTTGATTGGAGTGGAAAAACAGCTTATTAACTGCCTTAAATATAATTTTATAAGAAAAGAATATATGGTGAGAACATGAAAAATGATATGGCAATGATAAAAAAAACAGTGGTGCCGATTTTAAGGCAGCATGATGTAAAAAAGGCGGCACTGTTCGGCTCTTATGCCAGAGGCACCGTGAAAAAAACCAGCGATATTGACATTTTAATAGACATAAGAAAGGATATCAGCCTGCTTGATTTTGTGGGGATTAAATTAGAGCTTGAAAAAGCGCTTAAAAGAAGGGTTGACCTGGTGGAATATGATACAGTAAAGCCCCTCATAAGGGAAAAAATCCTCAAAGAACAGGTGAAAATATTATGAGCAAAGATGTCAGAGTCTATCTGGATGACATTCTGGAGAGCATAGCGCAGATAGAGAAATATACGAATAAGACTGATGAAGATAAATTCAGCAAAAACATCCAGCTTCAGGACGCAGTAATGAGGAGACTGGAAATAATTGGCGAGGCCGTCAAGAACATTTCGCCAGAATTCAAGAACAGGCATGACAAAATACCGTGGAAAAATATTGCTGGAATGAGAGATATCTTAATTCACGAATACTCTGGCGTGAAAATAAAGAGAATCTGGAAAGTCATCAAGAAAGACATGATTGACTTGAAAAAGAACATTTCAGAAATAAGGAAAGAACTTGACGAACAGCAACAATGAAACCCCGGCAATAAGGGCTACCGGAGTTTCCCTTATCAACCCTATACAACTGAATGAAATCCCGGCAGGGGGCGGGGCACTCCTATGAAATCTTTGAAGGGACAGGCCATAAGAAAAAATACCTGATTAAACATGGCCCGGAAAAAGCTATATATTGGCCGAAATCCAGAGATAATAAGGGGCGTGGCATATCAAAATGAAAGGCAGAGTCCTGTTTTTAATGATAATGCTGCTCAGCGCAAGCTTTGCCTATGCCCGGTCCGGTGTCAACATGCCATACGACCGGAACTTCAACAGCGGGGGTATGAGATGAAGAGAGTCATACTGGGCACCGGCATCCTGTGCGGCCGGGACGGCACGCACGGAGAGGTTATAAGATGAAAAGAGTGATTTTGGACACTTCGGTGTACGGAAAGCTTGTTCAGGAGCCTGAATATGGCATGCCGAACCCTTCTTTCAGGAAATACAGGCACTTTAAAGCAGAACTTTTAAGGTCTAAAAATCAGGGAGATTTGCCGCTATGATATCTGATAAATTCTCTTATTCCTTTCCGGAATTCAGGGTCTTTCATAGCCTTTTTCGCTTCTTTTATAATTTTATTTTTAGGTATGTTTTTCATGAATATATTAGGGCTTTGAAATATTTAAATGTAGTGTCCCATGACAGAAAGTCCATGATGCCAAGGGTCGCTCTGGGGGCACATGAAAAAGTCAACAAACGAACGTTAATAAAACTTATGGCGGGCAAAAAATGAAGAAAATCACGGGGTGCGGACATGAATAAGACATTTTACATTGCTGCGGCTTTCATAATAGCATTTTCAGCCGCTGCTTTCGCCCAGTCCAACGTCAACGTGAGCATCCTGTACGGCTGGAACGGCACACATGCGGTGCCCCTGCTGACGACCGCAGAAGGGAGATTGCAGGTGGATTTGAACACCACAAGGAGCGTCGGGCTGAATCCGCGGCTCAATGATTCCTATGACCTCGGAACTGCCCTCCTCAGGTGGCAGGACATCTACCTGCAGAGGGCAGACGCGCTTGAGTACATGAACACGACAGTGCTTCAGGTCAGGAGCAACATCATACTCCCAGACAATGCCATACTTTCCGCCGAAATAGACACCCTGGCGGCAACAGAGGTGACGGCGGGCACTTTTGCCGCGGGCAACTTCACGTTCCAGAACAATCTGACGGCGCTCGGCATACTCAACTCTTCTGGCACGTCGTTCAACAACACCTTCTACGGCGACATCAGGATAAACGGCACCCTCTACGGTTTTGCGCCGCTCAGAATAGGCACAGGCCTTAACATCACAGGCGACCTCAACGTGACTGGCGGTACGGTGAACTTCCCATCGGGCTACCTGACGACGTTCAACGGCGGCATAAACGGCATCAACATGAACTTCACCGGCTCGGCTAATTTCGCCACAAGCGGGGGAAGGGTTGGGATTCTTAATAACATACCGAACGCGACGCTGCATGTCACGGGCGCGGCGAACGTGCTGGCGCTGAATGTGAACAACTCTTTGTATGTGAATACGACGACTAGCAATGTTGGCATCAGGACTACGGCGCCAAATTTCAGACTCTCCCTCGGCTCAAGTGTCAACGATTACCTGTTAGGTATTTATGATGCAGGCTCTGCCCCTTACGGATTTGGCATCCGAAGTTCGCAGTTAATGATGTACGCTGATGATGCCGCGGTGATTACTTTCGGGCATATGACCGAGGTCCCGTCAGGTACGTTTACTGAACGGATGCGGATTGATACAGCAGGCAACGTCGGCATCGGCACCACTTCGCCGAACGCCACGCTGCAGGTCAACGGCAGCTTCGGCATCATCAATGCCACGACAGGCGCGTTCCTGATGTATGTCAACTCGACGACGGGCAGAGTAGGGATTGGGACGACGGCGCCATCGGGACGATTGCATATAGGTGGAACAGACCAAAGAATGTATTTAGGGACAGGGGGATATTTTGTAATCAATAGGGGTGCCGGTGCTTCACAGGATATTTATTTTGGTGAAACAGCAGATACTGGAAATTATGTATTTAGAAGTTCTGGAAATCTGACAATAGAAGGCAACGTCGGCATCGGGACGACGACGCCGGGACGAATTGGTACTTCGCAATTTGGAACAACACATACTTTTGTCAATATTGCCGGTAGTAGTACATCCAACCAGGGAATTTTGAACTTGCAAAACACCGCAACAACAGATGGCAGTCTTGTAGGTAGTTTAAATTTCGGTAGTACGGGACTGACGGCAGCCTATGGGGATATTGCAAGAATTTATGGCGAAATAGATGGTTCAACCGCAAATCAGATGGGCGGTGCTTTGGTTTTTGATACAAGGGCTAATGCCGCAACCACTTATTCTGAACGAATGAGAATTGACCAAAGCGGCAACGTCGGCATCTCGGCATCGGCACGGCGGCGCCGGGGGGAAAGTTACATGTCGAAAGTGCAAGTGGCAATCAAAGGATTCAACTTTTGACACCGTCGGGTGACTCAAGCATCAACATAGGCAGAACTACAAATACAAATGCCAGATTTATAATCGGTTGGACGGGGGACGCCACAACTGGTAATTCATTCATAGATACGGCTGGCGGTGCAAGACCGTTAGCACTTCAAGAAAGCGGCGGCAACGTCGGCATCGGGACGACGAATCCAGAAAACGGAAAACTCATGATAGCGACGAGTGGAACAGGGATTCAAGAAGTTTTGAACATCCGAAATAACCAGGCCGCCGCAGCAGATGTTGGGGCGCAGCTGTTGTTTTCCGGCACAACAGCTGGTAGCATATCGGGTCGAATCGCGTCTGCATGGAACGGTGCAGCTGACACTGATTCCTATTTGTCATTGTATACGCGTGGGTCTGGTACTGTGGCAGAAAGAATGAGAATAACAAGCACCGGCAACGTCGGCATCGGGACCACGAGCCCCGGGAACTACAAGCTGAATGTGAAGGGGACGGTGAACGCCTCGGCGTACGTGACGAACGGGACTGACTACGCGGAGTGGATGGAGAAACTCAACGTCGGTGAAACAATATCGGCAGGGGACGTGGTCGGGGTTTTCAACGGGAAGCATTGTCGGCGGGGTGCCTGTGGCGTTCATAGGGCAGGTGACGACGAAGATAGAGGGGTGCGCTGAGCAGGGGGAATATATTGTGCCTTCGGGGAAGAATGACGGCAAAGGCAAAGCCGTTGCCAAATCGCTGGATAATTTGATTGATGCCGTAGGGACGGCATGGGAATCAGGGTGCGGATATGTGAAGGTGGCGGTGGGGATTAAGTGAAGGAACACAATAAAAGCGCGTTTTTGGAAAATTTCAGCGAAACCAGAAATTCTGCGCTTACAGTCAGATCTGGCAATATTCAGAACAGTTTTCATATCACGAATTTTAGGCATGATGCCAAAAATCCTAAAAACCGTGAGATTTCTTGCCGAGATTTCGTGATACAACTTCTCGGAGATATTATGGCTTCTGATCGGAGTAAATTCATATGAAACCGCCTTTCCAGAAAGACAGGAAGCCACTGGATTTGGAAAAGCTTGGGGACTGGCCGAGGAAGATAAAGGAAGACGAAAACGAAGCAAAAGAAAAGGAAATTGAAAAATGCCCTTATTGCATGTCAGGGAAGATAGTAAAGCGCGGAAAGAGAAAGAAAGTTCTGGAAGAAGTGCAGCTTTATTTGTGCAATGACTGCAGCAAGACATTCACGCCGCAAAAAATCAGCGGCAAGAAGTTCCCCCTGAAAGTCATAATCGACAGCCTGAGCTATTACAATATGGGATATTCCTTCGAGGAATCCAGCAATTTTATAAAAGAAAATTATGGCGTGGAACTGAACAGCCAGACGGTTTCCAACTGGCTTAAGGAATTTGAAAAGCTCTGCACCTATTCACGGATGCGCGAGCATGGCAAGAAGCTTTTCACTCCCAATCAAATTATTCAAAGCACGGTTCTTTACCACAGGCAGGTTTACAAGTTCAGGTGGCATAAGGCAAAGCTTGCGCTTATTCTGCAGGATTTCAGGCACGGGAAGTTCGAGCCTTTGAGGCAATTCATGGATGCTGTAAGCATTGAATGCCCGCATCAGCTGTTTCAGGAAGGCGAGCGCAGCTCGCAACAGGGAACGAAGTTTGACTTGTCTCAGGTAAGGATAAATGAAAAATTCAATTTTGCCGTGAGGCTTGCGCAGCTCGTGCTTCAGGCCGTGAACAACAGCAGGCAGAGGCACGAAATCCTTCAAAAATTCATGCTTGCAAACGACAGCGTGACTGTGGCATGCGAGGTGCCGGTATGGCTTGACAATGAAGATATATCGCACTTCAATAATGAATTGGGTTTTGATGTGCCGCTGAATCCTGAAAGAGTGATAACAGGCCATATAGACATCATTCAGGTACGAAACGGCTCTGTGCACATCCTTGATTATAAGCCTGATGCGAGAAAGGAGAAGCCGATAGAGCAACTCACGATTTACGCGCTCGCCCTGAGCAGGCTTACAGGCCTGAGGCTTTTCGAGTTCAAGTGCGCTTGGTTCGACGACAAGAATTATTATGAATTTTTTCCTTTGCATATAGTTTATAAGAAACAGAAAAAATTGCCAAAGGAGCAGATGAAACTCAATGCTATGCAGCCTCAGCTGAGTTCAGCAGCGGTCAACGGCAGCACCAGAACGGGTGATCAGCATCGCATGGAATAAAAATTACATGAAAACAAAATTTTATCCAAAAAGGATAGTGAAAAGCTTCAGGGATTTGGACGTGTACCAGAAAACATTCAGCAATTCGGTGGAAGTAATGAAAAAAATCGTGCCCGAAGTGAAGGACAGCCCGCTGAGGGACAGGATAATAGAATCCGGGTTGTCTATACCAAATCTTATAGCAGAAGCTCATTCACACAGATTCGACGATTTCAAGAAGGCATGCGATCTGATGGACGAAAGCATGGCTGAATGCAACAAGGTAGTTGTTTATTTGGAACAGGCAAGGGATATACATAATACAGACAAAATAATTACCGAGGAAATAATAAAGAATTACATAAACACGAGATGGAAAATACTGAACCTTCAGAGGGCTTGGAAGAAGTTTCAGGAAAAATATGAGGAAAAGCGGGGTATGAAACAAGAATGAAAAACAGCAGCAGGAAATCAATAGCATGAATGCAAGGATATCGGCGCTGCAGGCATGGTCATGATGATAGCGCCTTCGGTCACGTATTCAGGCGCTGTCACAGGCAGGCTGGTCATAATAGAGGGCGCGGAGGCGCACAACTTCATAAGAGGGTATTTCACAGACTGAGGCGAGATGATGAGACAAGAAGCGAAGAAATGGCTAAAGAAGGCCGAAAGCGATTTGGACAGTGCTGAATATAATTTCAAGGGAAAAAAGTTAGATGTGGCAGCGTTTTATTCGCAGCAGGCGGCGGAAAAGGCATTGAAGGCTCTGCAGATTGAAATGCATGGAAAATTCAATAAAATCCATGACCTTCTGACTCTTGCAGAAAGCGTCAAATCTCCTGCTGAAATAAAGAATTCATGTTCAGTGCTGACACCCTTCTATACGCTATCAGGTATCCTGATGTAGAAGAATCAATCAACAAAGAAACTGTTACCAAACTACTGAAGGAAAGCAAATCGGTGATAAAATGGGCAAAGCAAATGCTAAAGTAATAGAAATGGCCAAGGATTTCAAGGAAAAAACCAGAAAGAAATACGGGATAAGAAAAATGATTCTTTTTGGCTCGCAGAGCAGAGGCGACGCAGGAATGGACAGCGATATAGATTTTATTATAGTGGCTGACCGAATCAAAAAGAAGCAT
>JACPAH010000006.1 GCA_016180925.1 Candidatus Aenigmatarchaeota archaeon
CACTTCCATGAAGTATTCTCCGACCTTCTGTATTTTTTCCATGTCTCCACCCATCTTGTTGTTGGTCCAGGCATGCCAGTCTGCGAGATAGAGCTTGAAATGTATGCCAGCCTTCTGAAGCTCTGATACTATCATGGGCCTGAACAGGCCGAAGGGGAGATGAGCTATTGCGTCTGAATAACCAAGGTTAATCAGTATCCGCTGGGCTCAAATCCGTCGTATGCCACCGGATTCTGCTTGGTCTCCAGCAGCTGCTTCAGTTCTTCCTCTGTTATGATTTCCTCGCCGACTGATTTTACCAGACGAATTCTTTCTTCTATGTCCATGCTGTTACGTGGAAATTTTTAGATTTAAAAACATATAACATAGAATTCCGATATACATTTAAGGTTCTAAACCAAAAAGTGTTCATGAATACGGAGTTTACTTCCAGATTAATATCTAAAAGGATTTGGGTTCCAAAGAGACTTCATAATAACTTACAAAATAATTTTTATGAATTTAAGATAGAAAGGGGTAATGACAAAATAAATTTTTTGTCGAGGCTGAGCAAAGATGGAAGATTGGTCATTCCCAAGAGCTTCCCATTTGAAAACGGCGAAGTTAGAGTAACTGCCAGAAAAGTGAGAAACTCGGCGCGCCCAAAGATATTTTTAACGAAGACTAGGATAGATTTGCTTGGATTGATCCCAAAAAAAACTTTGACAGATTATGAAATACTGGCAATTCCAAAATTGAACAAAATACTACTATGGTATTTTGCTTCGAAGGGACGTCCTAATGAAATTACTATAAACAGGTATGTTTATTCGGACTTCTGCAGGCTATTAGGCTACTACAGAGCAGAAGGAGGAAAACCTAGAATATCTTACAGGCGCGGTAGAGAATTTTCATTTACTAATAGTTCGATGGAAATCATATCGGATTTTGTCGGTCTTTTTGGCAGTCTGTCTGATGTTAATTTGCTGAAAGCTTCCATAAGGTTCAGCGATAAAAGCCAGAATAAGATAGCAAAAATTAAGAATCAGCTTATAAACTTAGGATTACCTCCGGATTGTATAAGATACGGAAAGGGTGGAAAGATAAGGGATTTCAATGTTAGATTATATATAACAAATTCTATTTTGTCTGAATTCATAAACAATTCAGAATCTTGTATGAGAAAAATTTGCTCAGAAAGGAAATGGAAGAATTTTTCTATAGAATATCTAAATGGAGTTATATCCGGAGATGGGTCATTGTACGTGTGGAGGGACAAAAAAGGTTCTAACCACGCAAGATTGCAAATATTCGAGCCAAATAAATCGGCTTTGGACGATATAAGCTGTATTCTTGAATCGTTCGGAATAAGAGGCAGAATTTTAAATTCCGATAGGAAGATGTACATATATGTAGCTTCCTTGAATTGGACAAATTGCCTTTTGGTTTATAAAAATAAATTGGCCGGGCTCAAAAGCAATGTACTGAAGCCTCACATAAAGGGTCATAAAAGATTTAGGCCTATGTCGCTTTTTTTATTACTGCCCAGAAAATTCACTACATCAGACTTTAGAAAAATAACGAAGAAGAGTTATGGGTATTCAGCTACATGGCTAAAAGATAGAGAAAAAGAGGGTTTAGTAAAAAAAATTGGAAAAGAAGACAATAAAAATGTCTGGCTATTAAAAGACAGCGCATACGATTTAATAAAAATATTAAAATCATTAGAAGCGTAACTGACTGTCACAAATAGGGAATCATAATTTGCATCGTTTTACGATTTCAAGGCGCGTTTGAATGTCCATCTAATCCCTTATAACCTTATTCTTTAAGATATTTTAAAGATATGATGAAGATAAAAGTTCTCGGCGCCGGACGCGAGGTTGGCAGGAGCTGCATACTTGTCGAGAGCGACAGGCGTATCGTTATGGACTGCGGCGTGAAGCTCCCTGTATTCATGAACGCCCTTACAATGGAGCTTGCGGCATTGCTGGTGAAGGACTCGATGAAAGTCGCAAAGATGCAGGGATACGGAACGCCATACGGAATACAGGACTTCAAGAGGTTCATGAAGAACTCGAAGCCTGTCAATTATGGGGAGAAATTCATGTCGTGCCGCCTCTACGACGCGGGGCATATCCCCGGGAGCGCCGGCGTCATGCTTGAAAAGGAGAGGGTTTTCTACACCGGAGACGTCCAGATGGCACAGAGCCAGCTTCTTTCACAGGCGAAGCTGCCGGAAAAATGCGATACGCTGATAATGGAAAGCACTTACGGTCTGAGGAACCATCCCCTGAGGGAGCAGGAGGAGAGGAACCTTATGGAGTCCGTCGAGGAGGCCATAAGCAAGGACGAGACAGCACTCATGCCGGTCTTCGCGGTCGGGCGCGCCCAGGAAGTTCTCATGATACTGAAGGACTATGCAAACAAGATAGCGCTTGACGGGATGACGCGCACCGCCAGCGAGATAATCGCGGAATACGGTTCATACCTGAAGAACCCCAAGGAATTCAGGAAGGTCCTGAAGAAGGTCCATATAGTGAAGAAGGGGGCCGAACGCGGCAAAATATTGAAGAAATTTCCCATAATAATAGCCAGTGCAGGAATGCTGGGCGGCGGGCCTGCCGTCGACTATTTGTCGAAAATATCCCACAGGGAGGAAAGCAAGGTTCTGTTCACCGGATTCCTGGTTGAGGAGAGCCCTGGAAGCAACCTCATCAAGACGAAGATATTCGAGAACGGAAGGGACAAGTTCGATGTCACCTGCGAGCTCAGGCAGTTCAACCTCAGTGCCCATGCCGACAGGAAGGGCCTGTTTTCGATAATAGAGGGGCTGAAGCCGAAGAATGTGCTCTGCGTTCAC
This sequence comes from Candidatus Aenigmatarchaeota archaeon, assembly GCA_016180925.1. GTDB lineage: Archaea > Aenigmatarchaeota > Aenigmatarchaeia > GW2011-AR5 > GW2011-AR5 > JACPAH01. The sequence goes on from JACPAH010000006.1 coordinate 2,843, forward strand.
GGCGATTCATGCGGCGCATTCGCCAGGGACATACACGAGAGATACAGGATAAATGCCTTCGCCCCGGGAAATGGCGAAGAGGTCAGGCTATGATTGTTGTTGACGGATCCCATGGTGAAGGTGGCGGCCAGATATTGAGTACCTCGCTTGCTTTATCGGCTGTAACGGGCGAGCCCTGTAGGGTCGTGAACATAAGGAAAGGCAGGCAGAACCCGGGTATGCAGGCGCAGCATGTGGAAGCCGCAAAAGCTCTTGCAGGGATGTGCAACGCCGAGACATCGGGCATTGAAATGCATTCCACCGAGCTTGATTTCGCGCCGGGAGAAATTAACGGAGGGCATGTCCTGGTGGAGATACCGACAGCAGGCTCTGTTGCGCTCGTTCTTCAGGGAATCATGATAGCGTCCCTCCGCGCGAAGAAGGAGGTTTCCGTGCGGATAGAAGGGGGGGCCACACATGGAAAGTGGGCGCCCTCCGTGGTATACGTGAAAAACGTCCTGCTGCCGCTCCTTTCAAAGATGGGTTATGAGGGCTACATAGATGTGGAGAAGTACGGCTATTACCCCAGGGGCGGCGCCGGCGTGTCCTGCAGCTTTGCCCCGAAAAAGCTCAGGCCTATGAGGATTGCCGGAAGGGGGAAAGTGCTGTCAGTTGAGGGGGTTTCTCATGCATCCAAGCTCCTGGAGAAATCTCATGTAGCCGAGAGGCAGAAGAAATCCTGCGTGGAATATATGGAGAAGAACGGGTTTGAATGCAGGGTGTTCGATTCTTATTTCAGCACGCTCTGCGAGGGCTCCGCCGTCGACATGTGGGTTCGTACAGAGAACTCTTTTCTTGGCTCAGACGGGCTGGGGGAAAGGGGGATGCGGGCGGAGGACGTCGGGAAGCGCGCGTCTGAGAAACTCGTCAGTCTGCTGAAGGCGGAGGCCGCCCTGGACGAGCACGCGGAAGACCAGCTCCTTCCCTACATCGCCCTTGCAGGCGGCGGTTTCAGCTACCACCACCTGACGCCGCACACGCGCACCAACATGCATGTGATAGAGAAATTTCTCCCCGTGAAATTCTTGGTGGATGAGAAGGAAAAGTCCATATCATGCGGAAACCTTTGAAGAACAAAGGACTTTTAGTCCGCCTTTATCAATGGACCAATATTGATTGGATATATAACCAAAGTTTTATGAAAAGGCATTCATTTTTAAGACTTCCTCGTATTTATTCATTATGAAACTTGTATCAACTAATCCTGCTTCAGGTTACTCAACAGTAGGTTCCGTAGATATTAGCACGGATACGGAAATCCATTCTAAGGTAACAGAAGCCAATAAAGCCGCCCTTGATTGGAAAGAAATGGGTACCAAGAAAAGAATCTCTCTACTGAAGCCTATCTGCGAGGAATTCAAAAGTCGTCTTGATGAAATAGCCTCGCTAATTACAAACGAAATGGGAAAACCTATAGAAAGTGCCAAGAGCGAAGCTTCGGGGTATATTGAGGAGCTTGAATGGTTCTTTAATCATGCTGAGGCTGCATTGGCTGACGAGATTACACATGAGGATACAAAATCGATCCATAAAATAGTATATGAGCCGCTGGGTACAGCGGCTGTCATAACACCGTGGAATTATCCATTTGGTATGGCTATATGGGGTATATTTCCTAATCTTATTGCCGGGAATACAGTCATATTCAAGACATCAGAAGAATGCCCGCTGATTGGGAAACTAATTGAAGACGTTATTACAAAGCACCTGCCAAAAGGTGTCTTCTCCGAACTTTATGGTGCCGGGGACATTGGTGAAAAATTGGCACGAAGTGATGTTAGGCTAATTTGGTTCACTGGCAGTTCACGCGTTGGAAAATTACTGTACAAGATAGCAGCTGACAAATTCATCAAGGTTATTTTGGAGTTGGGCGGCTCAAATCCATGCATCGTCTTTGAGGACGTTGACGTAAAAGAGGCTGCTCCTCTGATATACAATGAAAGATTCTGGAATTGCGGGCAAAGCTGCGATGCACTTAAGCGTCTTATTGTCCACGAATCTATATTTGATATTCTTGTCTCCGAGCTGAAGAATATTGTGGAGAAAAAGAAGATTGGCGACCCTCACTCCAAAGTAGACCTTGGCAGCTTAGTGGCAAAAAGACAGGTTGTATTATTGGAGGAGCAGGTGAATGATGCGATGAATAAGGGTGCTTATGTTATAACTGGCGGTCATGCACCTAAATTGAATGGTGCTTTCTACGAGCCTACTATCCTTACGAACATAACGAGGGATATGCGCGTATGGAAGGAGGAAGTTTTTGGCCCTGTTTTACCTATTGTTTCGTTTAAGACAGAGGACGAAGCAGTCACGCTCGCAAACGATACCACATACGGTTTGGGAAGCAGGGTTCTATCAAAGGATAAAGAGCGTGCGAAACGTGTCGCTGCAAGGATTGAAGCCGGAACTGTCGAAATAAACGGAGTAAGCAGATGGCTCTCTTGTAATCCTTTCGGCGGGTACAAAAGTTCCGGAATAGGACGTGAGCATGGCACTGTTGGCTTTCGTGAATTGTGTCAGATAAAGGTTGTCTCAATGGAAAAGTGAGAAGACAGATTACTGTAAAATTGTATAAGAATAATTATTAACCACTGGTTGAACATATCCACAGTCCTTTGAGCATTAAAGGAATTTTATAATTCCTTCCAAGAGTCATGAAGAAAACTTTATTTTCAGATATTCCGCTATTGAATGGCATATGAAGGAATGAACCGGCTCTATTATTATATAGTCGTTGTCATCTATGACAATGCAGTATCCGGCGATTTTCTTGAGCATCCCTCCTGTGGAGCCTGTAAACCCGATTGTGGTTGCACCTTTCTCTTTCGCGTATTCTACAGCCTTGATGATGTTTCTGGAATTGCCTTTTGAGCTTATTGCTATGAGAATATCGCGCTCATTAACGTTGTGGATCCTGAGTTGTTCTGCAAAAATCTCGTCGTATGAGATGTCGTTGGAAATCGTCGTCATCAGGGATATATTGGTGGTGAGCGGTATGGCATGAAATTGCTTTTTCGGCTTTGTATATGTGACAAGGTCGTTTGAAAAATGCGACGCTATGGAGGCGCTTCCGCCGTTGCCGCATATGAAAATCCTTCCGGTGCTCCCGTAAGTATCAAGCATGATATCCGCGATTTCACTTATTTTATGGTAGTCAAGAGAATTCAGGGCCTTGATGTATCTCCGGGTTATTTCCTGGAACATAAATATGTCTTCCATGGTGATTACTAAAGAGTTTGCGTATGAATGCCCGCCCATAAAATATTCTTTCTTCACACCGCAGCATTCTTCTGGATGCCTGCCATCGCCTGCTTTATGACGAAGCCGACGCCGCCGGATTTCGCGGCGCCATGCCCTGGAAAAAGATAAGAGATGTTAAGTTCCGAGAGCTTCCGGAGGGATTTTGTCATGTCTTCCCTGCTGCCGCCCGGGAAATCCGTCCTGCCTGATATCGTGTCGCCTGATATAAGTATCCTTTTCGCCCTATCATAAAGGCACACGGAGCCTGGCGTGTGCCCCGGCGTGTGAATCACTTCAAACCTGAAATTCTTTGTCTTTATGATGGACTTGTCCTTCAGAAGCCTGTCGACAGTCGTCACCCGCGGCCTTTCGCCGAAAGCCTCCGCAAGCGTCTCGCCGCTTTCAAGGCAGTCCCTGTCTTTCTGGTGTATGTGTATTTCCGCGCAGAGCCAGTCCCTGAATTTCTTGTTCCCGCCTGTGTGGTCGAAATGATGATGCGTATTTATTATTGTCTTCAGGGTGGCTATATCGGATATGGACTCTATTTCCCTTTTCATGTCTGGAAAGAATCTCCCGGTGCCTGTGTCGATTACGAGCTCGTCATCCGCTATGTAGACATTGCAGTCGCCCTCAACGCCGGGCAGGACATGTATGTTTCTGAAGACCTGCATCTTTTAGATATGAAGTGAAATTTTTTATAGGGATTCAGACGTGGCGCCCGATAAGCCTGTGGGCGTTTATTGCGGAGAAGCGCTTTCCGTCCTTTACGGCTATTATATTCCCCTTGGCCGATGTTACCGTGCCCTTTATCCTGGTGCCGTCGGCGACCTCGACTACATCAGGCTCGGATATTATCCTGTCGAGCCTGTAGTGGCTTCGCAGGTCGTATATCTCCGGGTTTATCAGATGCGCATCGAATCCGTTCCCCCCGAGGCGTGCTATGGCAGAGGATATGGACTCGATGCAGACATTGGGGTCGCAGAACAGCCTGGAATGCTTTTCCATGGAAACCACCCTGTCAACTATGCCGAGATGCCTCCTTATATCCTGCTCTATCATGCGGACCTCCTTCCCGTCCTTCACATGGCCTATTTTCGCGCCGAAGTCGGCTCCCTGCTCTATGAGGCGGTGGAGGAACCTCATATTGAACGATATCCCGACTTTCAGTATGCTGCCGAAAGACGCAAGGTAGATGAAATACCTGTTCTCCATGCAGCTGTCCCTCTGGGGCAGGTTTATGCACTCCTTTCCTGTGCACTGGACGCAGTTGAAAAAATCGTCCTCCATGCGGCAGTAGTTGCACATGTAGTTGCTGTCTGTCGGCGAGGAGATTGGACATTTGAAGTGCTTTCCCTTCTTTTTGTATCCGGTGCACGTCTTTTTTCCGAGAACCATGTCTATGTCGCGGCCGAAAAGCTTCATGGAAGAGCCGTCGGATAGCGATATATAAGGCTCGTAGGAGCCGGACTCCTGCTTCCATGAATATTTCATTATTTGCATCGGGCTCTCCTCTTCGCTGCCTCGACAGCGGCTCTCATGAAATCCATGTCGTCCCGGTTTCGGAATGCCCTCAGCGCCGGAGCGCATTCCTCTATGTCATCCGGTTTGCTGGAGGAGGCTATTTGGCTGTAATATATGTAAAATAGGTCGTCGGAATGCCCGTTCTTCGTCATCTCGGCATTCACTTGGTCGTCGTCGCTTGTTCCAAGAGCGGCCTTGAAGAGCTGCCTTGTCAATAAGGCCTTTATCCCGCGCTCGTCCTTCTCGCGGACGAATATGTTGTCATAATCCATGCAGATGAGCGCGGTGTCGCCCGACGAAAAGAAGGATGTCGAGTCCCTCACATGGAACTCCATTGCCGAATATCTCAGGGGCAGGCTGAACTCTGTCATGACTTCGTTGAATATTTTCGAGGCGAGTCTTGTGGAATCGTCGTCCTTCACGAGGCTCTTCGTCACTCTCATGGTAGTTATTTGGTTTCATCAGTAAATAAAATTTCTATGTACGGGTGAAGTCCTTCCTCGCCTTCTCAAGCGACTCGAATGTTCCTACATCCACTAGCCTTTCGACCTCGAAGGCGTAGAGCCTTTCACCGGCCCTCAACATTGAGGGGAATACGTCCTTCCCGAAGTCGCAGAAGCCGTTCTTTATGTGATTGAAAACCGACGGCTCCAGTATGTAGACAGCCCCGTTGGAGAGGTTTGTCTTGGGCTTCTCGGGCTTCTCCTCGAATGACACAATCCTCCCGTCGCCAGCCGTCTCTATTATGCCTTTTGATTGCGGATTGTTCGTTTCCCTGTAGACGCCTATGGTGGCCGCCGCGCCTTTCTCCATGTGGAGCTTTGCCATGGCGCTCAGGTCGGCATTTGTCAGGTTATCGCCGTAAACGACAACGAACGTGTCTTCAAGAAAGTTTTCAAGCGGCTTCACCCCCCCGGCCGCCCCGGTGAGCTCCTTCTCCACTGTGTATAGTATGTTTACGCCGGAATCCCTCCCGTCGCGGAAGTATTCATGTATGCAGCCGGCAAGGTGGTGGGTCGTTATTACTATGTCCTTTATGCCGTGCCTTTTCAGGAGCTCTATTATATGCCATAGTATCGGTTTGCCGCCTACGTCTATCATCGGTTTGGGTACCTTCTCGGTGAGCGGGAGAAGCCGCGTCCCCTTGCCGGCGGCCACTATGACGCCTTTCATACTTCGCCGCCCTTCATGGCCCTTATGGCCCTCTCATATCCGTCGTGGCTTCCGGCGTCAAGCACCATGCCGTCATATACATACCCCGAAAGCTGGCCGTCCCTGGCCAGCCTGTTGAAAAGCTCTTCTATCATGAACTTCTGGCGGGTGACGTAATCCGACACTCCGGGCTCGAATATGCAGAGCCCGGCGTTTATTATGTTTGAAGTGCTCCTGGCAGGTTTTTCCTTGAAATGCACGACCCGGTTTCCCCTCATCTTGGCCACGCCGTAATTCTTCGTCTCGCTGGACGTGGAAAGCAGGACAGTGGCCAAGGTCCCCTGGCTTTTGTGGAATTCGTGCATCTCGTACAGATCGGGGTTGAGAAGCGTGTCGACGTTTACCATCACGAACCTGTTCCTTATCAGCTCCTTGGCCGGCATGAGGCACCCGGCTGTGCCGAAAGGCTTGTCCTCGGCTATATATTCTATGCTGACCCCGAAGTTTGAGCCGTTGCCGAAATGCTCCATCACCTTCTCCTTCATGTAGCCGACAGAGACCACGAGGTTGCGTATGTCGTATTTCTTTAGCATCCTTATCTGATGCTCCAGTATAGGCCGTCCGTTTATCGGTATCAGCGGCTTGGGTATCTCGTAAGTTATCGGCCTCAGGTTTACGCCTTCGCCCCCTGCAAGTATCAGCGCAGTGTCGATATCGGTCTTTCCGAAAGCCCTGGACAGCATGACCTCTATTGCATGGGACCTGTTTCTTATGTTTCTCCTGTCAACCATGTTGTCCAGCCTTTTCAGGACATCCTGCTTCACAGTTATCGTCACGCGCTCTACCATCACACCACCGTATTGAAATAGTATGAAAAAGTATGAAACTCAAATTATTTAAGCGATGTTCCCATATTCTGCAGATGATAATCAGGAGCAGGTCCCCGGTGAGGATATCCTTTGCCGGCGGGGGCACGGATGTGCCCCCGTACAGGGATGAGAAGGGCGGCTGTGTCGTCTCCGCGACGATAAACAAATACGCATATGCAACCCTGGAGCAGCGCAACGACAGCAGCATACACATACATTCCGCCGATTTCCTGAAGAGCCTGGCATTCAGGAACACGGCCGAAATCGAGTACAATAACGAACTCGACCTTCTCAAGGCAGTGATAAAGAAGATGGCGCCGTCTGCCGGCATGAACATATTCATGAGATGCGACGTCCCACCCAAGTCGGGATTGGGCAGCAGCGCGGCCGCGTTTTCCGCCATGATAGGGCTGTTCAACCACATGAGAAAGGAGAGGAAGATGACGGATTACGAGGTGGCGGAGATGGCATACAGGCTTGAGAGGGAGGAGCTTAAGGTTGGACGCGGAAACCAGGACCAGTACGCGACCGTGTTCGGGGGCGTGAATTTCATAGAATTCGGGAACGGGTGGGTGAAGGTCAATCCGCTGCGTATGAAAAAGGACCATTTGCTTGAGCTTGAAAAGCACCTTATCCTCGCGTACATAAAGCCGCGGCAGGGCGAAAGCAGCAACATCATTGATGACCAGACGAACCGCTACATATCCGGCGACAGGAGGACTGCGGAGGGACTCGACAGAGCTAAGGAAGTGGCTGTAGAGATGAGATATGCCCTTCTCGGCGGCGACCTGGTGCGGTTCGGCGAGCTCCTCAACGAGGGCTGGAAGGCGAAGAAGAAGTTTTCGCCGCTCATCAGCAGCAGGTATATAGACGATATTTACGAGCTGGCGAGGAAGAACGGCGCCCTCGGGGGGAAGATCACGGGGGCCGGCGGATCCGGCTTTTTCCTTTTTTTCTGCGAACCCAACAGGGAGCATGTCGTCACGGATGTGCTGGAAAAGTCGGGGCTCAAGCCCATGACTTTCACGTTCGACCACGACGGGCTCCAGACATGGGAAGTAAACAAGTGAGGTGTTGAGATGAATGTGCCAGATGGCTACAGGGAACTTATGGAAGCAGTAGAAAGTCTTCAGGCGGGGGCGAGAAGGGTGGTATTTTTAGGGGTATATCCGGGAAGGACGGAAATCAGGACGACGGATGGCGGCCCGGTAGCAATTTATGCAAACGGGGGCGACTCGGGATTGACATCTGTTTACCTGGACAAAAAAGCGCCTCCAGAAGGGTGGAGAATAGGACAAGGTCTCAGCGAAGATGACCTGAGAAGAGCGGCCGAAAGACTTTCATGCAAGCCTTAAAAAGAATTCGGGAAAGGGATAGCCATGAAAGTTCTTGTCACAGGCGGCGCAGGCTTCATAGGCAGCAGTCTTTCCAGAGCACTTGTCGAAAAGGGCCATGAAGTTGTGGTCATTGACAACTTCTTCCTCGGCTCGGATAAGAACATCGCAGACATCAAAAGCCGCATAAAGCTCGTCAAAGCCGACATAACGGACGCGGAAGCCGTCGCGGGCGCTTCCGTTGGATGTGATATTATATTCAGCCAGGCGGGCGCATCATCCTCCCCGATGTTCAGGAAGGAGCTTCGCCGCAGCGTCGCCGTCAATGTCGACGGGTTCATAAACATCATGAACGCGGCCGTAAAAAACGGGGTGAAGCGCGTTGTTTACGCATCGACATCGTCTATTTATGGCAACATGAAGCCTCCTCTCACGGAAGACGTGAAGTGCGTTCCGGTAAACATGTATGCTTCAACGAAGCTGATGAATGAGCATACGGCGCTGCTCATTGGCGCGGAAAACGGCATCGAAACCATAGGCCTCCGCTACATGAGCGTTTACGGCCCTGGAGAAGAGTCGAAGGGAATCTTTGCCAATCTGGTGTCGCAGTTCCTTTGGGCCATGAAGAAGGGGGAGAGCCCTGTCATATACGGTGACGGCACGCAGACTCGCGACTTCACTTACGTGAAGGATGTCGTCAAAGCCAACATGCTCGCAATGGAATCCGGCAAGCGCCTCAATGACGTGTTCAACGTAGGCACCGGAACGGAAGTTTCGCTCAACGGGCTGGTGGAAATCCTTAACCATGTCCTGGGAAAGAAGATAAAAGCCGCGTACGTGAGAAACGATGTCAAGAATTACATATCAACGCAAAGGGCCGACATCTCGAAGGTAAGGAAGGAGCTCGGGTATGAGCCGGAGTTCACGCTGGAAGCCGGCATAAGGGACATGCTATCGCAATAGCTTCTTTGCCATGTTCTTCATCTTTCTTTCGAACTGCAAAGTGTCGTATTTACCGGATTCCTTCATCAACGAAGCCGCGTTCCATTTTAGCCTTTCTGATTTGTCTATTGCGGAATTTAGGGAGTCCTTGTCGGGATGAAATAATAAGCCGGTTCTTCCTTCCATGATTGTTTCGGTGAATCCGCCTTCATTGACGGCTATGCACGGCTTGCCTGACGCCATGCTTTCAACGGCAACGAGGCCGAAGTCCTCGTCCTTCGCCGCTGCAATGGTGGCCCTGCATCTGGAATACAAGTCTGTCAGTTCATTTTCTCCAAGGCTCCCGGTAAATTCTATGCTGTCATGTCCCGTGGCCATTTCCTTAAGCCTTTTTTCGTCGGGACCTGTGCTGGCTATCACAAGGCGGCGGCCGTTCTCTATGAATGCGTTTATTACCGTATCGATTCTTTTGAGCCTGTCCAGCCTGGACGTGGACAGATAAAAATCCTCGCTTTTTCTGTTGCGGAACCTGCGCGTGTCCACGGGCGGGTTCACTATTGAACATTTTTTGTACACGTCAGGCCCATAATATTTCATTACCCTGTTCATTGTATTTCTGGAATTGACTGCTATAGACCCGAACTCTCTGACGGCGGACTGGTCCAGAGCCATGTATCTTTTGCAGAATCTCCTGAAAAAAAGCCTTGTTATGGGGTTCATTCCGGACTCGAAATATCCATTGAGGTCGTAAAGAAAGCGCGGCGGAGTGTGCATGTAAAGCATGTTGGGCTTCAGCCTCCCAGCAGCGCTCATGCACCATGTCCCTGAGAATATGTAGAGGTCGTATTTTATGTCAAGTTTTTCGAAGAGCCTGGAGAGCTTTGTGTTTCTGGAATATGCCAGTCTCGGCGGCCTGTCCATAAGGCTCTTCACGTTTATTCCGTCCAAACTGTAGGTCTTCTCGTTCTCAACAAATCCCGTGTAGAGGTCGGCGCCGAACATCCTCGTAAGGGCAATAGCAACACGCTCCCCGCCTCCGGTTTTGTCAAAAAAATCGTGCAGAACAGCAACTCTCATTGAAGCACTTCCTCGTAGACTTTTCTGGTCTTCTTTGCCGCTGTTTTCCATGGGAATTTCTTCGCCCGGAGAAGGGACTTCCCGGACAGCTTTCTTGAAAGCGCACTGTCGTCCAGTATGGACTTTACTTTGTCTGCCATTTCGTTTGCATCCAGCGGGTCGAAGTATAGCGGCGCGTCTCCAAGTATTTCCGGGATTGCCGCCGCATTGCTTGCCACCACCGGGCAGCCGCATGCCATGGCCTCGAGCGGCGTGAAGCCGAAACCTTCGAAAAGCGACGGGTATACGAACGCCCTTGCATTGGAATAGTACCCGGCCATCCCGTCCTCGGTAAGGTTCCCGGTTATTATGACATCCTTCTCCAGCCCGAGGGACCTTATCCTCTCGCGTATTGAGGGATTATCGTAATTCTTGACCAGCTTCAGTTCCGGAAAGGATTTTTTCAGCATCACGAAGGCGTCTATGAGGGACGAAACGTTCTTCCTCCTCTCCTCGGAGCCAAAATAAACTATGTAGTCGGACTCGTTTTTCTTCTTTCGCGGCCTGAAATCTTCGGATATGCCGGAATGTATTACGCTTACGTCATCATCACCGATTTTCATATAGCGCATGGCTTCATTCTTGGCAAATTCCGATACGCATATTATTTTGCCGCATTTTTCCATTCCATTTATTGCAAGTCTGGAGAAAAAAGCGTGCCTTTTTTTCTCGAATAGCTCCGGCCTTGAAAACGCCATCATGTCATGGCATGTTATCACCATGGGCTTTCCGGCGGCAGACTTTGAAAGGTGCCCAAACGTCTGGGAGCTGAAATGGATGATGTCGCCATCGGCAAGGCGTGGGGCTCGTATGTGCCTGAGCAGACCGTTTTCCGTCTCTTTTGCCGTTATGCGGAATCCTTTTCCGATATTCCTCGAAAGTCCCAGTATGTAGTTCTTTATTCCCCAGTTGTATTCGCTCTTAATATTGCCCGAAATCATCTGGACGTTTATCATGAAGAAAACCTCTCAGCCACAGCGGCAAGCTTTCCGGGGAACGAGCTCCTGATTATCACCATGTCGCTTTTGGTGAATATCTTCACCTTGAGGAATATGCCGGCGTAGAACAGTCCTGCCAGCGATGCGCATATCGCGGCTTCAGCCAGTATGTTCATCGACAAAGACTGCTTCACGAAATAGATTATGGCAACCGATGCAAGGGAGTTGGACAGTATGATTGATATGTCCCTCGCCGGCGCCGATATTTTTATCTCTTTCCTGAGATGCAGATAAAATATAAGGAAACCGATGACGTATGAAGAAAGGGCCGATACGGCGGCCCCGGCTATGCCGAAAACCGGCACCAAGATTATGTTTGCCGCAACGTTGAATGCCGACACCATGATGACAGTAAAAGTGCTTTTTTTGGGCTGGCCTATCGCATTGAGGATGACGGAGAACAGGACGTTCATGCTGAAAAATATCATGCCAAAACTGAGGAGCTGCAGAGGGAAGGCAGAGTCTATGTATTTTCTGCTGAGAAACAGGTCCATTATAATCTCGGGAAACGCTATGAATATGACGGCCGCGAACGCCACGAAAAGGAATACGGACTTTATCATGAATTCCACATGCGTCGTCAGTTCCTTCCTGTTCCCTTTTGCCCACATTTCCGACACCACCGGAAACAGTATGACAGACAGAGAGCCGGCAAATACAAGGAGCATCTGCGATGTCGAGACGGCCGCCTGATAGAGCCCCACTTCGTATAGCGACCTGAAATACGTGAGCATCATCGTGTCGGCAGAGCCTATGAAAAAAGTCGATATGCTCCCCAGGAAAACGAAGGAGCCGAATATTATGACGTTTTTTTCGGAACCCGGAAGCGCCTTCCCGTTCCCGAGGCTTCTCATGTGCTTTGCGACGTAAAGGGCCATCATGACCTGTATCGCCATTGACGCCGCAAAATAGCTCACGGCAACGCTGATGAGCGTGGCGTCGCCTGCTGCCAGTATAAAGGAGAAAATGATGGCTATTCTTATCGCTTCTATGAGAGAGAATGCCACTATTTTCTGGAATCCCTGGAGGAGCATTTTAAGGAACGATATGGCCAGGACAAGCTCGACGGAAAACAGCTTTATCAGGAAGGACGCCTTTTCCGAGTGGAAGAAGGATAGTGCTATGTAATCAGACAGCATGAAAGTCGTGAGCCCTATCACAGCCCCTATGGAAAGCTGAATCAGGAATGATGACTTTATGGCCCTTCCGATGGAAGCGTGGGCCCCCTTTACCATGAACTCAGGTATGTATTTCACCAGGGCCGAGCCGAGCCCGAAGTCCTTTATCACAAAAAACAGCGAGAAAAATGTCAGCATGGAATAAAAGAGGCCAAAGTCGTCGACTGGAAGGCTCCTTGCGATGAATATCCTGAGAAGATACCCCATCCCGGTCCCGAGTACGGACAATACAAAGGCGATGGAAGCGCCCTTTATTATCCTGTTGGCGTAGCCCATTGGTGATATTTCAATAAGACCCTTTTAAAAGTGAAATGACCTTTAGATTTTTGTTCTAGGTTATTTTTTTTCTATCACGTAATTTCCCATTGCGAGGTACCTGAGGCCGCTTCTCTCCAGTGTGCTGAAGGCGTCATGCGGCGTGCATACGATGGGTTCGCCATGAAGGTTGAATGAGGTGTTAAGTATGCCGCCGTGGCCCGTCTCCTTCTTGAAGCTCTTTATCAGCGAGTGATATCCGGGGTTCCATTCCCTGTCCACAACCTGCGGCCTGGCAGTGAAGTCCGACTGGTGCAGGGCGGCGCGCAGCACGTCCCTGCCGAGAGGCGTCGTGTTGAAGGACAGTATCATATACTGGTCATTGGCAGGCTTCCCGGGCATTTCCAGGAGCTTCCTCGCATCCTCCCTCAAAATGGAAGGCGCGAAAGGCATCCAGAAATCGCGCTGCTTTATCTGCGAGTTTATCTCGGTTATCGCTGGCATGTTCCGCGGGTCTGCCAGTATGCTTCTGTTGCCCAGGGAGCGTGCGCCGAACTCCATCCTGCCGCTCAGGCGGGCAACTATGCGCCCTTCGGACAGCATCTCACCTACAGCCTTGTCTGTGTCCCTGCACTTCTGGACGCTGTACTTCTTCCTGTCTATCCCCTTCACGAATTCTTCTATTTCGCCGTCGTAAGAGGGGCCTAAATATATGTTTTTTATCTCCTCGAATCTTGGTTTGGAGCCGTCCTCCTTGCACAAGTCCGCGTAACCAAGCATGGCGGCCCCGATGCAGCTGCTCTCGTCCCCGCCAGAAGGCGTCGCGAAAATGCTGCTTACCTCGGGCATCTCCATGAGGCGCTGGTTGCATTTGACGTTCATGAAGAACCCGCCGCATACCATTATGTCGCCTATTCCGTAGCGGCTTATGCAGTTCCTGACCCATCCGGTTGTCACCCTTTCAGCCATGTCCTGCAGCGCGAATGCCACGGCATCAAACCTGTGCTTATGCAGGTTGTCCCTTAGGTAAAGGCCGTATGAATGCGCCCATCTTTTCGTCATGTTCCTGAATTTTACCCCCCTGACGTCGGCCATGCGCTCGAACACATCGACAGATTTCCTGGCGTAATGCCCGGACGAATATGGCGCAAGGCCCATGACCTTGTACTCGTGCTCCCATGGTTTCATTCCGAGATACCATGTCACCTCGTTGTACATCTTCGCTATGGAATGCACGAATGGTATCGAAACCACGCGCTGGATGTTTCCATTCTCCGCTATGCTTACCGTCGCACATAGGCCGTCGCCCTCGCCGTCGGACGTGAATATAAGCCTTCTGCCCTTTGGAGTGCCCTTGAAATAGTAAGCGGTCGCTGCATGGACCCTGTGGTGGTCGTACATGACTATCGGCGCGGTTATCCCGAGCTGCCTGAGGGCTTTCATGTACAGGGGGAGGAATTTCCTTGTCTTGTAGAATCGCCTGAACCTCGTCGCAGCCGGGCACAATATGCTCTCCGTCACTTTCATGGGGAATATCCTTGCGGCATGGGAGAATGCGACTATGGATTTCCTTTTCTCCTTCCTCATCTTCGCTATCTCGTTCAGGTCGGCCGGCGTGATGTCCTTCGAGCTGAAGGCGACAAGACTTATCTGTTCACCGTTTATTCCCGCGTCGGACATCATTTTTTGTATGGAGTTTATTGGGAACCTGTGCTCATTCTTTATTCTTGTCAGTCTCTCCTCTATTATGCAGGAGACTGTGCACCCGTTTGCCATGATGCACGCTGAAGATGGGTGGCTGTCATTGATTCCCAGAACTATTTTGTCTGTCATTTTGATAATCTTTGTGACAGCCTTTTTAAAAACCGTGTCGGATGTTCAAAATAATGTCCTAATAGGCTATTTTAAACGTGTGTTCCATATGCAATTCAATGAAAAAATACGCTATGGCGGCTGCTCTGGCCCTGATGATAGCCCCGGTGATGCAGTATGCTCTTTTTTTCGGGCTGCATCCTGAAGGCCTGGTGTTCAACTCGCTTGGCGAGGACGAGGCCCTGTTCATCACCGCCATAAAGCTGTCTGAGTTCGGCTACGAAAGCCCGTGGACGCTGGAGAGCGACGGCGTTGTCAGGCTTGCATTCCTGAACCCGGCTAACGGCCCGGTTTTCATGCTGTTCCCCCTCTCTGTCATTTACGCAGCTTCCGGCATAAGTGCATTGGGGCTGTTTGCGCTCTTCAAGCTCTTCTCGGCGGCGCTGATGCTTGCATCCATATACCTGCTTGTCAGGCATTTCGATTTCAAATGCAGGCACAGGATTTTTATCCTGCTCGCGCTTTCTGCGGGATTCGGCGGATTAATTCACCTCATATCATCCTTCTTTTACCCGGAGCGCCTTCTGTATCCGCAGTCGCTCTTCGGTTTCGGCGTCAGCATCTTCCGCTTTGTGGAATCCTATCAGGCGTTCTCGCTCGCGCTTGGAACGCTGTCCATGCTGTTTTTCGTGAAAAAGAGGGTTCTTCTGTCGTCGCTGCTTCTGGGGCTCACGGTTCTCGTGTATCCTTTCCACGGCGTATCGTTCTTCATGGTAATGGCCGTTTACTGCCGCGTCTTTTCGCTCGGAGCGTCACAGCTATCGAAGGTATTCGCCTCGCTTCTGCTGTTTTCGTCCGTGTGGGCGTTTTCATACATTTTCCAGCCGGCCCTGTTTGATAACTATGCGAATGCTGTAGGCACGGTGAGCGTCAATGTCCTTCCTTCCGTTCTCCTCGGACTGGGGCCTCTGTTCATATTTCTCCTGTACGACATGAAGAAAAGGTTTCCTTTTGTTTCCGGGAAGAGGCATTTGGCGTTCTTTGTTGCATCGTTCGCGCTGATGTCGTATTACCAGATATCGAGCTCGGTGTGGGCACCGCCTCTTCCATCCCATCCGCTGTTCATAGTTTTCAACATACCGTTTCTCGCCTTTCTGGGATACCTTGCAAAGAGGGTTCTGGAAAGCGGGCATGAAAAGCGCATTGTTTTCATGTACGCATGGTTCATTGTATTCCTCTTCGTTGTGATGTTTCCCGTCAAGCTCTTCTCGGTTCTGCCGCCGAAGGTGACCGTATTCCTCTATTTTCCGCTTGCTTTCCTGGCCCACGAGGGGATGAAGAATTTCAAACACGCGGGGCTCTTTGTTGCCGTTGTGGCGGTTTCTGCGCTGTCAATATTCTTCTTCTACTCGTTCGAGCAGATGGACGCCAGGAATATCTACAAAAATGGGGCCCTGGGGGAGCAGAACTTCTTTTACGCCGAATCCGACATGAAGGCCCTCGGTTTCCTGAAGGGCATGCCGGCAGGCAACGTGATGTCATCGCAGGCCATAGGAACCTACCTCCCGTATTATTCAGGAAAGAAATCCCTTCTGTTCGGAACCAGCAGGGGCGACATAGTCCTTGATGTAGGCGAAAAACTTTCGGATTACAGGAAGTTTTATTCGTCGCCATCAAGGGATATACTTGAGAAGTATGGCATCAGGTACGTGTTTTACGGGACTTTCGAGAAGCGCCTGGGGGATTTGGGAAGCCCTGATTATCTCAGAAAGGTGTACGGCGACGGCGCCGAGATATATGAATTCACCCCATGAGCCTTATGGACATGAGCTTTAGCGCCATGCGCGGGCCGGTTTTTACCCTGAATGTCGAGAATTCATTGTGGGACCATTTTACCGGGAATTCTATTATTTTTCCCCCGATTTTTTTTATTCTCCACAACATCTCGGCATCGAACTCGAATCCGGCGGATTTCATGCCGTCAAGGCACGACAGCATTTTCCTTGTCATGACCTTGGCGCCGCATTGGGTGTCCGTAATCCCGAGGCCGAAAAGCATGTTGACGTAATGGCTGAAGACATTGCTGAGAAGCTGCCTGTAGGCCGGCTGTTTTTTTGTCACGAACGATTTTTCCATGTTGCGGGAGCCTATTACGATGCAGTCCACGCTTTTCCGGCAAATCTCCATCATGGAAAGAAAGTTGTCTGGCCCGACGGAGCCGTCAGCGTCCGTGAATCCCACGACATCTCCGGCGGCGTGCTTGAGGCCTTCCATCACCGCCCTGCCCTTTCCGAGGCGCCTTCCGAACTCGATAAGCCTCACGCCCTTGCGGAGTTTCATGAAGTTCTTGACTATGGAAGCCGTCGTGTCGCTTCCGTCGCACACAACGATAATCTCAAACTTCATGCCGGACTTCTTGAAGTGCCTGAAATAAGACTCCAGAGTTCCTCCTATCCTCTTCTCCTCGTTGTAAGCCGGTATCACGATGGAATATGAATTCTTCATAAAATCATCTGCTATGAACGCTGAATTTTTCGTTTTCCCACACCATGTCTCCGGGAGCTGCCGCGCCGGCGCTTCTCTCGTAGGGGCCTATGAGTATGTAGTCCGCCCTGTATTTTTCCCAGGCAGTTGCGTTTTCAGAATATCTCCTGTAATCTTCCAGTATTTCAGCCTTCTTGGGTTCAGGTATTCCGCTTCCGTACTCAAGGGAAAACAGGTAGAGGTCCCAGAACGCTATTTCGAAGGACGATTTATTGAATGTATTGGTTCTGTGGTCTATTATATAGGAATTTCTTGTCTCCTCGTTGTTTATCATTCCCCTGATATGCGACTCATCGACAGCCAGCATCGAGTATGAGATGTAGAATCTCTCCCATATCTCATCCGTCGGTGCGAGGGAATAGGGGCCGTAAGGAAGATATACGTTGTTGTGTGTGTAGAGGGGTATAAGGTAGCTCTGCTCCGTGCTCAATGCCAGCACGACATCATCCTTTTCCGTATTCCCATCAAGCCACGCGTAGAGCTCTTTGTCGCTGTCGTCTATGGAATATAGGCTGTGCTTGTTGTAGGCAAAGGAATATTGAGAGTAGAATCCTATCGAGAACAGGACTATAACCAGGATGGCGCCTATCTTTTTCGGCTCGAAGCGCTTTTCCGCGGCATGCCACAGCGCGTAAACCAGCATGATGGCGGCGAACGGCGCCATTGCAAATTCATAGTGGCTTTTCTGTATCGAGAAGCCCGTGATTACCTGGGAGTTCATGAGCAGAATCCCGGAAATCAGTATGGAACCCATGAGGAAGGAAAAATAGTCTTTTTTCGAAAGCGCGTAGAAGATGGCGATGATAACAGCGTATTTCGCCGTCTCTGCTATCGGAAGAGGGGACGAATAGGTTTTTCCGTTCCTTGTCGACATGTCCTCCAGGAAGCTCTTGTCAAAGGACGCATAGGACGACCAGAAAGGCAGCGAAACTGCGGCGAATACAGCGAATATGATAACGGCATGCTTCAGAATCCCAGGATTTTTCTTTGCCGCAAAATAGAGGATATGGAGCGCCATGACGCCTGCGAATATCGTCCAGTAGAAGAAGTATGAATAGAACAGGAGTCCTGAAACGAGCCCGCACAGGACGGAATAGAATATCTTTCTCTTTTCCATGGAAATGTAGAGGAGTAGTATGGAAATGGCGAGGAAGATGAAAGTCATCTGTATGTGCGGGATCCTGCCGAAATAATTGAGCGGCCCTGATGCGTCCAGTATGTTTGTCGCGTGGTAGGATATGTTGCGCAATGTGACAAGAGGCGTCACTATGTAGTCAAAGGCTATGAGCATGAAAACCGGCGCCAGGATGCTCAGATGGATGTTTCCGGTTCGCCTGTAGATGAGCATGTAGATTATGAGGAATATTATGATTGGAAATATGAAATTGCCGGCTATGAAGGCGCCGGAAACCGAGCCTGAAAGAAGCGACATCGCGGCCAGGAGCGCCGTCGGCACGAGCGGCACGAAGGGGTTTATCCTGCCCTTGTATTCATAGACGGTCGGGTCTCCCGGTATATTGCCCTCGTAAAAATCCCTCGCAAGGGATGCGTAAGTAGTCTGGTCCCTGGAATACGCAAAAACGCCGTTGACTGCAAGCTGCGTGTAGCTGTCATCCCCCCTGAAGAGCGGCATCAGGATATTGGCTGTGGAGAAATAAATGCCGCAAAGAAGCGCCACGACCAGCACTGTCTTTTTCATGAGTTTAATGTTGCAATGAGCTTTTTATACTGTGGAGCCGAACTTATACGCCATTTTCATTATTCCAGCCTGTAAGCAATTATAGTAATTGTAAATATACGGCTTTGCCAAGAGCGCGTGAAAAGTCGACATTATTGCCTACAACCCCCATCTTGTGAAAAGGGGCTTCTCTGTGACAAATTTAAATAGTATTAAAACGAATAAAAATTCAGGTACCATGTCGGAAATTCTTCTCATCCAGCCGAATATAGGCATACATGACTTCCTAGCCACCAGATTCCCCGACCCTCTGCTGGCAATAGCCTCGGTGCCGCATACGAGGGGGTACAAGGTCAGGATACTCGACCAGAGGGTGGAAAAAAACTTCAAGCAGCTTCTGGAGCAGGAAATAAGGAAGAAGCCGCTGTGCGTTGCCCTGCCAGTCATGACAGGCGGCCAGATACTTCGCGCCCTCGAGATATCGAAATTCATAAAAGACGTCGACAAGGACACTAAAATCATATGGGGCGGCCCGCACCCGACGCTGTTCCCGGTACAGGTGCTTGAGAACGAGAATATAGACATAGTAGTTACAGGCGAGGGTGAAATAACGTTTTTCGAGCTTGTTGAGGCCCTCTCAAAAGGCGCGCCTCTTTCCGGGATAAAGGGGATATCGTACAAGGAGGACGGCCGCATAAAAACCAATCCGGAGAGGGAGCTTGTCAAGAACCTTGATGACCTGCCTCCTATCCCGTACGAGCTGATAGACGCAAGCAAATATAATCCGACATACATATCCGGAAGGAAAGCCTTCACGCTTCTGACATCAAGGGGGTGCCCATACAGGTGCACGTTCTGCTTCGCCACCGCATACTACAACTTCACCTGGCGCGGATATTCCGTGGACAGGACGATGGAAATGATACACCAGGCTGTCGACAAGTTCGGCGCGCAGACCATACTGTTCCAGGAGGACAACTTCGCGACCAGCATACCTAGATGCAACGAGATATTTGACAGGATTATAGCGGACGGCCTCGACATAACGTTCAGCCTGGTGGGCATACGAGCCACCGACGTCATAAGAATGGACCTGGACAAGATGTACAAGGCCGGGTGCAGGAACTGTGACATGGGCGTCGAATCAGCGGACCCTGAAGTGATGAAAACCATGATAAAGGCCCTGACGCCGGAACTCGTCCTGGACGTGAACAGGAAGATAAGGGATTACGGCATAAAGGTGAAATATTCCTTCATAGCCGGCCTCCCTATGGAGAAGGACCCGAAGATATCGATAAACTTCGCATTCAAGCTCATAAAGGAGAACAAGAACGCGTATACGCCGTTCTTCCCGTACACGCCTTTCCCTGGCACCGAAATGTACCATGCCGCGATAGAAAAAGGCTTCGTGCCTCCCACAACTCTCGAAGGCTGGGGTAATTTCGACCTCGAGCACTGGAGGGACCACTATCCAAACTGGTACACCGAAGCCGAGAAGAAATGGATAGAGGGCATAGAAAGGATGTCAGTCCTCGGGAACCGCAACTCGAAATACAAGATATCGAACAAGACTTTCAGGTTTTTCTTCGACCTTTACCATCCGATTGCCAAGTTCAGGTTCATGAGGAACTATTACGGGATGCCTCTGGACATAAAGATGCAGAACAAGGTCATGAACATGGTAGTCAAGACGCTTGACTGATAGGATTTTTCCGCTCTGTGCATATCAACCGCTGTTTGAAAACAGTGGAATGTCAGATTTCAAGGAACTTTTTATCTCATATAGCCTAGAATAAAGACCAAATGCTTCAAACTTGTCGCGCCAATATTCAGACTCCATTAGTTGTTTTTCTACTAGCTCCATCCTTCTCTTGGCATCCTCTATGTTTCCTGCGTTGAGTTCGCATGCGGCAAGCGTCATGTTTGCAAGGGCATGGCCTGAGGTGACAACATCGCATATGTATCTCATCTGTTTCACTATCTTCAACAGCCTTTCCCGCTCTTTTATGTTCATTACCCTCTCGTAATTTATTTTGTAATTCATGTAGAACCATATGTCCATCAGCTGCTCCGAAGTTGGCTCCGCATCCAGGTCGCCGCTTTCGAACGAATTAATGAATTTCTTCACTTCCTTTTTGTGCTCGACGGTGTTCTGCTTCCCGTGGGGCCCTATCATGAACCGCGTTTCCTTCGTCTGGAGCTTGTCCTCTATCAGGCCCTCCTTCACCATCGCCTTGTATATAGGCGTCGAAGGCAGGGGCTGCAGTATGTTCAGTGCATACCAGTCCAAATCCAGTTCCAGGGCAAGATTCATCGTGTCCAGCATCATCCCCAGGCTCTCATGTGGGAATCCCAGCATGAGGAATCCGCGGGAGAATATCTTTGGATATTTCCTTAGAAGGGACGCCGCATTCCTGAAATTGTCCACTGTCCCGGGCTTCTTTATGTCCAGAAGTATTTTAGGGTTTCCGGACTCGATGCCGAAGAACATGCCTATGCATCCCGATTCGGCCGCGGCCTCTATTATGCCGGGCTTGCATGCAGCGGCTATGACGCCGTTGGAGGCGTCCCATGTTATCCCGAGGTTTCGCCTTTTTATCTCCTGGAAAAGCTCTATCGTCCTTTTCTCGTTGAAGAAAAGGTCGTCGTCAAGCCACATTATGTGTTTCACTCCGTATTTCCTGGCAAGGAGCTCTATCTCGTCCGCAACGCTTTCGACGCTTCTCTGCCTCACGCCCATGCCGTTGAAGCTGCGGACGCTGCAGAATGTGCACATCGCCCTGCATCCCTTGTTGGAAAGCACGGTCGCAACCCTTGTTCCGGGCTCAAGAAGCGCGGTGAAGGAGCCGATAGTGCCCACGGAAGAATAATTGGATATATCGACAAGCTCGTACGCCGGAATCCTGTTGAGGTCATCGGGCTCCGGCGCCTTCCTTTCCTCCAGTGAATAATATTTCCCGCCTGAAATCACGGATACCTGGTAAAGCTCATCTCCATGGCCGTTCGTGGTCTCAAGAAGCTTCTGGAAAGCCACCTCGCTCTCGTAGGAGCATGCTATGAGCTTTTCGTAGTTTATCGAGCGCAGCACCCTTTCCGTGTCGTTGGACACGTGAACGCCTCCGACAATTATCGGCAGTTCCCTTCCTGCAACCTCGCTGCACACCCTCACGAAGCTGTCGTGCGTCATCGTGAACATGCACGTTATTCCTACAGCATCGGGCTTGAATTCGTCAATCTTTCTGGCAAGAAGGCCTTTCCATTCGGCATCGTAGTCCATCTTGCCTCCCGACTCCACCGCACTTTTTATCACATGATAATTCAAATCCACTATTTCGGGCTCGTAGCCGCTTTTCCTGAGGACGTCTGCCAGGAGCATTGGCCCGTAAGGCGGGTATGCATAGCATCTCTTCTGCAGCGCCGCGCCGAAATTAAACTCCTCCGAGGCGATGTCTGGCGGGTTTACAAGAAGCACCTTACTGACTCTTTTGCCGCCGAATATCTCGCGTATCTTCGACAGGATTGCCGCCTTTGCCTCCACCTCGCCAGTCAAAAGGAGCTGTTCCATGTAAGAACTAGCATTTCATAACTTTTAAAACTTGTTAAAAGTAGTTCCGTTTAAGCGGTTAAGTATATTTAAGCCTTTTCCTGATAGTTATCGCATGGGTGAACCTCTCATAATACAGCACCGCGTCAATGCCATAGATGCATTAAGGAAAACGCCCAAAAAATACGGCGTCGAAATCGACATACGTCACGACAACAGGAACGGCAGCCTGTATCTGAATCACGACCCCGGAACAGGCGACGACTTTTTCGAATACATGGACGTCCTGGCGGAGCAAAGAAATCGTTTTGTAATATTCAACCCGAAGGAAATGGGTGTCGAGCAGAGGATAATAGACGCCGCCAGCGAGCGCGGCATCGAGGACTACTTCCTTCTTGACCTCGAGTTCCCGTTCATATACCGCGCCTCTCAAGGCGGAGTGCCGGGTGTCGGCAAGCGCATCGCCATCCGCTACTCCGAAGCGGAGCCGCTTGAGCAGGCTCTTCTGATGAAGGACAAGTTCGATTGGCTCTTCATTGACGTCAACACCCGCCTGCCGCTTGACAGGGAAATATACAGGAAAATTGAGGACGCGGGCTTCAGGACGTGCATTGTCTGCCCGTCGCGCTGGAAGCGCCCTGAAGATATTTCGCGCTTCATACAGCAGATGAAATCCGAAGGCATAAAAATCGACGCCGTCATGACCAAGGACCCCTACGCCGAGCAGTGGGAGAAGAGCGGTGTGCTGAGGCCGTTCGAATGACAAACCTCGTGCCGATGGCAGGCCTTGGAAAGCGCTTCTCTGATGAGGGCTACAGACTGCCGAAGCCGCTGATACCAGTCTCAGGCAGGCCCATGATTGCACAGGCGATACGGAGCATGCCTTACGACAAGGACTGGGTCTTCGTGTGCAGGAAGGAACACATAGAAAAATATCATGTTGACAGAATCCTCAGGGATGAAGCGCCTTCCTGCAAAATCATTTCCATTGACAAAACCACGGAAGGACAGGCTTCCACATGCCTTCTTGCAAAAGACGCCATAGACATGGACAAGCCACTTTTCATCGGCGCCTGCGACAACGGCATGGTGTTTGACAGGGAAAGATGGAGAAATCTGACGTCAGACAAGAGCATAGACGCCATAATCCTGACATTCACGAAACAGCCGAACCTGACAAGGAATCCGAAGGCATGGGGCTGGGTAGCCAACGACAAAGGCGTCGTGCAACGAATATCGGTAAAGGTGCCTGTAAGCGACAGCCCTTTCAACGACCACGCCGTCGTCGGAAGTTTCTGGTTCCGCACCGGACGGATATTTGTCGACGCAGCGGAGCAGATGATTGCGGCAAACAAGCGCACCAACAACGAGTTCTACGTTGATTCGGTGCCGATGGAAATAATCGCGAACAGCGAGAAGGTCGTGATATTTGACCTGGAGCAGTACATAGGATGGGGCACGCCTGTCGACCTCCGCGAATACGAGCACTGGGAGAACGTTTTCATGAACGGCAGGGAGACGGAGGAAGACAGGAAGTCGGATTTCTACGGCTTCTGGAAGGACTACTTCACGAAAAACATGATACGGTAGAATACGCCTTAAATATATTTAGAATACCTTGAAGGTATTCTGACATATCTAAAAGACATGATATTTATGAAGGTCTTTTAAATACCTTGGAGCTTTCATTTCTATTGTATGGGAATGATGGAAAGTCTGGAAACCAAGGACTCCCGCATAACAAGCCAGTTTTCCCGTTTTGTCGTGGTCGGCGGAATAAGCACCTTGATAAATTACGGCATCTTCTTTGTTCTGTATACGCTTTTTTCTGTCAACTATATCGTCGCGTCAGCCGCTGGCTACGTGGTCGGCGCCGTCCTCGGCTATTACTTCAACGCCCGGCTGACTTTCAGGAGCAGGCCGGGCCTCAGCATAATGCCTTATTTTGCCGTATACCTGTTCTCGCTGGTGGCGGGCCTGGGTGTGCTGAGGTTCTTCTCCGTATCGGCCGGCATAGAGCCGCTATTTTCGAACGTGATTTCAATAGCGTTCACTGCCACCGCCAATTTTCTCGGATGCAAGTATCTGGTTTTTGGCGGCCTGAGGATGCCTTCGATGTTCAGAAGCAGGACGTTCCTAATCATCCTTGCCCTAAAAGTAATTTTCGCCTTTCTTTTCGCGTCGGACTTCATGACGCAGCTCTTCATACCGTTCGTGCAGTATTTCGTCGCAAATCCGCTTTCAAATCCCTACCAGCATTTCATTGACATAGGCAACCTGAAGGCGTTCCCGTACCCACCATTCATGCTGTTCATAGTCTCTGTCCCGTATATCCTGTTCGGCGTCTTCAGCGGGCCGTTTTTTGAGCTTTTCGCGATGCGCATACCGCTTCTGGCAGCCGACATGGCGATATTCTACGTTCTGTACAGGATTCTGGACGGGAAGAAGGTGATGCTCCTCTACTGGGCATCGCCTGTGGTGTTTTACATAACGTACATCCACGGCCAGCTTGACATAATACCGGTGGCGCTCCTGTTCCTGTCGGCTTATTTTCTCAAAGGCCGCCAGTACGTGAAATCCGCGGCGCTCCTGGGCGCCGGCATTGCGGCGAAGTCGTTCGTCTTCGTGGCGCTGCCGCTGTATCTCGCGTATCTGGTGAAGAAAAAAATCCGCTGGATAGGGACGGCTGCGTTCTTCGCAATTTCCCTGGGGCTGTATGCCGTCTTCCTCATGCCTTTTGTCTTCAGCGAAGGCTTCGTCCGCATGGTGTTCGGCGCGGAGGAGCAGTTCAGGCTGTTCAATCTTTCGGTGGATTTCACCCTCGGCCTTGTCTACTACATCGTTCCGGCGGCATATGCGTACATACTCTTCAAGGCGTTCTCATTCAAGAGGATGACAAGCGACATGCTGTTCGTCCTTCTGGGCATGACCCTTACCTTCCTCGTCACGTTCATACATCCCGAGCGCGGCTGGTACATGTGGGCCATCCCGTTCATAATATATTTTCTGGTGAAGGAGAGGATAAGCGTATGGATTTACTCGGCTTTCAACGCCGCGTACCTGCTCTATTTCCTTTTCGTTCCCGAGTCGGACGTGTTCCGCGTTTTCCAGGTGGTTTTGCCGGCGGTGTCTTCGTGGGTAACGCCGTACTATATGCTGGCTTCGGCAGGAATCCGTTCGGACATACTGGTCAACGTCCTGTTCACCGCCATGACGTCAACGCTGCTTTATCTCACGTACATAATCTACAGGAGGGGCGTCAGGAGCGGCCTGCTGTTTCAGGAGAAGAACGGGATACCAATAATAGGTATAGGAGGCGACTCAGGCTCCGGCAAGACCACCCTTGCGAAGAGCCTTTCAGAACTGTTCGGAAAGGAGCGCGTGACGACCGTATACGGGGATGACGTACACAAATGGGAGAGAAAGGACATCAACTGGGAAAAGTATACGCATCTCAACCCGGCCGGAAACAGGATTTACCTGAATTACAGGCAGATAAGGAAGCTGAAGAGTGGCGCCACAATAAATAGGCCGCATTATGACCATTCGACAGGAAAATTCACTTCCCCATCCAGGATAAAGCCGAGAGACATAATAATCTCCGAGGGCCTCCACACGTTTTTCATCAGCGAATCCAATAGCATCTACGAAATAAAGGCTTTCCTTGACCCGGACCCCTCGCTAAGAGTTTTGTGGAAGCTCAGGCGCGACATGAAGCTGAGGGGGTACACGAAAAAGGAGGTAATGAAGAAGCTGGGGCAAAGAAGGCGCGACTCCGACAGGTTCATCGCACCGCAGAAGATGTACGCCGATATGGTAATTTCCTACGTACCGGAGGAAAAGGTGAGTTTTTCCGACATTGATAAGGACGTTCCTGTAAGGCTGCAGATTGACGTGAAGAACGACATACCGCTCGAAGGTTTTCTGGAAGCTGCATCCGGGATAAAATCCCTCGGTATAGAGATGGAATACCACGACCACAGGTTCCAGCGCATGGTGTTCAGGGGCGGCGCCACGGCGGAAGATGTGGGAAATCTGCTTAACTCCCTTGACATTGATTATGAGACGTACGAAATAGACAGGAACGGTATCGGCGGCGGGTTCGACGGAATTCTGCAGGTTATATTCCTCTATTGCCTCAACGAAAGGCTCAGGGTGTTGGGAGGCGGCAGCGATGAATGAACTGGAATGGCTCGTAAAGACCTCGAGAAGCGTCGGCAGTAAACCTGAGTTTGTCCAGGGCACCGGGGGCAACCTGTCCGTGAAGCTTGGTGAAAATATGATGATAAAATCCTCCGGAGTCAGGATGGATGCCGTCACTGAAGGAAGCGGATGGAGCGTCGTCAACCACGGGAAGATAGCCGGCATTTACGGCGGCGGTTTTGACGAGACGGGGGCGGATTCTGTGGTGGCTTCGTCTGTAGCAAAAGGCGGCAGGCCGTCAATAGAAACGGGGTTCCATTCATTCCTTGGCAAATATATCGTCCATCTGCACCCGGTCCATCTCAACGCCGTGCTGTGCTGCAAAAACAGCGCCGGGATGCTGTCGGAAATTTTCCGCGAAGAAGAGTTTTTATGGATACCCTACGTAAAGGTGGGGCATCATCTCGCGGCTGAGATAAAAAAGCGCCGCTGCGACGAAGGGATTATTTTTCTCGAGAATCACGGAATTATAGCGTCTTCCGACGACCCCGATGAGTGCATGAATATCATTTCATCTGTCATGGCAGATGTGGATAATTACCTTATGTCCAGAATCCCGTCTTTCAAGCCTTTTTCATATACGGCGCCGAAACAGGAGCCTGGCCGATGCGCCAGCACCTCAGATGCGGTTCTGCGCGGCAGCTCCGGAATCTTCTCCGGTTTTCTTTTTCCGGACGCCGTCGTTTTCTCCTTGTCGGAAAAGATAAAAATTGACGCCGGGGGCGTAACGTATTTAATGGATTACGCGAATGCTGTAAACATAGACGGCGTGCTGGCGGCTCATGCGCACATAAAGGAAAACGCCGCAAAACTCGGCACGCTGAAATACCTCACGGAAAGTGAAATAAGCGACATATTGGGCATGGAGTCCGAAAAATA
>JACPAH010000007.1 GCA_016180925.1 Candidatus Aenigmatarchaeota archaeon
AAAGGCAAAAAGTATTTAAATGAGTAGCTTTAAGAAGGGAGAAAAACCTGAATTTGAATGTCAAAATCCCATCAATATCTGTATCTGCAAAAAGCTGCGCTTTTTGAGATCTTGAAGGAGTCGTAGACTCCTTCCAAGATAATTATGATGGGATTTTAGACATTTAAGGATATTTCCGGTTCTTATCCACATGAGACTCGCGGCACTGCTTTCCGGCGGAAAGGACTCCCTGTACTCGATGCACAAAGCCGTTCAGGGCGGGCATGAAATAAAGCGCATAATTGCCTTCTTCAGCGAGAATCCCGAGAGCTACATGTTCCACATACCCAATGTGCATCTGGTGGAGGAACAGGCAAAACTGATGGGCATAGAATGCATTAAGGTGCCGACGAAGGGGGAGAAGGAGAAGGAGCTTGATGATATCAGGAATATCCTCGCTTCGCTCAAGGGAAAGATAGACGGTATAGTCACGGGCGCCACGGCGAGCAACTACCAGAAGACTCGCATAGACAACATATGCACCCATATGGCAGGCGCCTCCGGCGCAAACCCTCAGGAACATGATAGCAGAAGGATTCAGGATAATGATTGTGGGCGTGGCTGCGCCTCCTATGGACGACAAGTGGCTCGGCCGCATCGTAGACGAGCAGTGCGTGAGGGAGCTGGAGAAACTTTACGAAAAGCACGGCATACACGTCCTGTTCGAGGGCGGCGAGGCGGAAAGCCTGGTACTGGACTGTCCTATGTTTCCAAGACGCATGGAAGTGGTGGAAAGCGAAAAGCATTGGGACGCGAAGAGCAGGTCCGGATGGCTCGAGATAAAGAGAGTAAATATCATAAACAAAAACTAGAACCTTGCGCCTTCCAGAGCATGCATGCATTTACAATCATCATAATCCACTTTTCCAATAGCCGTCAGGATTATCTGCTTCAACTTCTCGTTGTTTTCTTTGAAAACCCGGAGTACCTCATCAGCCGAGACAGCTCTGTGAATACCCAATCCTGCATCGTAGTCCGTTACGAGGGAGATATTGGCATAGCACATCTCAAGCTCGCGCGCCAATACGCATTCAGGATACTGCGTCATGTTTATGACGTCACCGTGCTTCTGGTAGAATCCGCTTTCAGCTTTGGTTGCGAACCGGGGGCCCTGTATCACTATAATGGTGCCGCCCATCCTGAACGGCATATCAAGTTCCTTGAATGTTTCCCCAAGAATGTCAGAAAGCTTGGGGCAGTACGGCTCGGCCATGGAGACGTGCGTGACTTGCGACAAGTCAGGCAACTCATTCATGCCGCCGTAATAAGTGTCGTCCCTTCCTGAAGTGAAATTTATGAGCTGGTCAGGTATGACAAATGTGCCGGGTTTTATGTCGTGCTTCAAGGAGCCAACAGCCGCAGGGGCCAGTATGCGCTTCACGCCACATTGTTTCATTGCCCATAAATTGGCCTTGTATGGTATCTTGTGAGGCGGCAGAGCATGCCCATCGCCGTGGCGCGCCATGAAATATACCTTCTTTCCGTATATGTCGCCGAAATTGAGAGGAGAGCTTGGAGTGCCGAACGGCGTACTCACTTCCTTTGTTTCATGTTTTTCAATAAGGGAATAAAATCCGGAGCCTCCGAAGACACCTATCATCATAATTTCAGGCCAAAAAACTTTTTATCCGTAAAATTCCTACTGATATTATGTATTTCGACGAAGGTATAGCGAATTTCTACAGGAGCGGACAGAGAATGCTGCCGGCATACAGGGATGACAGGATTGAGATTACCGTCAACGAAACAAAGGAATACACGGCGGAAGGCGCGTGGGCGCACACAGTGCCGTCGGCGCCACAGAGATTCATGAACAGGCTTCCTCCAGAATTCACCGATTACAGGCAGGTCCCGGAGCTCGAGAAGCACGAGGCCCTGCATAATGTTCTTGGATTGGCCGGGTACGATGAAGGCTTTGTCACGGCGTTTGCAATGAATCCATCGTCAGACATAGAATTCCGCAGCAGGGCGAGGCTTGTAAGGCGCTAGAACGGGATGGCTGACCTTATGTACGGCGCCACGAATACCTGGAGAACTATGTAGACGATGAAAGCGATGACGGAAACTTTCAGCTTCGTCTTCCTGTCAGACGAAAGGAGGCCTTCGCCCAGCCCTATCCAGAACACAAGCGGCAGGAGGATGCTGGCCATGTAAGGTATCGAAGCGACAGCGGGCACGAAACCCAGAACGAATGTAGCGACTATGGGCACTATGAAAAGCGCTATGAGAGCCATGATAAAGGACTTCTTCGCATCTATATTGTGCGATATGAGCTTGTCCGACACCACGATGGCGATGAAAGCCAAGGCAGCGCTGATAAGCGTGCCAACAATGAAGCCAATATTTACGAACGGTATTTCGGCCATAAATATAATTGTAAGGGGCCGTATTTAAGATTTCATCTCGTCCTTCACTATTTCCATCGCATGTTCTCCGGAAACGCGGCCTCGGAACTTCTGCATGACGAGCCCCATTATGACAGACTCCTTCTTACCTGGGTTCTGAGCCACGGCCTCCTTCACAGCGGCCCTTATGTCGACGTCAGAGACTGCCGCGAAGGATGAAATAACCTTGACTACATTTTCCCCAGACGAAAGCTTCTCTAGAATCTGGGGCACGGCGTCCTTCGGCACCGTCCCGTCCTTCACCGAGGAGAGCATCCTTTCGATGTCGCCGACGCTTATCGCTTCGGGCTCAAGCTTGCGCCTTGAAAGGTCTTTGAAATAAGATGTGAATATAGTAGCGACCAGCACCGTGTCGTAATCGGTAGAAAGCGACTCGAAATTCTTGAAATGCCTCGAGCGCACTATCTGGGACGCGAGCTCTTCCGGCATCCTGGAAGAAAGCTCCTTCCTTATCTGTAAAAGTGTTTTCGGAGTAGGCACGGACTCCAGGTACTTCCGCTCTATCTTTATCGGCGGTATGTCGGACTCAGGATACATGCGGCCGGCTCCGGGCAGGGGCCTGGTGTAGCGGGAGCCGGTTCCTTCGGCAACGCGCGTCTCCTCCGGCACGCCCAGAAGGCAGTGATTGGCGCGCTCGAAAACCAGACTGGCGGCATTCAGCGGGTTGCTTCCTGCTATGATGAATATCGCGTCACGTTCCTTGGCCCCAAGCTCGTCTTTCAGGGCTTTGAACTCCTCTTCAAGAGCGTACTTCTCCAGTTCCTCGTCGCTGTGTATTATTCCGTATCCTACGGCGTGGTCCGAGAGGTCCTTCCCAAGGGAGCGGTCGCCGCACTGAATTTTCAGGAGGCCTGAGAACAGCGGCAGCTTCCCTGCCACCACCACACCGCCCCTTTCCAGAATCTTCCTCACGAAAAGGCATTTCGTGCCATCAAATATGTGGCTCACGATGCGCGCATTGGGTTCAAAGGATATGGCGCCGCGCCCGAGAATCTCTTTCTTTATTTCCAGCAAAGACATCTGGCGCTTTATTTCGTTCTCTATGGCATCCGGTATCCTGTCAAGCTCCTGGAAACCCTTTATCTCGATTCTTGCGCCGTTCTCTATTGAAATGTTTATGTCCTGGCGGATGCTTCCTATCCCGCGCACGACATCTGTGCTGCGAAGGAGCGCGCCCAGCTCCTCTGCAACCTCCTTCGCGTGGCCGGGGGATTTTATGTCGGATGAAGTGGCAATCTCAACGAGAGGGATGCCAAGCCTGTCAAGCCTGTATTCGGTGCCGCCGTTCAATGCTGTCAACGGCACGGCCGAATCCTCCTCGAGGCTCACGCTTTTCACGACGATATTTCCAAAGCTCGTATCTATGCGGCCGCTCATTCCGACGAAAGCCGTTCGCTGGAAACCGGACACGGCAGAGCCGTCTATAACTGTCTTCCTCATGAAATGGATCTCATCCAGAACTTTGCATCCCAGAAGCTTGCATATCTGCAGCGCCGTGTGAAGCGCTTTCCTGTTGACCGGCTTCGGCGGCTGCTCATCCGTCTCCACCAGGCAGGACGTGTCAGTGTTTATTCTGTAAACAAAAATCCTATCCCTCAGGAATTCGTAGAGCGCAGAAATGTCGGTGACGCCGGTCTCGCCTGCGACCGGCCTGAGCTTCCTCCTCACCGCTATCGGGAAATCCTGCTGCTTGTCTTCGGTCGTAAATGGAACGCGGCAGTTGCAGAAAAGCTTGCTCCCGGACGCGAGCTGCTGGTGTATTTCCAGACCGATTTTCAGACCAAGCGAGGAATAATTCATGGAATCACGTCAGTATAAGAAAGCCCTGAGGTCGATGCGCTCCGGAACCTCGCCGACGACGTTCTCCTTCAGCAGCTTCTCGGCCCCGAGCGCGTCCTTCGAATTGCCGAGAGCCCACCCGAGCTTCACATAAGCGCATTCGGAAGTCATCTCGACGGGCGTCACGCCGGCCTGCTGTAATATACGACCTGTTGAATAGACGTTCATGTTGACGACCCCGTAAGGGCATTGAGACGCCATGAGTATTATCATCCCGTCGTCGGTGAGGCGCTTCAACGTGTCAAGAAGCTTCTTGTGATGTTTCGTGAACTTGTCCAACACATTGACTGGCGCATGCCCGAGCGCCATCCCCTCCAGAACTATGCCTTTGTACTTTTCCTTCTCGAAAAGTTCCAGCACCTTGCAGTTAAATCCGTTGTGCATCTTGACAAGCGCTATCCTGCTGTCAAAACCCTTCTTCAGGGTGAAAGGCCTGTCATCCCTCTTCCTGTAGTCACGAAGGTACTCGATGCCGCCCTCCTTCATCACTTTCGCGATCGGGAGCACGTCGATGCTGCGGAAAGCATCCCTTCTCGAAGTGTGCATCTTCTTTACATGCGTGCCCTCGTGCACAAAGCAGAAATCATCATCCATGCTGCCGTGCATGCATATGCCGACGCCGGCAAAATCAGTCTTTGAAATGA
Organism: Candidatus Aenigmatarchaeota archaeon; assembly: GCA_016180925.1. Taxonomy (GTDB): domain Archaea; phylum Aenigmatarchaeota; class Aenigmatarchaeia; order GW2011-AR5; family GW2011-AR5; genus JACPAH01. Next base: position 4,928 of record JACPAH010000007.1, read on the forward strand.
AGTGGGCGGCGCATATAAGGTTCACTGCAGCGTCGCTGCTCCCCCTGTCTGACGAGCGCTGGGAGCCCACTAGGAAGACTGGCACCGGCAGGTTCTGAAGCATGAATGAAAGGGCGGCAGAAGTATAGTGCATGGTGTCGGTGCCATGGGTTATGATTATGCCCTGCGCGCCGTTTTTCACCTCTTCAAATATTCTTTCGGCCATCAGCGACCAGTGGCCGGGCTCCATGTCCTCGGACCACATCTGGAAGAGCATCTTCGCCCTTATGTTCACTATCTGCGCCAGCTCGGGTACCGAAAGCAGGATTTCTTCCGGCGTCATCGAGGCTATCACGCCGCCCGTCTCGTAGTCTATGCGCGAGGCTATGGTGCCTCCTGTATGTAATATAACTATGTTCTTCTTGCCCGGCTCCGGGTTGTATTTCTCCAGCTTCAGAGGCTGCCTGCTCTTCGGCTGCCCGGATATTTTCTTGAACCGCGTCCCTCTTGTGAATTCGACGCCTATGTTGTACCCGCTGCTGATTTTCAGGACGATGCAGTTCTGGTCGCCGGTCTCGAAGCGGGGCATGAGCATTCCCTCGTAATAATCCTTCTCCCGCTGCACTCCTATCATATCGCCGGCCTTCATGCCCCGCGCCTTCAGCGCCTTCTGTATCTGGGCAGAATAGTTTTCCATGAGAAATAATTATGTCCGGAGCAATTTATAACTGAGCCGGCCTTCGTGAATATTAAGCGCATGAATATGTAGGTTAAATTAACCTACATCAGTAGACCTCGACCTCGATGTCCTTCACGCCGAGGAAGCCGCGGTCGCCTGTGACGAACTTGCTGCATCCGGAATATACCGCAGTTGCTATGTGGATGCAGTCGAAGTAAGTCAGCTTCTTGTCTATGCCTGAATACTTGACGCGGAGGCGCCCGGCCTTCTTGGCTATCTCCTCGCCGACCGGCACTATCTCGATGTTCGGCAGCGATTGTATGTATATCAGGACTTCCTCTGCCTTGTCCTTCCCCTTCCTCTTCGTCAGGTGGTAGCTGAGCTCTGCGAACAATACGGAAGATATGACGCCAGTTGCGCCGGATTTCATGAGCTCTATGTATTTCCTGGCATCGGCAGCGTGCTCCGAGCCTGACAGTATGTCCATGAAGACAAAGGTGTCCAGGTATATGCGCATTCATTCACCCTTTATCTGGCGCCTTATGTTCTTCATGCCGAGCTCCATGCCGGCGTTAACAAGGCCTTCCACAGGGTCGTCATATTTAGGCGTCAGGATGAGCTGGCGGCCCACTTTCGTGAGAATGACGCCTTTTCCGGGCTGCATGCCTAACGCATCGCGAAGATACTTCGGAATCACGAGCTGGCCCTTGGAGGAAATTTTGGCTTCTGCCATAAGAATACTCTTTTTCTTACTTTAAATTAATTTGTATTATTTAGACTAAAAAAGTAGGTTTTATACTATAATTTTCTTACTTCTATTACGTATTTTGTAAGTAATTTCATATAAAACCGATAAAAATCCTATTTCTTGCGGCATACAAACCCTTATATTCATCTGGAGGTAACTATGGAGCCGATGAAAACAGAAACAGGATAGTGCTGCTGATTCTAAGCGGCGCTTCCTGCCAAATAAAGCGCCGTAACGCATGGCATAATCACGTGTCACACCCTACGACGACTAAACCCGGTGAACAACATGGTAGCTATATCAGAAAGAGCGGAAAGAGGGCTTGGAACTTCAGCATATTTCGCAAGGCTGCAGAACTGGCTTAACGACACCCAGGAGAGATTCGGCAGTTACATGCCGTTCTTCTATGGTGACGTTCTGGATTCAAACAGGAGCGACAGGGATAACTACGACAGATGCATGCAGCTTTACAAGTTCCTTGACCACAGGATGTCTGAAGGAAAAGCGGCCAATCCGGCAAAGGAACGCATACACCTGAAGCTTGTCATAAACGGCAATACATCGCGTGTCTACAATATGTCCAATGGAAGCCTTTATGCGATAATGAGCAAGGACCCAGGAAGCGGCTCAGTGTCGTACTACGGGCCTGTGGAAGGACTTCAGAGGTTCGGAGGCAGGAACGAGTTCCAGGGCATTGTCCAGGACATGCACGACGGAAAGTACGACGGCGGCGACTACTACCAGAAAAAGGCTGCCTGATTTTTTCTTTTTTTCTTTATTTTTACTTTCCTATAAATTTGTTATCTTTAAGTAGTGAAAATCTTTATATACTCCGTATGCCATATATATAGCAGGTGAAATGGATGTCAGTATTCCCTCCAAAGGCAGGATTTGGAAATAAATCTGTTTATCCTACAAAAACAATTATGGACGGCGGACTTGATGCTATACATGTAGGAAGGCCGTTCTCGCGGGTTTATGATAAATTTGACGAGATTGTTGACCAGTGGAAAAAGCTCAATACATGGGGGATTCCTAAGAAAGGGAAGAATGGCGAAGGCAAGGTATCGCCGCCTCCAGAACTTGGAGCATCTGGACTAAGGCTTCCAAGAGACTACAGGGGCAGCATCGGAACAGCAGATATGGGAGCTTTCTATGATGCAATGGGAAGACTTCATGGCATTCGTGTCTCGGAAGTTCCTTACAGAGAAATGGACGGGGACTTCGTTGGAAAGTATCTTGGAGGCAGAATACTCGTTGCGAATGACAATGGCGAAAGAAATCTCTCGTCTGATGAGAAAAGGGCCGTGACATACCATGAACTGGGTCATCATTACGCCGGCGAGAATGAGAGAGATGCTCATGGGAAAGGGGCGGATATTGCATTAAAATACGGCGACACTGCGGCCTACGAAGAGCTGATGAGAATGATAGAAGCCAGCCCGCGCTATCTGGGCTATTCCATGAACTGATTTCACTGTCTTTTTATTCCGCAAATCCTATTAATTTTACATGGCTCTTGAAGACATAGGACAGGTTCTTTTTGTCGACATACTGAAGATGAGCCAGTATCCGGGCTCGCCTTTTACAGGCAATATTTTCAACGACCTCGTGATGTTCTTCTTCATACCCACGGTCTTCATTATTCTGGTCGTCTACATGATGGTTGCGAGGGTGTTGCCAGCTGACTATAAAGGTCTGAGATTCCTTCTCGGGATAGCTGCTTACCTGTTCATCATAGTCGGCGGCTACTACAGCCTTTTCGCATACCTGGCAGGGCCTTACTTCCTGTTCCTCATACTTTTCATGGGGCTGCTGTTCTATTTCACGAGGCATTTCCAGAGAACCGGCGGGGCGCCGGCACTGCATGGGAGCGCGACAAGAGGAGGCGTGAATGAAACAGGAGCTGACAGCAGAGTCCATCAACTTATAGATGCTGAAATAGAGGCCGAGGAACTGGAAACACAAATAAAAGAAGCGAAACATCTGGCAAATCCCCAGAACGTGCCGCAAATGCAGACAAGGCTCTCTGAATTGAAGTCTACAATAAGGCGCCTGAAGCCGAGTGTACAGCGAAATCCCCTCGAGAGTATTCAATACCAGAACCTCAGGCACAAGCACCACCTGAGGTGATACTATGCTTTTCGACCCAGTTCTGGCGCCTATTGTCCTCGCATTCATATTTGTTTTCGCCGTAGTGTATGGCCTTCTTTCGTCGTCGAAAGTGCTGGAGTTCAAGAGGCCAGTCAACGCGGCGATAGCCGTGGTGTTCGCAGGCTTCTCGGCGTCCTACGAGCCTTTCGTCGTCATGATACAGGACATAATGCCCGTCGCCTCGATATTCCTGATTATAATATTCTTCATCGTGTTCGTGAAGAAGAACCTGTTCAAGGAAAAGAAAGAGGGTGAAAAGCAGGAAAAGAGTGACATGCTGCCCCTTGGAGTCTCGATGGCCCTGCTGCTGATAGTTCTCGGCTCAATGGGCGATGTGCTGGTCCCATACCTGCCTGCCGGCATAGAGCCCTCAAACGTCCTGTGGCTGGCCGGCATATTAATAATATTAATCCTGTTTTGGATAGGCTACAAGAAAGGCTTTTCACAAACGTGAAAGGTTTATATACAACAAACACGAATAATTGAACATATAAGGAGGTTATGAAATGGCAGCATTTCCAACACAGCTTTTCAATCTGGGGTTCGGCGACAAGGCCAACAGGCAGGTTTCAGTCGCCCTTGCCTTCGTTATAGCGTTCTTCGTTACAGGCGTCGGAGGTGCGCAGCTGGCTGCGTTCTTCACCAACCTGTTCGGCGGCGCATCCGTGTTCCTCGCTGGCATACTGGTCGTTGTGCTGTTTGCATCGATGCTCTGGCCCGGCGACAAGAAGGACAACTGGCTGCATAAATCTTTCGTGCCTCTCGCAGCCGTAATCCTCATCGGCATTGCGCTGTTCCTCGGCTCGACAGGCACGCTTGTCGGCAGTGTATGGCTTGACTCCCAGACCGCGGTGACGCTGTTCTGGATAATCATAATCGTCGTCGCCATCTACCTTGTGACGAGGGAAAAGGCTGAGGCTGCACCAGCAACAAAACCATAAATCTCTTATTTCTTTTTTTCTTTCCCGACTTCTAAAGCATTTAAGAAACGGAAGTGATATGATTACTCAGTGATTGAATGACAGGCCCGTTCGAAGTGATGATTCATAACCTGAGCCAGCTCGGGGTATTCGGGTTCCTCCTTCCGTGGATATTCATCTTCGTTGTCATGTACGCGCTGCTTCTGAAGTCGAAGGCACTCGGCGAGGACCATAAGATAATAGGCGTAATATCCATCGTCGTCGCCTTCTTCGTCGTAGCATTCGGCGGGCCGGCAATGGCCAAGTTCTTCACAAACTTCTTCGGAACCATGGCACTTGTCCTGGCCGGCGTCCTTGGAATAATACTTGTTGTGGGGCTCACCGGGGCCGACGTGAGCAAGACCCTGAACACGAAATCAGTACTGGCGGTCCTGGCCGGAATAGTAGTTGTAGTGTTCGTCATATCACTAGGGGCCTATGGCGTCAACATAGGCAGCACTATAGTAAGTCTGGTATTCATACTCGCCCTCCTGGCGCTGGCCGTGATGTTCATAACGAAGAGCTGAAACTCATGGAAAAAAGGAAAGATGAGTGGAGAAAAAAGGGCGCGGCGATGATAATAATAGGCATCATTTCTTTATTCGGCGCGTTCTTAATCTTCGCTTTCTACGAGATGCCTGAGGGCGGCTTCGCAAAGAGCCTCTTCTTCCTCATAGCAGGGATGTTCCTCATAGTTGCCGGCAAGAGGTCGTATCATTTCGGCTGAATCTGCAAAGCACCGGAAGAATGAAGTTCTTCCAAAGCTTTGGGATGTCAAAAACCTTCGGTTTCCTCAAAAGAACATAGTTCTTTTGGGATATTGAAAATCTCCAATTTTCATATATTTGCACATTACCAGCCGAACTCGCTGTAGAAAACGCCATTACGGATATTCTCAATTGCCTGCCTTATGTAAGGAATCGTGTTGGATGGCAGCTCGTCCACAGGAAACCATCCTATATCGTCGCACTTGTCAGGCTCCATTATTTTCGGCATGCCATCCCATCTCTCAGCTTGTATGAAAAAGTCCGCGCGTTCATGGTCCGTCTTCCTGTGAATGACATGGACAACCCGGAGGTCTTTTTCATTAATATCGATGCCGGTCTCCTCCTTCGCTTCACGTATCATCGCCTGAAGGAAGGTTTCGTTTCCGTCAAGATGGCCGGCAGGAACGCTGTAGTTGCCGTCCATCCAACCCGTATTGAACCGCCTGGAAAGCAGAACTTTTCCTTCTTCAATCAGAATCAGGTGCGACACAGGCACAATCATGAACCTTTCTTTCGGCATAGAAGATTATTACAGGAAATATTTATTACTGGTATTGTTCCTCGACAGGAACATGCTTCTGCTTCATCTCGTGTATCATTTTCGACAATGACTCTATGTTGCGCGTCAGGGACGGCAGGAACTGCTTGAAAGCGCGCTCAAGTCCGCCGACGCGGGCCTGCAGGTCCTCGAGCTGCTCCGTCATCTCCTGGCTGTTCGACTCGGAAACAGGCTGTGACTTCAGCTCGCCGAGCCTCTGCTCAATCCCTTTTATGCTGCCTGAAAGAGTATCAACAGTATCCTTCAGCTTCTTCATCTCAGTCTCGTACTTGCTTATCTTGTCCTCCATGACGCTCTCGATGAGTTCCTCCATCATGAGCTCGGGAGACTGCTGCTGCTCGTTCGGCATTATGGCGTCGAATTCCGGCATTTCATCCGACTGAAAATCCTGCTGCGGCGCCGAAGGCGGCCCTGAGAAGTCCTCGAACTTGGGCCTCTGCTGCGGCGGCTGCGGAGCCTCATCAACGCCTGTCTTGACAGCCTGAAGCATCCCCTTCTCTATATCCTCGTAGGAATAGCCCTTCGATTTGAGCGTCTTTATGATTTCGTGGTCCGTCATCCCCTTTCCGCTCATGCCCCTTATCTCGCCGACAGGGAGCTCCCTGTGTTCCTCTTTTTTCTTCTTGCCGAACATAAACGCACCTAAATATAATTACAACCGGGGGTTTATTAACGTTTTTTAATTCAGACGACAGGCTGCTTGACAGGACGCTGCTCCGGGTACTGCTTCACCGGGTTGAGCAGGTCCATCATCCTTTCCATCTCCCTTATGTCGCTTTTCCTCGCAAACTTGACTATCTGCCTGTTTATCTTCTCCATGTTGTTCCTAAGCCTAGAGAACTCGTCATAGAGGCCTTTCAGCGACGCCTCCATCTCAGAAATCTTCGCGCCGGACTTTTTTGACCTGTCGAAACCCGCGGATTCCAGCGAATTCATGCGGTTCTCGAGCATGTCGAGGCGCTGCTCCAGGCTCCTGATGCGCCGCGTATCCTCGCCGTTCTTCCTTATGAGCTCGTGTATTATTATATTGTACTTCGACTCTTCCCTAACCATGAATATAATTTCTATTTTCCACTATTTATAATTTGAAAGCGCGGCCTGGAAAACGTTTAATTCGGACACCTAGATGATCAAAGATGTTATATCTCCACCAACGGAACAGAGTTCCGTTGAAGGTTTCCACATCTTTGTCATTGTGTAAAAGCCAAAGGCTTTTAACATCTCAAAAGAATTCCATTCTTTTGCAGACTCAGAAGCCTCTTTGTGATATCCTCAAAGAATAAAGTTCTTTGGGATGTCAGAAAGCTATGCTTTCTGCACATATCCTACAACTAAATGTGCAAAAACCTTTGGTTTTTGACATCTCAGAAACATCTAGGATGTTTCTGCAGAGTTGTAGGTTTTATAGAGGCTTCTGCAGATAATACTTGTATGGTCTTCGAATACGACTACGACGAGGAAGCGCAGAGGATAAGGATAAACTGCGTAGGCGCGATATCAGAAACCAGCGTGGAGGACTACGACCTCTGCATGGCCACGACCATAGAGAAGCTCATGGAAGTGAAGAGGCTCGTGAGGGTTGTCCTGGCCGGCTCAAGGGAGTACGAATACGACTTCAGCGAAGCCAAGCTGCTGCTCGAGATAGGGTACGCGATAGAGCGCATCATAAAGGAAAGGATAATATCCATGAAGAACGTCGCCGCCAGGGAGGACGACTTCTGGATACAGCAGCGTTACGGGTTCCTGCAGAATTTTCTCAACAGGCTGAAATACGACCCCATAGAGGCGTACAAGAGCCTCCTGAGGGAGATAAGGCACAGCAAGATAATGAAGGAAAAGGAGCCGGATTACGCCTCAAAGATATCCTACCAGCATTATATAAACAATTCACTGGAGCCGATAAGGCAGATACTGGAAGAGTGCGAGCTCATACAGATAGCGAAGCCGCAGCTCACCGAAAACAAGAACCGCTCCCTGTACAGGAAAATATTCCACCCGACGATAAGGCCCAACTTCATCTACACGAGGTACGTATCCCTGCCTCCGCCGGACGCGGAGCTCCTGGAGAGATACAGGATGGGGGACACGGACGTGGAGATATACAGGGTCAAGGGAAAGCTCAGGAATTTGTACCACGTAATACCCCCAGAATTCCGGCTGGACGAGAACGAATACACTCTCCTCGACACGGCAAGGCGCTACCTTGGAAGGCACGAGCCGGTCGAAGGCGAACTGTCAAGGCCGGAGAACGTCAGAGAAAATCTGTACAGGATAGGGCTGGACATGATAAGGGACATCGCGAACAACAACAACATGCAGCTCAGCGAGAAGAAGCTTAGCAACCTGGCGAAGATACTGACCAGGTACACGGCCGGGCTCGGCATACTGGACCTCATACTGCAGGACGACAAGATACAGGACATAGCGGTCAATTCGCCGGTGGGGACATCACCGGTCTACATATACCATGCCGACTACCACGAGTGCGAAACCAATATCGTGCCGAGCCAGGAGGACGCCGAATCATGGGCCACGAGATTCAGGCTGAGCAGCGGCAGGCCGTTTGACGAGGCCAATCCAGTTCTCGATACGGAGCTCGAAGTTCCGGGGGGCCGCGCCAGGGTGGCTGCGATAACAAGAACTCTCTCGCCAGACGGCCTCGGCTTCGCATTCAGGCGCCACAGGGACAAGCCGTGGACATTCCCCCTCTTCATAAAAAACCGGATGATAGACTCGTTTTCTGCCGGGCTCCTGTGGTTCCTGATAGACGGCTCCAGGACGATGCTGATAGCAGGGACCAGGTCAAGCGGCAAGACGTCGTTTCTGTCGTCGTGCATCGTCCAGATAATGCCGAAAATCAGAATCGTTTCATTAGAAGACACGCTGGAAATCCCGGTGCCGCAGCTGCGGGAGCTGGGTTACAACATAGAGAGACTCAAGTCAAGAAGCGTGATAACCAACGTCGAGACAGAGCTGCCGGCCGAGGAAGGGTTGAGAACGGCGCTCCGTCTCGGGGACTCCTCGCTGATAGTAGGCGAAGTGAGAAGCAGGGAGGCGATAGCGCTGTACGAGGCAATGAGGATAGGCGCCCTGGCAAACCTTGTGGCAGGCACCATCCATGGGGAGAGCGCTTACGGAGTCTTCGACCGTGTAGTGAATGACCTCGGCGTGCCGCCGACCAGCTTCAAGGCCACCGACATAGTCGTCGTGAACAACATGATAAGGTCGCCAGACGGGCTCCACTCCTTCAGGAGGACGGTCGAGCTGACGGAGATAAGGAAGCACTGGTCAAGCGACCCCGTGAAGGAGGGAGGATTCGTGAACCTTCTGGAATATTCGGCAAAGGAGGACAAGCTCAAGCCCACGAAGACCCTGCTCACCGGAGAGTCGGAGATAATAAACGACATAATGTCGAGGGTCAGGGAGTGGAGGGGGAACTGGGACGCCGTATGGGAGAACATAACCATGAGGCAGAAGATACTTCAGTCCCTTGTGGACTATTCGGACGCTTACAAGAGGCCTGACATCATGGAAGCCCCGTCCGTGATAGAGTCCAACTCCATGTTCCACATAGCGAGCGCCGATATCAAGGAAGAAACCGGCTCCATAGACAACAAGCTCGTATACGAAAGGTGGCACGACTGGCTCGAAAAAAAGGTCAGGCAGTGACGTAGAATGGAAGACAAAGAGAGAGCCGCCAGGATAAAAAAAATAATATCAAGGGAATACAGGATATACAAGGAAGAGGAGGAAATATCCTCGCTTCCAAGGACCTTGTACGAGAAAGCGTGCAGGATATCGGCGGCGCTCCTCAACCTGAAGCCGGACGCCAGGACCAGGAAGAAGCTAGAGGAAGTAATAGAATTCTCGCACCTCAAGATAACGCCAGCCGGCGTCTCGTCCCTCACGATACTGTTTGCACTTCTCACCACGATACCGACAACGCTCCTGATAATACTGTCGCTCTTCACCCCGTTCAGCGTGCTGCCGTTCGGGTACGGGATGCTTCTCATGCTGATGTCGCTGTTCTTCGTGATATACCTCTACAACTACCCGTTCTTCCTGAAGAGAAGATACGAGTCGGAGGTGAGTTCGGAAATAGTGACGATGATACTCTACATGGCGATGTACATGAGGAACACCCCCAACCTTGAAGGCGCCGTGAAATTCGCGGCCGACAACCTGTCAGGCCCGATAGGGCTGGAGCTCAAGAAGATGCTGTGGGACGTTGAGGTCGGCAACTTCTTCTCCATGCAGGCGGCGCTCCTGGATTACACCGAGAAATGGGCGAAGAACAGGGAGTTCGTGGAGGCCGTGGAGCTGCTTATAACGTCAATGAAGCAGATCGGCGAGAAGCGCTTAACGCTCCTGGACGAGACGGTGAATATAGTCTTGGAGGGCAACAGGGAAAGGGCAAAGCACTTCAACCAGAAGCTGAAGCTGCCTGTCATGGTCGTGCACGCCCTCGGAGTAATACTTCCCGTGATGGGCCTCGTGCTCTTTCCGGTCATATCCGTCTTCCTGGGAATAGAGTCGGCGGTTCTTTTCGTCATATACGACGTGCTGCTGCCGCTGATACTCTACTTCGTCATAATGCGGATATCGGAGCTGAGGCCGGCGACGTTCAGCAAAATCGACATCTCCGAGAATCCGGATGTGCCGCCGATGGGGAAGATAAAGCTCGGCGGCAGGCTGGTTTCGGCGTGGCCTATAGCAATGCTGAGCGCGATACCCTTCATAGGGCTTGGTCTCTTCATAAAACAGTTCGAGAGCGAGGGAATAATAGCGGGACTCCTGATACTGTTCGGCGTGGCGTTCTCCATATCAATATACAACATACTCCTCTCCAGGAAGAGGCTCGAGGTCAGGGACAAGACGAGGAAGATAGAAGGCGAATTCGCCGAGGCTTTATTCCAGATGGGGAACCAGGTGTCATCTGGAAAGCCGATAGAGATATCGATAAAGAATTCCATGGAGCGCATCAACAACCTCGAGATAAAGAACTTCTTCGACAAGGCGCTGAACAACATAAAGTCGCTCGGCATGACATTCCAGCAGGCGTTCTTTGACAAGGACTTCGGCGCGATAAGGCTCTACCCGTCGAGGCTCATAAAGAACATCATGAGGACGGTGGTGGAGTCGAGCAAGAAGGGCGTCAACGTGGCGTCCAACGCCATGCTGTCGGTCTCCAGGTACCTGAAGGGCATCCACTCGACGCAGGAAGAGGTGAGGGAGGAGCTCAGTGAGACTGTCAATTCGCTGAAGTTCCAGCTCTATTTCCTGTCGCCCATGATATCCGGCATAGTCGTGACGCTGGCCATAATAATAATAAGGATACTGAAGTCCCTGTCCAACAGCCTCGGCGACTTCCAGAGCGTGCAGGTCCCGCTCATAAGCCAGTTCGCCAACATCACCGTGACGCCCTTTCAATTTATAATAGTCGTTGGCACATATATCATAGAAACATGCGTAATCATATCGATATTCATAAACAACATAGAGAACGGCGACGACCCGATAGGGCGCATGCACACGACCGGATACTCGCTGCTGATAGGGTTCATCATGTTCACCGTATTCACCATGATAACGCTGATGGTGTTCGGGCCGCTCATAACGACGCTGGTGTGACGACATGAAGATGTGCAAATGTATGAAAACCAGAGGTTTTCAACATCCCAAAGGAATCTCGGACGTGATGCTGTGGACCATGATAGGGCTTGCATTGGCCCTGATCGCACTGGCGATACTTGCATCGATAGCAGGGAGCCAGACGACTCTGGTGAAGAACGACATAGAGATACAGCGCGAAAGCGTTTACACAATGCCCGTATACGGACCGTGCCATGACTACGAGGAGGCCGACTTTTCATGGAAAGTCTTGAGATGAAGCAGGTATTTTATGTTATAATCGGCATCGTCATAACGGTAGTCGTCGCCTTCGTCCTGTGGAACAAGTTCGCGCCGGATGCCAGCCGCTCGTTCTATAATACTGTGACAGGACCGGGCGGGCTGTTCGGCCTCGCGCTTGCTGGAAGGAGGAAGAAAGGGATGCCGATGTCGCTGCTCGTGCTGATAATCGGCTCCGTAATAGCTCTCATAGTCATATTCCTCATCATGGGAGGGTTCATAGGCGAATCGGGCGGCGTGTCCAGCTCGCTCCGCGACTCCCTCACCGATTTCGGCATCGGTGCAATAAGCTAACCACGGTGATATCCATAGAAATAACAGAAATCGTTCCGGCGATGCTCACAGCGCTGATAATTCTGTCGATAGTGATAATATTTTTCATCCCGAAAGAGCTTCTCGCCAGCGGCTACGGCAACCTCACGGGAAGCTTCCTCATCATGCCCAGGGACGTCAATACAGAAGTCATGGATATCGTTCGCGATGCAAACGGGGATGTAGCGGGCTATAATCTGGAAATACGAACCACTCTCGCATACATAAACACCGAATCGCTCAAAGAAGACACCATTAACGCAGTCCCGATAGTCCATTTCAAGGGTGGCTCTGCAAGAGGCAGTCCATTTACCATGACAAAGCAGGAAATGACAAGCGGTGCCGGAGGCGTGAGGTGGAATTTGAGTTTCAATGTCCAGACCAGCGAGCCGCCGTACAAAACAGAACAAAGCCCATTCTCCGGTGAAGTGAGTGAAAAGGATGGACTCGTCATGAAATCCGGCGAAGGAGGGGATTTTCTAGTCAAGGCTGAGAAATACGACGTAACAGGCATTTTCACCAAGTCGTGCGAGATAGGGTTCCGCATCCAGTGCGGGAACGACACCAAGGCCCTGTACATGGATGAAAAGGAGGACTGCATCGCATCAGGAGGACAATATTTGTGCTATGAAAACTCCAATGCATGCAGCGGCATCGTGGAGATAGAGATGAACGAGAGGCCGGACTGCGACGCCAGGAAGAATACCATGTCGATTGCGGTGAAGAAAGGCACCGAGGGCCCTGTCCAGGAGGAAGTTTCTATAAGCTTCTGGAAAGACACCCAATGCGTAGAAGGCGAGACGGATTACAGGCGCCTCACCGGCCTGTGCGAACTCGACAGGCTGAGCGGCCTTTACCTTTACGGCTTCCCGCTTTTTGGATGAACCCCAGCGCTTTGGCGCTGCAAGCCGAAAGCAAGTATTTATTCTGACGGCTCAAATCAATATTTATGGCCGAGATAAGGGAACTCTTCCTAGGGATATTCGTTGCCGTCTTAGTTATCAGCATAATGATACTGATATTCACGCGCGGCAACGAGAGCGCCCTCACGCTGGGGGACAGGGTCGAGAAGGCGTTTGACAAGAACAAATTCATTGCGGACGTTTCCGGGGCATGCTATACCATAGACTCGTCCAGGCTTAACCTGACGGGCGTAATCCCGGAATACAGGGAATATCTGGCAGAAGGCGACTCCGTTTCCATCATGCTAACGGCAGCGGTAGACGGCAAGGCCGGCTTCAGCCAGGAACTCAACAATCCGGATTTTGTTCTGGACAACAACGAGCTGCAGCTGTCAAGCATATCTACGATAGGATGCGTGAGCGATGGCAAGCAGTGCGACTTCCAGCAGACTGAGATAAATTTCAACATAGACCGAAGCGAAGTCATTAATCTGCAAGACAGCGGAGGTAACGCTGTGCCCAAGTCCATCAAGGAAATTCTGGACTCACAGCAAAGCGTGCAAATCGGCGCATGGAAGGAAGTCGGACTGGATGCAGACCGCGTTTATCCGGTGACATTCGAAGATATGATAGAGCAGCGAACAAACTTTTATCTCGGGAGCTTCATATTGAATAAAAAGTGCTAAGCATGGAAAGGAAAGCGATAGGAATGGCAGTCGGGTTCGTAATACTTATGATACTGATAGCCGTCGCCTTGATGCTGACCAGCAAAAGCCAGGGCGGCTCCATGTCCAACCTGGAAACCGCCCTTGGCATAGTGAGGGGTGTCTAGATGCGCCTGGAATACATTGCTGTCGGGTTCATACTGATGCTGGTAGTCGTCATGGTCGTGTTATCAATACTCTCAGGCGTGGCGCCGGGCGTTGAGTTCATATTCAGCAAGGTGAAATGAATGGAGGAAAACACGCAGGCAATATTCATTGTAATCAGCCTTCTGTTCGTCCTGATAGGGCTGGTATTAATCTCCACCTTGCTTGCGAATTCGGATCCGTACGCATATATTTCAACATCCAACGCCGAAAAACTCAGGACAGCAATGGAGCAGGCATGCAACGGCCAGAACCAGAAGATAAGCTTCTCGCTGCCCCAGAACGTGCCGGCCCTGACATCTATACTTTCATTCGCAACTTCATGGCTCCTTTATGAGGGCGGCGACCCGCATTACACGCTTTATTACGAGATGTTCCCTGCCGGCGACGCCATAGGATGGGAGTCATACCAGAAATACAGCTCAAAAGCCCTGACATACATAACGGAAGACGCGCGAAATAAAGACGGGCAGCCCATAACAAGCACCGATGAAGCCGATGAATACATGAGGAGCGTAAAAGAACAGCTCAATGAAAGAGGCGTAAATGCCGATATAGTTATACTAAGGAACGTCATACTAAGCGCCGATTTTCCGCATTACCAGAATTACAGATTTGAAAAAAGACAAAATACAGGCTCATCATCCGACGACTTCATATCAAGCTTCTTCGGTTTCGGCGAATGGAAGCGCGTGGATAATGCAGGAAATCCCAGGGAAGGCGACAATTTCTTTGAGTTCACCAACTACGATGCACTGCCGACCGAGGAAAAGACCGCGATAAAATACATGCCGTGCGGAGACCATTCGCTCTGCCTGAAGACGCGCGACGGCGTCTACAGGTATAAAATGCCGGACTGCGAGGCGCAGGACATAAAATACGTCGCGCTTGCGTATGATGACAGAAGCATAGGAGAAGGGTATATTACTACGGTGGGGGCCGAGGCCGTCGTCACGGGCGTCGCCGCAGCGAGCATAATATACGGCGTCCCGGCGGCGGTAACAGCCACCGCCTCAGCGACTTTCAGGGTAGCGTCTTTCATATCAAAAATACCTTATGTTAAAACCATTGGTTTGGTGGCCTCGACGTATGCCGCAGACAAACTTGCCCACTATTTCTTCACTGTATTCCTGTCCTACAGGGTCTCGGACTTCAGCATCACGAGCCCATGCGCCGCAGAAGACGTGGAAATAACCAAAATGAGATGCGGCGATATTCCGTCTGAATACTCGTGCAGCAGGATGGAAAAGATACCCATCATGAAATTCGATGACAGCACCGGGGGCCTGTCGAAGGTGTCGGACCACTACACCTGCGTGGAAAAGTTCAACAAAAACTACGACGACGCAGCATCGAATCCGGATGTTTTCCCGCTGGAATCCGGGGAGATAAGCAATGAGCAGTGCCTCCTGGTCAAAGTCTCAAAGCTCCCGGAAGGATACTGCTGGACTCCGGACCCTTACAAGGAACTCTCCCTAAACTTTTTCACCCAAGGCCCAACCCAGCTGTTCGCAAGAAACCTTGGGCTGAATCCAGTAAGGGAATACACATCATACCTGTACAATAACATGCCCGGCCCGGTGGCCCTCCTTCTTCCGTGGAACGACGAGGGGTTCTTCATAGACAGGAACGGCGGCACCATATCGTGGGGATGGCCGCAGCACAACGGAGAAGGAATAATAGGCGACCTGGTGGAACTTCCTGGAGCGATTGTCAGCGGAATAACCAGCTGACGGGATAAAGAATTATTCAGCATCCAACAATTTTGCCAATCAAAGATTTAATCAAAAGGCTGCATATTTATCATATGCACGGAGTCACGAGCATAAGGAACTTCATATCCATAACGATACTTTTGATAATGCTTGTAGGATTCGCATCTCCGCTGCAGGCGTCCGTCCAGGACGTCATAAATACTGATGCATCCCTTCAGGCAGAACTCATAGCTTCAAAAATCAACGTACTCAGGGCTGCGCCAGACGGGACCGGAACAAGAATATCGCTGCCTGATGCAAAATGTACGGTGAAATTTGAGAACACGTTCCTGACCATAACCTACCAGAAGGCCGTCTCCAGCCCCACCACTGTCACAAAGCATCTAATCCAGAACCCGACAGTCATCCAGAGCTTCGAGGAAGAATGCCCCAATTCGTTCTTTCTGAAAAAAAACAACGGAGTCATATCGGTGGATTGAATGGCTGAAAACCTGGACCCCGTATGGATGATAATGTTCATCGTCAGAATAGTTTTTGCCGTCGCCATAGTGTTTTTCATGTCAATCCTTATACTCTCACTGAGCATAAGCCTCGACGACGACCAGCTGAAGAGATTTTCCCATGAGTTATCTGAGAACATACTCAGTTCGGAACTGGCTGAAAGCAAGGGCATAATCTCTGAAGCAAAGCTTGACAGTTTCATCGCCAATTCGTCGAACCTGATTTCAAACGTTTACCCCGGCATGGGAGATGAAGCGGCATTCATGCTGGGCGACATCCAGTTCGGGCAATATCCCAACATAGAGCCCAATTTCGCAAGGCATTGCCTGATAGGATACAGCGCATCCATAAGAGAGCTGAACGGCGACAGGTTCTGGGATTTCGGCTACAGGCCTTCCGGACTCGAGGAATACGGCCTTGCCGACGAAAACTTCAAGTCATCCCAGGAAAGCTTCCCGATATCCGTAATGAAGAGAGATGGTTCACTGCAGCAGGCCGAAATGGAACTTCGCGTATTCATAGACCCCATGACACGATACTCATGCCTTGCCGAGATGGCGAAAACAACGAAAGAGAAGCAGGAGCTGGGCATGCCGCTCTGCACCATTTCCAGGTGCACTGTATCGATAAGAAACTTCTACGACAGGAATAATTACACATGCACGATCGAAAGCCCGCATCAGGGAAGCTCCGATGCCGAATATGTGGCATGCAGATATCTCCCTGGCGTCAGCATAATACCTTCATCCCTCACTTACCTGAAAGACGAGAAAAAGAAGCTTGTTGCATATCCTGTAAAGGAAGGAGCCCCATATTCTGACATCATGAGCGACCCTGATAATTCTATGCAGATTTCGCAGGACAACTGCGACTCGCTCAAGGCAGCCTGGATAGCGACAGATGCCGACAATGTAAAATCAGTTATATTCTGCATGGAGCCGAGATAACATGAAAGGACAATCATCATTACCGGAGGACATCGGATGGACGATATTCATAGTCATAGCCGTCATTTTCATCGTCGTGATATCACTCATCATGGTCGGGAAGGCGAGGTTTGACAACTACGGAAGGGGGAGCAACCTCATATACTCCCTTTATTTCGTCAGCATCTCGACAGAGCCCTATCTTGTCGGTGAATCTCTGTCATTTTACGGCATACGGGACAGGCAGTTCTTCGAGCACGCCCTCGAAAGCGCTGTAACGGGCTCGCTGGAGAGCTCGTCATCAATGAACGTTCCGGCAGAGCTGAAACTGTTCATGGAAGCTTACGAGTTCCGGAGATATGCGGTCGAAATAAGAAGCGGCGGGAAATCTGTGCTGAACTTAGACAATATATTGACGAGATGCGGCACAGCCGGTGATGGGACATGTGTGAATAAGTACAGTAACGACATCACGGCATGTGGTATAGGAAGGGTGGAGATAGATGACGCCGGCGTATGCAGTTTTTACCAGACATGCTGCAGAGAAGAACCTTCATCAATACCAACCGATGCAACGAGATGCGGGCCGCAGGGAATAGGCATATGCTCGAAGGACCTTGCACCTCCTACACGAAGGTCGGACATTTTTATACCGGCGTGCGCCGACGGCCGTGATTACTATCCGGACACCGAAAGATGCAGCAGCGCATCGCTGAACGGGGAAGAAACGCCGGTGTGCTGCATCCCGATAACAACACAGAATATTGCGGCGGCGCAGACTGCAGCTTCTGCTGAAATACCGCTGTTCTTCAATGGAACCTCCAATTATGACAAGGACTCGGACAGTTCCATAGAGGTGACGATAGGATGAGTCGCAGGATGAAGGGGGCCGGCACAACAATAGAGTCCATCATGATAATGATAATTATACTGTTTTTCTTCGCAATACTTCTCGTTATCCTGTCAAAAACAACGACCAAGAATGTCCAGCTCAACACGGAAACTCTGGAATTGTCAAAACTCTCGAACACGTTCTACCTTCTCAACAGGTCTCTCTACACGACGTGGTACGTGTCGACGGTGCAGACTCTGTTCAAGGCAGGATTTGACGGGCTTGGCTGCGGGTTCGACAGCGCGGCGACGCGGCAGGGATACTGGTACGAAGAGAGGAACGGCAACGTGAAGGACGAAAGGAACATCCGATTCCCGGTAATGTTACCAGAAGCCGTGGAAACGGGCGAGCCGTTCTTCATAGAGACATACGATGTAAACGGCGCTTCCGAAACGAGGTACGCAAGGATGACATGCAGGGTCGGGGACGGGACAGCCATATTTGAAACACCGCCCTCGGGATGCACAGCAATAGAGCCCGGAAAAGTGGAAAAGATTTTCGTGGAGACATCCGCAGGCAGTCCGGGCTCTCACATTGTTTCGTCATGCTCCATAAGCAAATACACGGACAGCGGGTGCACTGATATCGTGGTAAAGGGGGAGGACACAACCATCAACATGCCTTTTGAATCCGGCGAATATCTGAAGCAGAGTCCTGAAAGAAAATACACATCCGATTCATGGTCCGCATCCTGCGTCCCTAACGAGGCATTGATGTCGCACTTCCTGAACCTGACATTCTCGTCTTACAAGGACATAAGGAGGGCGGCCGACACAAACGGCGTAAGAATATACGTGGGAACGGACGACCCGGAGAAAAATTCGGAGAACAACGACATAATATCCGAATTTTTCGTGGGACAGGACAACATCAGGAACCGCGTGAGCCATGAAGTGCATCTGGAATCGGTCTCCAGCAGCATAAACACAAATATAGTTCATGACGTCTCCATAGAGACAAACTTCTCCGGCATGGCCGACAATGCAAGGCAGGCCGTCGGCTACCTCATCACGCTTCGCGACAGGATGACCAGGAAAACGGATGGAACCGGACTGGTTGACATAGACGGAAACCTCGTTTACAGGGACGAAACATTCGACGCTGCGACTCTTTACCAGGAATCCGTGCCGGAAATTGACGGAAATGGCGCGCCTGTAATTGATGGAAGCGGGAATTTTGTCCTGGCACCGGGCGACAGCAAATCAAGTTATATAAGCAGAATAAAGGGCGTCATGAATTCGCAGATGCCTTCGGCGCCCAATCTTGACGTGAGCGTGAAGGAAAATGCCATGTCATTCGAGGCGCTTCCCGGAGAAAGCGGCCTGGCTCTTCATTACAATGTTGACGCAAGCTTCTCGGAAAAATCCACGAAGTCCAAGAGGGAGATTAGAATAGGCCTCCAGAAGGACGCGAGCAAGACGTTCGGCTGGCAGTGGCCGACCGACAGCAGGAGGATAACAAGCTGCTTCGACGAGGCAAGAAAGGGGGAGCGCGGCAGCGGCGCCCACAAGGGGCTCGACATAGGAAGCGGCGAGCCCGACGATTCGTCGTATGAGGACGCAGTATATCCCAGCTTCCCGAAAGCATCCCTGCCAGTCCCCATGAAGGTCTCGAGAACCAGCAATGTGTGTGCGGTAGGCGACAGCATATGCGGAGGCGGTTACGGGAATTTTGTCGAGCTTGAATACGACACAGGAGAGGGAAAGCTCTACTTCCTGTATGCGCATCTTGAAAGTACCGGCATGAACGCAGGCGACGAGTTCGATTACGACCCGGCTAGCAGCCCTGATACGATTGTCGGCATGATGGGAAATACAGGAAGGTCTTCAGGAAAGCACCTGCATTTTGAGGTGCGGGACGAGGGCGGAAACAAGCTGAACCCGTGCAACTTCATAGACTGCAGCGAAACGACGCTCCGCACATGCGGCTTCAGCGGCACGGACGAGCCGGTGGTCGTGGAGGAAGAAACCGACAGCGGCTATTATTTCTACGATGACGACGCCAACAGGTTCTACAAGCTGCCGATGCAGCTCCGGATAGGCGCGGAGGGCTACCTCCCGGCAATCGACTGCACATTATACCAGGGCTCCCATGTATTCCTGTGGGAAGGGCAGGATATCATGGCATGCTCGGGAGGAAAGCTATATACGTGCGGCGCGGCAACTAATATCCAAGGCCTGCTAGACAGACAGAAAATAGGCCCGGGCCAGAACATTCCGGAAATGATAATATCCTGCGGTGCGTAGAATGAAAGGAGTTTCACTTGCGATAGAAACGGTGGTGTTCATCATACTTGCAGTGCTCGTCCTGACAATACTCCTGTTCTTCTTCACCAGCCAGTCCGGGCCGGCGCAGCAGGAGATAAGCCTGCAGAGGCAGCGCGCCGAGATATGCGGACGGATTGCAACTGCCGACCCGAAGTGCGAGAACTTTAACGGCATCACAAGCAGTGATTTGAACGACCTAACAGATAAAGTATGTGTGGGCATTAAGCTGTGCACAGCCGGCGAAGATGATGCGGCTTGCGTCAAGAAATGCTGCACGATATTCTGCCCCAGGTGATTTCATGGACATTTTCCTTTCGAAAGACGAGAAGATGGAAAAGCTGGAGAAAAAGCTCAATTCCCTGGAGAAGAGCACCGAAAGGAGGCTTGACAGGAGCGACGAGAGCTTCAGGTTCTTCAAAACCGTCATCATGCAGATGCAGAAAGACAATGCAAAGCTGAAGAAAGACAGGGACTATCTTTTCACTTCGTACAGCAGGCTGCTTGACAGGCTTTACGACTCGGCTCTGTCGGACGAGCTGCGGAACCTGATAGAGCCCATGAGGAAAGGCCTGAAGGAGAACTTCAATTTCATACAGCAGGTCGCAAAGGAAGGCCTGGTGGAAAAGAAAAGGAAGCGAGCTACTTCCCCCTCTTGAAGTCGTACAGAAATTCATCCTTCTTCTTTTTGGGCGGCTTCTGCTGTTTTGGCTGCGTCCATCCCTTTTCCGGATGGTATCCGGCCGCGGAGCCCTGGGGCCAGAACAGGTATGCGAGAACCCCGACGATGCCGACGCCAGCGACGCCGGCAATAATGTAGACAGGGTCGACATTAATGCCCAGGCCGCACGTGCCAGGCGCCGTGTTCAGTATCTTCTGGTTGAGCTCGTCAAGGCCTTTCGTGACCTCCTCGATAAGGGTGTTTGCCCTGACGTAGTCCTTGGCATCCAGGTACTCCTGGATTTTCTTCATCTTTTCCCTTATCTCGTCCCGGTTGCTTTCAAGGATCTTTACGTCTGTGCACGTCTCCCCAAGGCCCTCCACCTTTTTCTCAAGTTCGGAAAGCCTGGAAGACGCGTTGTTGTAATTGGGAATGATTTCTCTCTGCACCGTCTCCTCGGTCGGGATGACAAATACCTTGAAGCCCGCCGAGGTTGACACGGAAGAGTTGCCCGTAGCAACGTTCGCCGTCACGTCATAAACCTTGGCTGTCGCATCCGAGGGGATTATAAATTCCATCCCGAAGGTCGCATTGGCATTTATCGTTATGTTGACCCTGTCCGGCCCTATGCTCACCCACGACGCTTCAATTCCGGAGACGCTCACGGAGACATTGAAGAGTGTCCTGTTCCCTGTATTCTTTATTATAATGGTTTTCAGCGCCTTTGTCCCCTGGGTTATGTTGAAGTCCGAAGGCGACGACAGGACGCTTATTTTCTGGTTGAAGTCGCCGGCGCTTGAGGACGAGCCGCCGCTGGACGACGAGCTTGACGAGGATGTCGAAGAGGAACACGCGCCGGCAGAGCATGTATTGTTGCTGGAGCATGAAGTGGACGAGCCCCACGTACCGGAAGAGCATGTGCGATAGCTCGTTGAAGTGTCACATTCTGAGGAGCCTGTCGCAGTCGCCGTGCCGTTGTGGTAGCATGAGGTGATGGAAGTGAGGTTGCACCATCCGGCCCTGCCGCCCCCGCCCGTGCCATCCCAGTCAGTGAAGCACGCATAGCCGAAGCACTCGTATCCTGCGTTGCAGTAATCCACCGTATAGGCATAGATTCCGGTGACGATTGACACGTTGGATGTGCCCAGATTAAGCTGGCCGCCCGTTTCCGCAAGCGACGCGGCGGAAACCGCTGTCACTATTAGAGCCAGGCTGAAGAGAAGCTTCGCTTCTCTGCGTAGACATTCAATAATGTCTCCGAGATGCCAAAAACTCAGCGTTTTTGTGCATTTGAGATTCTGAAAAGTCCTGCTTTTCAAGAACATTCCATAATTCATCAGTATCACTATCATTCAGAGCGGAACAGGAAATTATATATGGATGACCAAGAATTTGTCACGACTGTTCCGGTCGGTATTATCATCCTCATAACAGCGTAATACAGTGTGCCTTCGGTGCAGCAGCCCTGCACGGACATCGAGTAATTGTAGATATAAGTAACGTTCATTATGTTCGTCCAGTTCGCATTGTCCCTGAGGGAAGCGTAAAATCCGTTCCCGGTCGAGTTTGTGAGCGAAATGTTTCCAAGGGCGCTTGTCCAGTTCGTCAGGTTCATCTGCAGCTTTCCGCTCATGTTGGCCGTGAAATTGAGCGTGAAATTGAACTCCCAGAAGTCCGTGCCGTTCACGAGTGCCGTGCTTTTCGTTATCGAAACCGACGAGACGTTGACAAGCTGCTTCATCGTGACGTTGTTCACGGTGCTGTTAGTTTTCGTCGGAAGCACAGTGAAGTTCGAACCGGAGACAGTGGAATTTATAGCAACACTGACTATCGTGGACGCATTGGTCGTTGCATTGAAGAACACCTTTATCCTCGGCCCGGCTCTGAGGGTGGTGCCGCCGCTTCCGAAAGAAATATTAAGGCTTCTGGCCGAAGTAGTGGCTGAATAGTCGCTGGAAGCAGCGCTCAGGTTGCTGGAATCCTCGACATTAGAGACGTAAGGCGTGCCGAACCCGAAAGGAAGCGTTATGTTGAAGCCGTATATCCTGTCCAGGCCTTCATATATGAACGAATAAACAAAACTCTGGTTTATCACGTTGGTGTCGACATTACGCGGCGTCAGTGTGCCGTTCACGTGCAAATCCTGAACCTGGGCGCTTGACGACTGCGCGCCGAGCGTGG
The DNA here is from genome assembly GCA_016180925.1 of Candidatus Aenigmatarchaeota archaeon. Lineage (GTDB taxonomy): Archaea > Aenigmatarchaeota > Aenigmatarchaeia > GW2011-AR5 > GW2011-AR5 > JACPAH01. The sequence continues at coordinate 27,906 of JACPAH010000007.1, forward strand.
ACACGTTATCAGCCGAGTTGTTTGTAGTCAGGCCAAAGCTCATGTTAACGGCGAAAGTTGACGTCCTTGTCGCATTCCTGCTTATGTTTATCTCGACTATCATTGACCTGTTCTGCCACAGCGTGATGTTGAATCCGCCCGAGGGGCTGAGAACAGTGTGGTTTGTCGTCGTGTTCCACGTCGTGTTTGTCGCTATTATAGAGCCAGTCTCGTTTATCAGCCTCACCAGGGTGATGTTCTCGACTCCGACGCCTTTTATGGTTATGTTGAGCGATGTGACATTGACTTCCTCGGCAGTTGCATTGAAAGAGAGGTTGAGAAAGCTGTATACAGTCCTTGTATTAACGTAAGAAGGGGCTAGGCTGGTTCCGTTCACTGTAACATTGCCTATGGCAAGCGCAGGGGAGACCAGAACAGCAGCAAATACTATGAACGCTATCAAAAACTTCATCTATCATCCACTATTTACTTATTAGAACAAGCCCGATATAAAGATTTTTCCGCCTTCAGCGTCCCCGGCGCGATTCGAACGCGCGACCCCCTGCTATCAACCGGCATCGTCCTCATCGCCTTGCGGCTCGGTTCACCTCCGTGCCGATAGGAGGCAGGTGCTCTATCCAAGCTGAGCTTTCCTCTTTTCATACGAGGACTTTTTCTTCAGGGACGTATCAGCATTCTTTACTATATTCAAATACCTTTCCAATTTCTCTTTTTTCACTGCTGACTCGAAATTGATGCTTTTTCTAAATCCCAATAGCAGGGACAAAAAATCAGTAAAAAATAGTTAAAAGGCTTTATACAAAGGCATTCAGCTCATTCCTTATGACGGCCTTCATCACGCTTTTTCCGGTGTCGCTGTCCTTGCCAACCCGTATTATGCCCTTCTTCCCTACAGTAGCGGAGAATAGATATTCGCCGCCGACGTAAAAGTTGGCCACGCTGTTCACGAGGCTTTCGTCAAATTTCATGCATATGTAAGCGCCCGTCTCCTCCACGGCAAGCCGGACTTCGCTGCCGAACGTCTCGACCTTCGGCAATACCTCTATCCTCAGCCCCAGCTTTTCCTCGAGCTGCTTTATGGTCGAGCCGGACTTACCTATGATGCGGGATATGACGTCGTTTTCAACGCGCACGACCACCTTCTCGTCGCCTACGAGCTCTATTTCAGCATGCCTGTCGAACTTTGATATCTCGGACATTATGTATTTCTTCGCGAGCCTTCCTATCGGAGACTCCTTCTTCTGGGCCTTGACCGGTATTATGACATTTTCCTCGCCGTATGTGTATATCTCGTACTCAAGGCTGTTGTTTTCGAAGTTCCTTATTTCCACAATAGGTCTTGCGAGGTCGGCTTCAGTCATGCCCGTAGGCGTGCGGACGGTAAGGCCGAGCGTATATGTCTTCTCTATCTTCCCGTTTTTTATGTATATTATAGTATCCACTATGTGCGGGACGACGCCGAGCTCTATGCGGCTTATGAAGCGCTGCACGGCATCTACGGGGTCGGTAGCATGCACGACTCCCAGCATGCCGATGCCTGACAGACGCATGTCCGAGAAAACCATGAATTCCTCCGTCTTCCTCACCTCGTCAAATATCGTGTAATCCGGCCTGACAAGAAGCAGTATGTCGGCGGTGTTTTCGAAGCTCCCCCTGAGCTTCGAATACTGCGTCACCTCCTTGCTGACCTGGAGGTCCCTCGGAGATTCCATTGTCTTGACTATCTTGCCTTTGGACTCGAACAGCCCGGCCATGGCAGCCGCGAACGTTGACTTTCCGGAGCCAGGCGCGCCCGCTATCAGTATGCCCTCCGCCTTCTTTTCGAGGCGTTCCATGAGCTTTTCCGATATATCGTAGTCCGAAAGCGAAAGCTTTGCGACCGGCCTCACGACCGTCATCTCGACGCCGTCAGAGAAAGGGGGCCTTGCAATAACTATCCTCATATCGCCGAACTGCACGACGCTGGCGGAATGGCCCCCGACCTCGATGAATGAATCGCTCTCATAACGCGTCGCATCCATGACTTCCTTTATTATCTCCTCTATCTTCTCGGCCGGAATCGGCTCGTCGGAAAGCCTGACGAGGGAGAAGTTTCCCGGCGTCCCCCTCTTTGAGACGGGGACCGTGCCTTCCTTGATGTGAAGGCTCATCGTATCGGGCGTAAGCATCTCAGACAGCTTGGTCGACTGCTTCTTCTCATATGGTGGAAAATATTTCGTGACGACATTTTCAGCTTCCGCGACCGTCGACTGGACATAATCAGACGTGAAGATTGTTGCTTTCTCGTCCCTTGCGACATCAAGGATAAGGGCGTCTATCCTGCCGTATTTCGCGAGCTGTATTTCTTCCATTGTCTGCCTCCGGCCTATCCTGACGAGCTTTATCCTGTCGCTTTCCAGAGACCTGAGCCTCTTTATCTCCTCGAGGCCGCGAAATCCGGTTTCGCGCCCCTTTGACGCCTGGGCCCTGAGTTCCTCTATGACGAACTCCGGTATTATTATCTCGGCATCCTTCATCTCGCCTTTTTCTATCATTCCCGTTATTATCCCGGATATAAGTACGCTCGTATCCGGCACTATTTTCTGCATTCAATCACCTATCCTTCAAGAAGTAAGAGTCTATTATACGTCTTCCGAAAACTTTTTAAGCCTCATAATTATATTCTCTGGAATATAAAATCCTATTAAGTGGGAAAACCATAGAATTTATATGAAGTGCATGGAGTGTGGCTCGTCCAGATTCATCCTGGAGATGGGCATAAAATTCTGCGTGGAATGCGGTATTGCAAACGGATAGACACCAAAATTATACGCGCAGTTTGCCTATTCAGATGACTGCAATGCGTTTCAAAAGAATCTTCGGAGGAATATCAATGGAAACTGAAAAAATTTCCGTGCCGGGATGCAGGGAAACGGCTGTCAGCAGGTTATTTTCTGACGGAGGGGTTCAGGTTCTCAAAGTGGAAGTAATGCCCGGAGGGGAGATACCGCTTCATGAGCATGAATGCGCAGCAACAATGGTCATCACAAAAGGAAGAGCCAGAACTTTGGGAAATGATTGCCGCATTGTCACCGAGGGTGATGTTGTCATCAAAGTGGCAAAAGAACCGCATGGATTTACAGAAATAACCGAACCTTTCGAGTTCATATCCATATCATATGGTGCCGGAATAATCCACGGGAACGATTTTGACATCAGATATAGCTGACAGATTATTTCCCACTCAGTGGTATTGGTTATATACTTTTCCGGATTGTAAAACATATTTCGTTTTCCATAAATCACTATTATAACCGATGAGTAGACATTATAGTGGTGTGAGTCGATACAATGACGCTCTTGCCGATGGGGTGAGAATATGCATTGTCCAGAATGCGGTTCCAGCAGGATAATCGAGGACAAGAGGTTTGATGTCTTCTGCCAGAGATGCGGAACTGTCTTGGGAGAACCTATGTTCTCGGAGTGAAGAGGAAATGAGGAGTTGGATATGAACTGCCCTGTGTGCGGTTCTGATAAAGTCAGGACCAGCAAGACAAAGGCCGACATAATATGTTCGGAGTGCGGGACGCCCTTTCACGTGAGCGGCCGGTATTTCTATTATTCTAACATTAATGACAGTAATTTTTAAAGCAGAGATTTCAGGAAGGACATGTCTTTGAACTCCTTCTCTTCCCCGCTCTTCATGTCCCTGAGCTTGTAAGTGCCTGAAGCCATCTCCTTCTCGCCGAGCACTATGACATGTCCTATCTTCTTCGAACTTGCGTAGTCGAGCTGCTTGCTCAGCGAGCGCGGCATGAGGTCGCATTCGCATTGGATGCCGGAGGAGCGCAGCTTTTCGGCCATCTTCACCGCCGCCGGGATGAATTTCTCATTCACCGTCGCTATATAGAGCGAAGCCTTCTTCGCTTCCTGAATGAGATTTTTCTTCTCCAGGACCTGCATCAGGCGCTCTATCCCTATGCTGAACCCCGTGGCAGGGGTTGTCTGGCCTCCGTATCTCTCTATCAGGCTGTCGTATCTTCCGCCGCCGACCACGCTTCCAAGCCCTTCAAAGCCTGCAATAACGCATTCGAAAACAAATCCAGTATAGTATTCGAGCCCGCGCGCGATGCTCATGTCAGGCCTGACATACCTCCTGTATTTCTCGTCAAGGGCATTCATTATGGCATCTATGTCCGAAGTATCGGCGGCGCTCCTTGCAGAATCGACTGGCGACAATATGAAATCCAGGACCTGCTTCGCCTTCTTCTCCTTCAGCCTCTTCTTCAATTCCTTGTAGACTTCCTGCCTCCCCTTCTTATCAAGCTTGTCTATGATGCGGAAAACTTCATCCCTGTCCTTTATCTTCAGTTTGTCGGCGAACGAATCCAGTATCTTCCTGCTGTTTATCCTGACGGTAAAGTCCTTCAGCCCCAGCGCCGTCATGGAATCTATGAAAATGCGGAGTATCTCGGCATCGGCCTGCGGCGACGCCGAACCCAGGAGCTCGACGCCGGCCTGCCAGAACTCCCGCGACCTTCCCTTCGTCACGTCCTCATAGCGCCACATGTTAGTTATGTAGTAGAGCTTCACCGGCTTGGGCAGGCTTTTCATGCCCACCACTATCCTCGCGACAGGCGTAGTCATGTCAAAACGCAACCCCAATTCCCTTCCAGACTTGTCCTTGAAGCGGTATATGTCCTTCACGGCCTCCTGTCCCAGGGAGCCCTTGCAGGTCAGAAGGGAAATCTCCTCGAATGCGGGGGTCTGCACCTCGCCGAATCCATACAGCTCGAAGACATTCCTCAGGCTGTCAAAGACCTGCCTGCGTTTCCACATTTCTTCCGGCATGAAGTCCCGCGTGCCGCGCGGCGTCTGGAATTTCATAATTAATCATTGCTCCTTTACGCTATAAGCTTTCCTGCCTCATATTCCTCTATATCGCCTATCCTTTCCATATCAAATCCTCCCTCTTCCAAGACTTCCAGAAGCATTTTATTGTATCTCTTGCACATCCTTTCCACACATCTTTCGTTTGGCGATGAAATGCTCGCCCAGCCTGAAAGATTTTCCCAATATGGCATAAACCGTCTTTTTCCATTGGATGCACCGACATTCCTTCCGTCTATGCCAAAAAAATCCCTGAGTTCCACCCACTCGTACAGGTCGAATAAATTCAATGCATTGACTCTCCTGCTGCCGCTTATTCTTCTGTAGGCTTCATTTCCCGAAATGCCCAGATAAATTTCGCCTATTTCAATCCCACATCCTTCCAGAAGACTGCAAATTTCCAATAATGTATTTCCATCAAACATCCCTACATCGGCAAGCGAAATCTTTCCCAGCGCCCTTATGCCAGAAACCTGCTCTTTCAGGGCTATGCTTCCCGGGCGCGGCCCGATCGTTACTTTTCCTGTCTTCGGGTTGGTTATTCTCGTGACTTCCAAATACCTGTCGGCATTCGGCATGTATATCCTGTCAAGGCTCACGACAGGATATTTGCTTCTTCCGGCCTCCAATTCAATATCTCTTGACAAACAAGCCGCGTCAATCTCCGCAGGAGACGCTGAACCCGGTATATATGCCCAAAATTCACGGAGAAATCTGTCCTCAATGAAATTTATCCGTTCTTTTGCATCTTCCGCCAGCGCGTAGCCGAATTTTCTTTCAAGGGCTTCTGTTACGTCCTTTGTCACAAGATACGTGAAGTCGGCCAGCGCTTTCCTGCGCCTTAGCCTCATATATATTTCTCATAAATACCGCTCCTCCTCATCACAACTATATTCTCAGAAATCGCCATTTCTAGGCGGAGCTTCTCGCCCTTCTCAAGGCCCAGCGTCCGCCTTATTGCAGCGGGCAAAAGGATTCTGCCTTTCTCGTCAATGGTGACTTGTATGTTGTAAGAACTAGACAAGCCGCGCTTCCTGCGCGCAGTGAAGTAGACCCCTTCTTGTCTGGATGGACATTTTTGTCACCACTATCAATAGATGAAAATACGTATTTAAAGAAAACGTGGGATGTAAGTTATGATTTATAATTAGCAGAACAAAGTCTGTTCAGTGGCTGCGGTAATGTAACGGCAACATAGGGGACTGTGGAACATGCTGCAGAAATCCCCTCTTCCGGGTTCGAATCCCGGCCGCGGCCCTGATGATTACTTCTTCCGCACCCTGATTTCCGCTATGTCGCCGAGCGTCAGGTGATGGGCAGGAACGGAAGTTTTCCGGCCTTCCGTGCAGGCTCCAAGGAGCTTTATTCTGAGGGCCTTTTCCAGGCGCGACGCCACCTCATCGGTGGGCCTCATCCCCCTTTCAATCCTGTTCAAAACGGATGGTGAAATGGAAATCTTTCCTGAAAGCCCCTCGACTGTCATCCCCGAAGACATTCTGGCATCCCTGACCATCGTGGCGAAATCCGGTTCAATGACGCTTTCCTTTATCTCAGGCTCGCGGGATTTCCTGGCCGGCAGGGCGGCGGACTCCTCCACAACGCTGCCGAATTTTGCGCATCTCTCGCATACATGGAGCAGCGTGCCTTCCACCCAGGCTTTTTTCAGGCCTTTCGCAGAACCGCACATCTCGCACTCCATAGAAACCACTGAATAATAAGTATGGCAATGAAAGAATTTTAATCTTTATCAAGAAGTTGTAATAAGTGTATCTATGAGGCGCGATGAAGAGGAAAAGACAAAGGAATACTGGAAAAAGAAGAAGGTATACGACAGGCTGAAGAAGCGCGGAGGGGACAAGTTCTATTTCCTTGACGGGCCGCCCTACGCCACCGGCTACATCCATATGGGGACGGCGTGGAACAAGGTCCTGAAGGACGCATATATAAGATTCTGGAGGATGAAGGGGCGCGACGTATGGGACAGGCCGGGCTACGACACGCACGGCCTCCCGATAGAAAACAAGGTGGAGAAAGAGCTCGGAATAAAATCAAAGGCCGACATAGAGAGGCTCGGAGTGGAGAAATTCATCCTCGCATGCCGGGATTTCGCCACGAAATTCATAGAAATAATGAACAGGCAGTTCTCCGACCTGGGGGTATGGATGGACTGGGAAAATCCTTACCTTACGCTTGATAACGAATACATAGAAGGCGCCTGGGCCACTTTCAAGATTGCATTTGAAAAAGGCCTGCTGTACAGGGGGCTGTACCCAGTCCACGTATGCTCCCATTGCGAAACCGCCGTGGCATACAACGAGATAGAATACGCGAAGGTTTCCGACCCATCGGTGTATGTGAAATTTAAGGTGCACGGGAAGAAGGACGAGTTCATAGTGATATGGACAACGACCCCGTGGACGCTTCCCTCAAATACGGGCGTCATGGCGAAGCCGGATGCCGACTACGTGAAGATACAGAGCGGCGGGATGAAACTTATACTCGCAAAGGAGCTGCTGGAGACGGTAGCGAAAAATATCGGAATAGAAGACTATGATGTCATCGAAACGTTCAAAGGCCGGAAGCTGGAAGGGTTGAAATATGAGCACCCTCTAAAGAACGAATTCCATTTCCAGAAAAACCTCCCAAACGCCCATCGCATCGTTCTATCGGAGCAGCACGTGACGCTCGACACGGGTACCGGCCTCGTGCATACAGCACCCGGCCACGGCCAGGAAGACTACAAGGTCGGTATGGAAAACAAACTTCCTGTCGTATCCCCTGTGAATATGAACGGCACATACAACGACGAGTGCGGTAAGTTTTCCGGCATGTTCGTGAAGCACGCGGACAAGCTCATAATAAAGAACCTCCAGGAAAAGGGCCTGCTCCTCCGCGAAGAGGCTATAACTCATGACTATCCGCAATGCTGGAGATGCAACTCGCCACTGCTCCAGCTTTCCGTCCCGCAGTGGTTCTTCAAGGTCACTGAAATAAGGAAGAAGCTCATTGAAGAGAACGAAAAAGTCTCATGGTATCCGCAATGGGCCAAGCAAAGGTTCGGCAATTGGCTGGAAAGCCTGGGAGACTGGCCAATATCGAGGCAGAGGTATTGGGGCATTCCGCTCCCGATATGGGCATGCAAAAAATGCGACAAGGTCAGGGTGGTTGGCAGCATGAAGGAGCTGGGAAAGCAGTTGAAGGACCTCCACAGGCCATATATAGACGAAGTGAAGCTGGAATGCGCCTGCGGCTCGCAGATGGAGCGGATAAAGGACGTTCTCGATGTGTGGTTTGATTCAGGCCTTGCTTCGTGGGCATCGTTAGGCTATCCAAAGAACAAGAATCTTTCCAAAAGCTTCTGGAAAACGGATTTGGAGATAGAGGGCCCTGACCAGATAAGGGGATGGTGGAACTCCCAGCTTATCACCTCCGTCATAACATTCGGCGAATCCCCGTTCACCAGCATACTTTTCCACGGGTTCGTCCTGGACGCCCACGGCGTGAAGATGAGCAAATCCAAGGGCAATGTGGTGGGGCCGGAAGAGGTCGTGAAGAAATACGGAACCGACGTCCTGAGGATGTACCTCCTTTCATCGCCCCCGTGGGATGACTTCTACTTCAAGTGGATAGACGTCGAGAACGTGTCGAAGTCTTTTGTGGTGATAGAAAACACGTTCAACTTCGTGAAAAGCTACGCCGGCGAGGAAGGCATGGAAAGCGCCATGCTTCCCGAAGACAGGTGGATAATCTC